>JBKQTR010000111.1:0-19089 GCA_052143095.1 Allostellaceae bacterium
CGCTCGGGTCTCCGGTTTTCCCATCGGCAAGATCCTCCCCGCCGAAGAGTCGACCTGTTACCCATGTCGCCGGTCTACCATGTCACCTATGTATCCGGTTTGGACCCCTCGGGCATCCTCCCCCTCAAGGGGGGAGGGGCTACGAGATATGTGAATCCGATAGCACTCTGGCCGGGTTGTCCTAGCGAGTTCGCCTAATCCATCGCATGCGCCGGGCCGGGAGCCTGGCGGCCGCGGCGCAGCAGCAGCAGCAGCGGGATCGCGGCCAGCGTGATCACCATCATGAATTTGTAGTTGTCGATATAAGCGATCATCGCGGACTGGCGGGTCACTTCCTGATTGAGCGCCGCCATCCCCGCCATGGTGTGCAAGTTCCACAGCCGCTGCACCATCGGCAGATGCAGGCCCGGGCTGAACGGCGTCACCGCCGCGGCCATCGAGGAATGGACGATCTGCGTCATCCTATCCTGCAGCGTCTCGACCATGGAAATGCCGATGCTGCCGCCGACATTGCGCACCAGGCTGAAGATGCCGGCGGCCTCGGGGCGGAAGGCGGTGTCGAGCGTGGCGAAGGCGACGGTGCTGAGCGGCACGAAGAGAAAGCCCAGCCCGATGCCCTGGATGACGCCCGCCCAGACGATCGGCCACCAATCCATCTCCAGCGAGTAGCCGGTCATCATATAAAGCGAGAAGGTGGTGACGCCGAGCCCGAACAGCAGCAGCAGCCTGATGTCGATGCGGTTGATCAGCCGGCCGACAGCGAGCATTGCGATCATGGTGCCGATGCCGCGCGGCATCATGACGAAGCCCGCGGTGGTCACGGGATAGTCCATCAAATCCTGCAGCATCGGCGGCAGCAGGGCGAGCGTGGCGTAGAGGATGATGCCGACGATGAAGATCAGGATGCAGCTGCCGAGGAAATTGCGGTCTCTAAGCAGCGCCGGGCTGAGGAAGGGGCGATCGGCGATGCTGCTCCACATCGTGAACATCCAGAAGCCGCAGACCGCCAGCGCGCATTCGATCATGATCTCGAGCGAGCCGAACCAGTCGTCCTGCTCGCCGCGGTCGAGCATGACCTGCAATGCGCCGACGCCGAGGCTCAATAGGGCGAAGCCGAGGAAATCGAAGCGCTGCCCGCGGTCGCGCCTGGTGTCGCGGACGAAGGCGAGGATGCCGAGAAAGGCGAGAATGCCGACCGGCAGGTTGATGTAGAAAACCCAGCGCCAATTGTAGTTGAAGGTGAGCCAGCCGCCGAGCGACGGGCCGAGAATGGGACCCACCATGATGCCGGCGCCCCAGATCGCCATCGCCTGCCCCTGCTTCTCGCGCGGGTTGATGTCGAGCAGCACCGATTGCGACAGCGGCACCAGCGCCGCGCCGAACACGCCCTGCAGCAGGCGGAACACCACCATTTGGCCGAGGCTGCTGGCGCCGCCGCACAGCATCGAGGCGACGGTGAAGCCGGCGACCGAGGTCAGGAAGACGCGCTTCAGCCCGAAGCGGCCGGTGATCCAGCCGGTCACCGGCGTCATGATCGCCGCGGCGACGATATAGGAAGTCAGCACCCAGGTGATCTGATCCTGCGCCGTCGACAGGCTGCCCTGCATATAGGGCAGGGCGACGTTGGCGATCGTCGTGTCGAGCGCCTGCATGATCGTCGCCAGCATGATGGAGGCGGTGATCAGCACGCGGTTCGGCACCGCGCCGGCGCCGCTGGCTGTTGCCGCAGGCATCGCCGCCCTCAGAAGATCGCCGCCAGGCGGCGGGCGAGCGGGCTCTCATACTGCGTGTCGACCTCGACATCGGCGCTCATGCCGGCGCTCAGCTTCTGGCCGGAAGGTGCGTCCTCCACCTCCAGGCGCACCGGCAGGCGCTGCACCACCTTGACCCAATTTCCGGTCGCGTTCTGCGGCGGCAGCACCGAGAATTGCGAGCCGGTGCCGGGGCTGAGGCTCGCCACCCGCGCCCGGAAGACGACACCGGGATAGGCATCGACGGTGACCGTCGCCTGGTCGCCGGGCTTCATATGGGTAAGCTCGGTCTCCTTGAAATTGGCCTCGATCCAGGGCTGGTCGGTCTCCACCAGCGAGAAGGCGGGGGTCGAGGCCGTGAGGTAGTTGCCGACCGGCAGCTTGTCGACGTTGGTCACGATCCCGTTGGCCGGGGCGGCGATGACGGTGTAGCCGAGATTGAGCCTCGCCTGGTCGACCTGCGCCTGCGCCTGGCGCACCATGGGATGCTCGTCGGTCGCGATATCGGCGTTGCCGCCGAGGGCGGCCAGCACATTGGCGCGCTGCCCGTCGAGGCTGGCCACCTGCTGGCGCGCCGTGACCAAGCGGTTCTGCGCCTGGTCGAAGGCCGATTGCGAGGTCACATGCTGGGCGAGCAGCGCTTTCTGCCGGTCGTATTCGCGCTGCTGATAGGCAAGCGTATCCTGCGCTCCGGCGAGATCGGCGAGGCGCTGGCGGTAGGTCGCGCGCAGTCCCTCGACCTGCAGCCTTGCGTTGGCAAGCTGCGCCTCGGCCTGCTCGAGCACGGCACGGTAGGGCCGGTCGTCGAGACGGATCAGCACCTGTCCCGCCGTCACATACTGGTTGTTGCGCACCTCGACCGCGACGACGCGGCCCGCGACGTCGCTGCTGACCGTCACGGTGTCGGCCTGGACATAGGCGTCGTCGGTCGAGACGTAGCGCCCGGCGGTGAGATACCACCAGCCGCCGGTGATCGCTACCGCCAGCGGCAGCGCGATCATCAGCACCAGGCGCAACGCGCGCGCGCGCGTCCAGACCCGCCGCCGGCTTGCGGCGCGATCGCGCTCGCGGATCGTGTCGGTGGTCGTCGAACTCATGCTGTCGTCTCCGCTATTTCTTGTTGTTCCGGCGCCCGCGCGCCGCGTCGCTCGGACAAGTTGCCGCGCACGCGCACCAGCAGATCGACGAGATGCTCGCGCTCGGCATCGGCGATGCCGGCGAAAGCCGCGGCGCGCACCTCGTCGCCGAGCGCCCGGGACTGCTCCAGCACCGGCCGGGCACGCTCGGTGAGGTAAAGGCGATGGGCGCGGCGGTCGGCGGGATCGTCGCGGCGCCGCACCAGCCCGGCCTCTTCCATGCGGTCGACGAGGCGGGCGATGGTGATGGGCTCGAGCTCCAGCAGCTCGGCGAGGCCGGATTGGTTGATGCCCTCATGCCGCTGGAGATGCGTCAGCGCCTGCCATTGCGCCCGGGTGAGGCCGAGCGGCCTTGCGCGCTGGTCGTAGCGTTTGCGCATCAGCCGGGCGATGTCGTGCAGCAGGAAGCCGAAGCTGCGGTCCCAAGGGGATTGGGTCATCGCCCAGAGATAGTAATCCTGCTTATTATAAGCTAGGCTATTTTTGGAAGGCGGCCTTGCGAAAAGCGCAGGGGTAGCGCGGCCGCCGGCAGCCTCGCCGGCCGATGCAGGAATCGCGGGCTGCTGTTCTCGCGCCTCGATCATCTGCCGCACACCCGTGAACGCAGGTCGCGGCCGGCGCGCCGCCGGCTCCGCATCCCCTCTCGCCAAGAATCTCGCCCCCGATACGGCGCACCGTCAGACCGCGACGACCGCCACCGCCGTCGACGGGCCGGCCGCCTGCCCGACCGGCATGTTGCTGCTGCCCCGGGGATTGCCCGCAGCACTTCAGCGGGTGTGGCCGCGAGCGCTGTCTTCTTCCCAACTGCGAAAGGGTATCACCAGTTCCGGTGGCACCGGCACAAAATTCGCCCCCTGCCCGATGCGGAGCGCCCTATTAACCTTGTTTGCCGGTCCGGCATCGCCGGCGGGGGCGGTGAGCGCCGGTGCGCATTTTCTTAACGCTCGGGCGCTAGGCTCGGGGCGCAAAGGAGAGGACATTGGCTGACTGGCTCGACAGGGACGGTGCGAAGGCTGTCGCGGTATTGGCGACGGCCACCGTGCGCCAGCTCGGCCGCGACGCGCCGGCGGTGGCAAGCCTGCAGCGGCTGCTGCGCGAGCGCAGCAAGGACGCCTTTGACGAGGCGTGCGACAGCTTCGACGATCTCGACGCCGCCGTGCGCAAGCGCATCGCCGCCAGCGCGCCGATCATCGCCCGGCGCCGGCTCAAGGCAAAACGCCCGGCGCCGACCTTGACCGGCCTCTTGGGCGCGCTCAATCGCAGATAGAGGCCAGCCTAGGCGAGCGCCGCGCTGGCCCGTGCCAGCACGCGGTCGATGACCGCATCGGCCTCGCCGAGATAGCCTGCGGGATCCGTGAGGCGCTCGAGCGCCGCGCGATCGAGATGCGGCGCGACGGCGGCGTCTTCGGCGAGCACGTCGACCAGCGGCCGTTTCTGCTCGATCGCGCGGTCGCACGCCTTCTGCACCGCATGATGCGCGGCGTCGCGCCCGGTCTTCTCGGCAAGCGCCATCATCACCGCCTCGGCCATGATCAGCCCCTCATGCAGCGCAAGCCCGCGCCGCATCCGCGCGGCATCGACGGTGAGGCCCTCGGTCAGCGCCGCCGCATGCTCCAGCGCCCCGGCGCTCAGCACGAAGATCTGCGGCATCGCCAGCCATTCGCTTTGCCAGGGCCCGGTGGCGCGCTCGTGGTCCTGCGCCATGGCAGAGAACATCATCGGCACCAGCGCATGCACGCCGCGCTGAGCGGCGAGGATATATTCGCTGGCGATCGGGTTGCGCTTTTGCGGCATGGTGCTGGAGCCGCCGCGGCCGCTCTGATGCGGCTCGAACGCCTCGCCGACCTCGCTTTGCATCAGCAGCATGACGTCGGTGGCGATCTTGGCGAGGTTGCCGCAGAGCATGCCGAGCAGCGACGCGACCTCGACGACGCGCTCGCGATTGACGTGCCAGGGCGCGTCGGGGGCGGCGAGGCCGAGCTCGGCCGCCAGCCCCTCGGTCACGGCGCGGCCCTTGTCGCCGAGCGAGGCGAGCGTGCCGACCGCGCCGCCGAACTGCACGCAAAGCGCGCGGCGCCGCACCTCGTCGAGCCGCGTCAGGTGATCCACGAGCGGCGCCAGCCACACCGCGCATTTGTAGCCGAAGGTGATCGGCAGCGCGTGCTGGAGATGCGTGCGGCCAGCCATCACCGTGCGGCGATGCCGGCGCGCCTGCTCGGCAAGCGCGGCGATGATCTCGCGCAGCCTCGCCTCGATCAGCGCCAAGCCGTCGCGCATCTGCAGCACCAGCGCGCTGTCCATGATGTCCTGCGTCGTGGCGCCCCAATGGACATAGCGCTGGGCGTCGCCGCCGGCGGCGCGGCCCAGCGCCTTCACCACCGCCACCACCGGATAGCCGACGCTGCGCGTGCTGGCGCCGATCTCGGCGAGCGAGACGCGCTCCACCTTCGCCGCGGCGGTGATCGCCTGCGCCGCTGCCGGCGGGATGATGCCGAGCCGCGCCTCGACGCGCGCCAGCGCCGCCTCGACCTCGAGCATCTTCTGCACGAAGCCCGCTTCGGAGAACAGCGCGCGCATCGCATCGCTGCCGAACAGGCCGCCGAAGACGATGCTATCCGCGGGGTTGACGCTCATCTCTCTGGTCTCCCGCATCAGACGTCGAAGAAGGCGGTCTCTCCCTCGCCTTGCAGCACCACGTCGAAGCGGTAGGCGGGCGTGGCGCCGTTCACCGGCTTCGCCAGCAGCGACTGCCGCGCGGCGGGATCCTCGATCCCGCTCAGCACGGGATCGGCCTCGTTGGCCGCTGCGAGATCGGCGAAATAGATGCGCGTGACCAGGTGCTTGAGCAGGCCGCGGGCGAACACCGTCATGGCGATGTGCGGTGCCTGCAGCGCGTTGCCGCGCCCCGGCACCGCGCCCGGGCGGATGGTGGTGAAGCGGTAGCGTCCTTGCTTGTCGGTGAAAGCGCGGCCGAAGCCGGTGAACCCGGCGTCGACCCGCTTCTCCTGGACATCCTCAGGATGGGCGTATTTGCCGGCGGCGTTGGCCTGCCAGATCTCGAGCATCGCGTCGGGGATGGGCGCGCCATCGCCGTCGCGCACCTGGCCCTCGATGACGATCGTCTCGCCCTTGGCCTTGCCGCCCTGGGTGAGATCGGCGAGCTCGGGCCGGGTGAGGCCGACGCTGAAATACGGCCCCACCGTCTGCGAGGCGGTCGGAATGTGCCGCATCTCAGCGCTCCATCGGTGTCTGGCCGCGGCCGCGCAGCACGATGTCGAAGCGATAGCCGAGCGCGTATTCGGCCTGGCTCAGCTCGGGATCGTAGATCGAGATCAGCCGGTCGCGCGCCTCCGCATCCGCGGTGCTGTTGAAGATCGGATCGAGCGGCAGCAGCGGATCGCCCGGGAAATACATCTGCGTCACCAGCCGCGTGACGAAAGCCGGGCCGAAGATGGAGAAATGCAGATGCTGCGGCCGCCAGGCATTATAGGTGTTGCGCCAGGGATAGGCCCCGGCCTTCACGGTGAGGAAGCGGTAGCCCCCCTCGGCGTCGGTGACGACATGGCCCTTGCCGGCGAAATTGGGATCGAGCGGCGCGTCGTGCTGGTCGCCGTCATGCAGATAGCGCCCGGCGGCATTGGCCTGCCACAGCTCGACCAGCGTGCCGGGAACCGGGCGCCCGTCCTCGTCGAGCACGCGGCCGGCGACGATGATGCGCTCGCCGATCGGCGCGCCTTTGCCGGCGCGGGTCAGATCGGCTTGGTTCGGACCCTCCCAGCCGCCGCCGAAGGTCGGGCCCGTAGTCTCGGTGAGGGTCTGCTCGAGGCGGATGGGCGCGCGGCGCGGCGCCCGCTTCACCGTGCTAGTGTAGCCGGGATAGTAATAAGGCGGATGGTTGCCGGGCTTCTCGCGACGGTAGCCGGTGATGTCAACCATTCGCCTTCTCCTTGTCCATCTCCTCGAACACGGCGCGGGCATGGGCGAAAGCCGAGTTCGCCGCCGGCACCCCCGCATAGACCGAGGTATGCATCAGCACTTCCTTGACCTCGTCGCGGCTCACCCCGGTATTGGCCGTGGCGCGGAGATGGAGCTTCAGCTCCTCCTCCTGGCCGAGAGCGGTGAGCAGCGCGATGGTCAGCATGCTGCGCGTCTTACGGTCCAGGCCCGGCCGTGTCCAGATGCCGCCCCAGGCATATTCGGTGATGAAGGTCTGCCAATCCTCGGTGAGCGCGTTGGCGCGCTGGCGTGCGCGCTCGACATGGGCGCGGCCCAGCACCGCGCTGCGCACGGCAAGGCCGCGCTCGAAAAGCTCGCTGATCACACCCATGACTGCCTCCCCTCTTCCCTATGATTTCCGCTGCAGCGACTGCACGAGCTTGTCGACCGCGAGGATGGCACCACTGCCGGCATCGTTGCCGTAGATCAGCCGCGCCAGCTGCCCGCCGAGATAGGGGTGGAATCCGAGATCGTAGAGCGCACGGAAATCGCGCGCCTCGATCGCCTTGCGCTCGGCCGGACGCAAGGCATAGCGGTCGAGCACCGACGCCTCGTCGCGCTCGAACTCGCGGCGCAGCGTCGCGTCCCATTTCAGATCCTGGACGAGATCGTGCCCGGCCAAGGTCGGATCGAACGTCTTGAACAGGCCCATCTTGCACGCTCCTGATGCTCCGACTCAAACATCCGATTTCCGCCCGCCGTCATGGCCGGGCCTGCCTGCGCGAAGCCGAAGCGGCTTCGCTTCGGCGAAGGCAGGCCGGCCAAAGGCCGAGTCCCGGCTGTCCGGTTGAAGGAAAACGGTGGCAAGGACGCTGCTCGTCGACACTCTTCCGTCGTCATGCGCGGGCTTGTCCCGCGCATCCACGTCGTGCGACGCGCTCGTTGCAAGACGTGGATGCCCGGGACTCGCCCTGCGGGCGGCCCGGGCATGACGATGGAGGAACGTTGGGGCTCATCTGCTGGCGACACGGCGTTACCCCAGCTCCCAGGCGACGGCGCCGATGCCGCAGCGGAACTCCCTGTGGATGGCATAGCCGAAGGAGCGGCCGCGGCGTTCGCCGATGGCGCCCATGACGACCACCCAGGCGAGCAGCTCGCTGGTGCCGCCCGAGCCCGCCGCCTCCATCCGCTCGATGGTCAGCTCCTCGCGCAAGCGGCGATGATCGCCGGCGCAGCAGAGATCGAGGAACCATCGGTCGAATTCCTCGTCGATAACGTAATAGCGCGCGCCGCCGGGCTCGTGGCTCAAGCCGCCGGAGCCGATGAGACCGACGCGCAGTCCGGCGGGCAGGTCGCGCGCGATGAGATCGCCGAGCGCCTCGCCGATGAAATAGCAGCGCTGCTGATCGGGATAAGGCGGCACGGTACAGTTCTGCATCACCGGCACCAGAGGAATGCCGCGCTTGTCAAGATCCATCAGCACGGTCGGCACCGAGATGTTGTCGTCGAATTTGAGGTTGGCGCGCTCGGCGTTCATGCGGATGCCGCGCCTGGTCATGCCGCGGAACAGCGCCTCGGCCACCGCCGGCTCGCCCTTGGCGGCGTAATCGCGGCAGCCGATCCACGGCTTGAACCATTCGAAGGGACCGCGATGCTCTTGCGCCATGCCGATGAGAAAATCGGGATAGGCCCGGATGCGGCTGTTGGCGAGGTGGTCGTTGGCGAAGACGATGAGCACGTCCGGCCGCGCCCGGTCGAGCTCCTGCACCAGCCCGTCATAGGTCTGACGCACCACAAGTTGCGTCTCGGCCGGCGCCTGTTCGAAGAGGCCGACCAGAGCCGGCGCATGCGGCAGACCCGCGGCATAGACGATCTCGGCCATGCTTCAGTTGACCTGCCGCTCGCGGCCCTGCCAATAGGGCTTGCGCAGCTCGCGCTTCAGGATCTTGCCCGAGGGGTTGCGCGGCAGCGTCGCGACGAAATCGACCGAGCGCGGCACCTTGTAGCCGGCGATGCGCTCGCGCGCGAAATCGATCAGCTCCGCCACGCTCACCGCCGCCTCCGGCTTCTTGACCACGATCGCCTTCACCGCCTCGCCCCATTGCTCGTCCGGCACGCCGATCACCGCCACGTCGGCGATGGCGGGATGACCGAACAGCGCGCTCTCGACCTCGGCAGGATAGATGTTTTCGCCGCCGGAGACGATCATGTCCTTGACCCGGTCATAGATGTAGAGATAGCCGTCCTTGTCCATATAGCCGGCATCGCCGGAATGGAACCAGCCGTCGCGGATCGAGCGCCGCGTCGCCTCTTCGAGGTTCCAATAGCCCAGCATCACCTGCGGCGTCCGGCAGACGACCTCGCCGACCTCGCCTGGCGGCAGCACGGCGCCGACGGCGTCGACCACCTTGATCTCGACGCCCCGCATCGGCTTGCCGCAGGATTTCATCCGCTCGATCGCATGCTCGCCGTGGTCCTCCGGGGGGAGATAAGTGATGGCGCCGGTGGTCTCGGTCAGGCCGTAGACCTGGGCGAGACCGCAGCCGAACACCTTGAGCGCGCTGCGGATGAGATCGAGCGGTGCCGGCGAGGCGCCGTAGACGATGAGCTCGAGCGAGGAGAAATCGGTGTCGCGCGCTTGCGGCGCCTGCAGCAGGAACAGCATCATCGCCGGCACGAAGATCGCCTTGGTGATGCGCTGCCGCTCGATGATGCGCAGGATCGCCGGCGGATCGAAGTCCCGGGTCAGCACGTTCTCGACGCCGCGATAGAGCCCGACCAGTCCCCAACCGCTGCCGCCGATATGGAAGAGCGGCATGCACACCAGGTTGACGTCGCCGTCATGCCAATTGCCCCATTGCTCGAGCGCGCCTGGTAGCAGCGCCAGGAGATTGTCGTGGCTGAGCTGCGCACCCTTGGGATGGCCGGTGGTGCCGCTGGTATACATCTGGATGGCGCAATCGCGCGCAGCGATCGGCAGATGCGGATCTTGCGCCTTCTGCCGCCCGCGCCAGTCCTGGTAATCCGGCCAGGCTGCGTGCTTGCCGTCGAGCGCGATGATCTCGCGCACGCTCTCCAGTGTGCCCGCGACTTTCTCGACCGCGGGATAGAAATCGGCGCCGACGAACAGCAGTGCTGCCGCCGCGTCGTTGACCACGAAGGCGATTTCCGGCGGCGCCAGGCGGAAATTCACCGGCACCATCACCGCGCCGACCTTGGCCGCGCCGAAAAGGCGGGGCTGTTCTTCGCCAGGATGGCGACCCGCATCCCCGGCGCGATCCCGGCGGCGAGCAGCCCTTGCGCCACCCGGTTGGCGCGCCGGTCGAGCTCGGCATAGGTGATCGTCTCGCCTTCGTAGTGCAGCGCCACACGGTCCGGCCGCGCCTTGGCGTGGTGGCGTGTAATATCGGCAACGGTCGCAATCCCGGCAGCCATGAGAGCCTCCCAGCGGCGGTTTTTTGTCAGTCTAGACGCAGCGCAAACCCGCCGCCACGGCGCCGCATCGCCGGTCAGGATACTGAAATGCCGGTGCTGTTGCACCCAGCCGCGCGGCCGGGTCAGACCATGCCGGCGGCACCGAAGCCGCGGCCGTGCGCCCCGCACCACTACTGCTTGTGCGCGACCTCGGTCGGGATCTGGTTGAGCTCCTCGCAGCCATCCTCGGTGACGATCACCGTGCCGCCGATATTGACGCGGTGCTGGTCGAGGCAGGCATTGGGCTCGAAGGCGAAGACCATGCCGGGCTGCAGGATGGCGTGGCGCTCGCGCGCCGCCGGCGCGCCGACGAAGCGCACGCCGAGATCGAGCTTCTCCATGTTGATGCGCGTGCGGCCCGCCAGGAAATGCGGGCCGAGCGAGTGCACGAGCGGCGTATAGGCCCAGCAGCCCGCCTGCTTCAGCGGCTCCTCCATCGCCGCGACCAGCTCGGAAAAGGCGATCCCCGGCCGCAGCGCCTTGAGCCCCGCCTCGTAGGAGGCGCGGGCGACGCGCTCGCAGGTCCGGTTCGTCTCGTCCAGCGGATCGAGCGCCACGGTCATCTGCACCTGGACCTCCTGATTGCCGCACATCGGCATCAGCTCGGCCTGCATGAGATCGCCGCGCGCCAGCACCCGCGGCGCCTCGCCGCGGGTCGTCCAGCGCGGCGGTCCCCAGGACAGGGTGTGCGGCCCGGAATTCATCACGATCATCGGATAGCGCAGGCCGATGCCGTGGCGCAGCATCTCGCGCGTCGCCTCGGCGAAGATGACTTCCTCGCCGACGCCCGGCGCGGTCATCTCGACGATCGCCCGGCACGCCACCTCTGCGGCTTTCGCCGCATAGCGAACCTGCGCCATCTCCTCGTCGCTCTTGACGAGCATGAGATGGCTCATCTCCTCGGAGATGTCCTCGAACCGGGCCTTGGGCAGCTCGGCGGAGAATTCCAGCCAGAAATTGGCCGGGATGGCGCCGAAAATCTCCGTCGGCGCCTGCGAGGCGAGGCCGACCACGCCGAGGCGGCTCTGCGCCAGCCCCTTCTCCGTGATGATCTCGGCCACCGCGGTGCCGCTGGTCGCCACGCGATAATCGCTCACCCACAGCGTGTTGCCGCGCTCGGCCGACCAGCGCGCGCGCATCACCCGCAGCAGCGCCCAGGTGATCACGACCGGCTCGCCTTCCAGCGGAAATATGACGCAGCCCTCGTTGTAATCGTCGCTGACGTAGCTCTCATACATTTCCCGCGCGCGGAAACCGGCGAGCAGCACGCCCTCCAGCCCGCGCTCGCGCAGCAAGCGGCGCAGGCGCGCCCAGCGGCGGTCGCGCTCGGCCAGCGACAGGGTGGGGGGCTGCACGGGTGCGGTGGCCATGGGACGCTCCTGTGGGACGGTGTTTCCTCGGCGTTTGCCGCAGCATTCCACCTCGGGACCGGCCGGACAAGGCGCGTTGGCGCGGGACTGGGATGCGGGCGGCCATTCTCCCTGCGGGATCGAACGACCCGCCAGGCTTCGCCGTCTGATTAGGAATCGCGCAGTCGCTGACCGCTTCCGCGTCGCCCAGTGCAGGTCCTAAGCCTGCAGCGCGCGGGCGAAACGCTGCTGGCGCTCGAGCAGGGCGGGCAGATCGAGGCCTGGGATCGCGCCATCTTCGACGACCCAACGGCCGGCGACCATCACCCGGTCGGCGCGATGCGCGCCGCAGCGGATGAGCGCCGCCACCGGGTCACCAAAGCCGGCGAAATTCGGGCCATCGAGCCTAAAGAGGGCGAGATCGGCGGCCTTGCCGCGGCCGATGCGGCCGAGCTCGTCGCGGCCGACGCAGGCGGCCGACCCCGCCGTCGCCCAGCGCAGCGCGTCGCGATGGCCGATGCGCGTGACGCCGGAGCGGCCGCGCTGCAGCAGAAAGGCCGCGCGCACCTCCTGGATCAGGTTCGAGCTGTCGTTGGAGGCCGAGCCGTCGACCCCGAGCCCCACCGTCACCCCCGCCTGCTCCAGCTCCCAGACCGGGCAGGCGCCCGAGGCCAGCGCCTGGTTGCTGCAGGGGCAATGGGTGACGGCGATGCCCGCCCGCGCCAGGCGCGCGATCTCCGCCGGAGCGAAATGGATGCCGTGCGCCAGCCAGACGGGCGCGTCGAGCCAGCCGCACTGCTCGAGATAGTCGAGCGGGCGACAGCCCAGCACCTCCTGGCAATAGCGGTTCTCATCCGCGGTCTCGGCGAGATGCGTGTGCAGCCGGACGCGGCAGCGTTTGGCGAGAGCGGCGGTCTCCGCCATCAGCCCGCGCGTCACCGAAAAGGGCGAGCACGGCGCCAGCGCGATCTGCACCATGGCGCCGGGCGCGGGCTGGTGATAGGCATCGATCAGCCGCTGGCTGTCGGCGAGGATGACATCCTGGTCCTGCACGATGCCGTCCGGCGGCAGCCCGCCGTCGCGGCGCGAGCGGTTCATCGAGCCGCGGGTGAGCACCACCCGGATGCCGAGCGCGCGCGCCGCCGCCACCTCGCTGTCGATCGCCTGCTCGAGCCCCGGCGGAAAGACGTAATGGTGATCGGTCGTCGTCGTGCAGCCCGAGAGCAGCAGCGCCGCCATCGCCGTCGTCGCCGCGGTCTCCAGCGCGTCGGGCGTGAGCCGCGCCCAGAGCGGATAGAGCGTGGTAAGCCAGCCGAAGAGCTCCTCGTCGATCGCCGCCGGCACGCTGCGCGTCAGGGTCTGGTAGAAATGATGATGCGTGTTGATCAGCCCGGGCAGCACCACATGCCCGCCGGCATCGAACGCCGCGGCGTCCGTCGCCGGGACGCGACCGGCCGGCACCAGCTCGGTGATCCAGCCATCCTCGACGACGATGCCGCGCTCGGCGCCCTCGGCCAGGATCGCCATCGGGTCCTTGATCCAGAGAGCTCCGCCGCCTCGCGCCACCGTCCCGCCCTCATTGCCGCGCGCCGTCCAGCAAACCCCAAGGCATAGCAGCGTGCAAGCGATGGCGTAGAATTTGCATACAATTTCCTGGTAAACTCTCTTCGGCTGACGGGCCGATCCTGGAACGGGGATGGTGGTGATGAGGCATTACCTGTGCGTCTTGTCCGCGGCCGCGCTCCTGGCGGCGGGTTTCGCGGCACCGTCGGCGCGCGCCGCCGACAGCGTCGTGCTTGAGCTCGACTGGCTGCCCGGCGGCGACAAGGCGCCGGCCTATATCGGCGTCGCGAAGGGCTTCTTCGCCGCCGAAGGCCTCGACGTCACCATCCAGAACGGCCATGGCAGCTCGGATGCGATCACCAAGGTCGCGACCGGCACGGCGCAATTCGCCACCGGCGGGCTCGGCGCGCTGATGACCGCCGCGGCCGAAAGCGCGGTCCCGGTCCGGGCGATCATGTCGCTTTACACCAAGCAGCCGGATGCGATCTTCACGGTCAAGGGCAGCCCGATCACCGCGCTCAAGGACGTCGCCGGCCACAGCATCGCGACCGCGACCTTCTCCTCGTCGAACACCATCTGGCCGGTGGTGCTGAGCGCCAACGGCATCGATCCCGGCAGCGTCAAGCTGCTGAAGGTCGATCCCGGCACGCTGGCGCCGATGCTGGCCTCGGGTCAGGTCGACGCGACGATCAACTGGGTGACGGTCGCGCCCTCGACCGAAGCCGTGCTGAAGCAGGCCGGCAAGCAGCTCGCCATCATCCCCTGGTCCGACTTCGGGCTCGACGGCTATGGGCTGTCCGTCTTCGCCGCCGACAAGATCATCAAGGAGAAGCCCGACGCGGTCGCGCGTTTCGTTCGCGCCATGATCAAATCGACCGACTACTGCGTGGCGCATCCGGACGAGGCCGGCGAGGCCGTGCATGCCGCCGCACCGACGCTCGAGGCAAGCGTCGCTGCCGCCGCCTTCCGCGCCTCCATTCCGCTGATCGAGAACGACATCGCCAAGAAGGACGGCATCGGCGCCTTCGAACCCGGCTTGCTGCGCAAGACCTGGGTCTGGGTGGCCAAGGCGCAGGGCTATCCGGAGCAGAAGCTCGATCCCGAAAGCCTGGTCGACCGCGCCTTCCTGCCGAAGTGACGGCATGACGCCGGTCATCGGCTTCGCCGGCGTGCGGCATGCCTTCACCTCCAGCGACGGGCGGACGGTGCCGGCGCTGGACGGCATCACGTTTGCCGTCGAGCGCCATGAGTTCGTCGCCGTCATCGGCCCGTCGGGCTGCGGCAAATCGACCCTGCTGCGCCTCATCGCGGGGCTGCTGGCGCCGACTTCGGGGACGGTGTCGATCCACGGCCAGACGGTGACCGAGCCGCATGACGAGATCGGCATCGTCTTCCAGCGCCCGACGCTGCTCCCCTGGCTCGACGTGCTCGCCAACGTGACCTTTCCGATGAAGCACAAGCACGGCTACGTCGATCAGCCGACGCGCCGGCGCGCGCAGGAGCTCCTGGAGCTGGTCGGGCTCGCCGAGTTCGCGCGCAAGCGGCCGGACGAGCTCTCCGGCGGCATGCAGCAGCGCGTCTCGATCGCCCGCTCGCTGCTGCACGATCCCGAGATCCTGCTGATGGACGAGCCGTTCTCGGCGCTTGACGCGCTCACCCGTGACGAGATGAGCCTGGAATTGCTGCGCATCTGGCATGAGCGGCCGAAGACCGTGGTGTTCATCACCCACTCGATCCCCGAAGCGATCCTGCTGGCCGACCGCATCATCGTGATGACCCCGCGGCCGGGCCGGATCCGCGAGGTGATCACCGTCCCGCTGGCGCGGCCGCGCGGCCTCAAGACCATGACCGAGCCGATCTTCAATGAGCTTGCCAACGACATCCGCCACAAGGTCTTCAGCCGCCGCCAGGCGGCGTGAGCGCGTGGCGTCCTGGCGCCGCGTCCTCGACCGGATTGGCCCGCTCTTCGCATTGCTGCTGCTGGTGGCGCTGTGGGAGGCGGGCTGCCGCTTCTTCGCCGTGCCGCCCTATGTGTTGCCGGCGCCGAGCTCGATCGTCGCCGCCGGCGCGGCGCTCGGCGTCAGGGAATGGTGGGGGCATCTCTGGGCGACGCTGCAGATCGTCATCCTCGGCTACGTCGTCGCCATCGCCGTCAGCCTGCCGCTCGCCATCCTGCTCACCATCTCGCGCTTTCTCGCCCGGACCATCTATCCGATCCTCGTCGTCATCCAGTCGACGCCGATCGTCGCGGTGGCGCCGATCATCGTTGTCGCGCTGGGCACCAACATCCTGCCCCGGGTGGTGATCGCCGCGATGGTGACGTTCTTTCCGCTGGTGATCTCCACCACCACCGGTCTCCGGGCGACGCCGGAGGAGCTGATCGAGCTGTCGCGCTCGCTGCGCGCGGGACGGCGGCGCGAGTACCTGCAGATCCGCCTGCCCTACGCCGTGCCCTATATCTTCAGCGCTCTCAAGGTCTCGGTGACGCTGGCGGTGATCGGCACGGTGGTCGCCGAGTTCGTCGCCGCCGAGAAGGGGCTGGGATTTCTCATCCTGTTCTCGACCTCGCTCTTCAAGGTGCCGCAGGCTTTCGCCGCTTTGGCCATCCTGGTGACCACCAGCCTCATCCTCTATCACCTCGTCGCGCTGGCCGAGCGCCTGCTGTTCCCCTGGAGCCTGCCCAAGCAGATGCGGAGCTGAGCCTTGGCGACGCACCCCGCGGCGAGAGCCTGCGACCATGGTTTCCTGCGTCAGGCCATCGCCGTCGCCGCGCGCGCGCGCGCCAACGGCAACCATCCCTTCGGCGCCATCCTGGTCGGGCCCGACGGCAGCGTGCTGATGGAAGCGGAGAACAGCTGCGTCGTGAGCCGCGACCGCACCGGCCATGCCGAGCGCAATCTGATGTCCCGCGCCTCGATCGCCTATGACGCCGACTTCCTCGGCCGCTGCACGATGTACACCAGCGCCGAGCCCTGCGCCATGTGCGCCGGCGCGGCCTATTGGGCCGGGATCGGTCGCGTCGTCTACGGCCTCTCGGAGGCGGCGCTCGGCGCGCTGATCGGGCCGCATCCCGAGAACCTGACCCTGGCGCTCGAGTGCCGCCTTGTGCTCGGCGCCGGCCGGCGCCGCATCGAGGTGGTCGGCCCGCTGCTCGAGGACGAGGCACGCATCGTCCATGAGGGATTCTGGTAGCCGCGCCGCGGAGCGACGAGCGGCGCGATCGTCGCCGCCGCCACGGCGACGGCGCGTTGCCTGCGGCAGAAAATCGGGTACATTCGCTCCTGCCGGGAGGCGCAATGGCGAAGCCGATAGTGACGAAGGGGCACCTGTTGAACGGTGCGCGCGGGCGACAGGCGATCCGGAAGCTCCCGGCCGCGGCGTTGCGCCGGCGCGGCATGCCTTCGGATCTCGTTATCTACGAGAGCATCGCCGCGGCGATCTTCGAGCAGCGGCTGCCGCCTTCCACCAAGCTCACCGAGGAGACGCTCGGCGCGATCTTCGGCGTGAGCCGCACGATTGTACGCAACGCGCTGTTGCGCCTCGCCCATGACAAGATCGTCGAGATCCGGCCGAATCGCGGCGCGGTGGTGGCGAGCCCGTCGGCCGAGGAGGCGCAGCAGGTGTTCGAGGCCCGCCGCGTGGTCGAGGCGGCGATCGTCGCGCGCGCCGCCCAGGTGATCAACCGGGCGCAGGCGGCGCGGCTGGAGCGGATCACCGAGGATGAGCGCGCCGCCCATGACCGCGGCGACCGGCGCTCCTGGGTGCGGCTGTCCGGCAATTTCCACCTCGAGCTGGCGCGGGTCGCCGGCAACGAGGTGCTCGCCGATTTCCTTCGCGATCTCGTCTCGCGCACTTCGCTGATCATCGCGCTCCGGGAGACGCCGATGGCGTGTGCCGCGCATGAGCATCGCCAGGTGCTGCAGACCATCGCCGCCGGCGACACGGCGCGGGCGATCCAGCTGATGACCGAGCATCTCGCGAGCTGCGAGCGGCGGCTGAGCCCGGCCGACGCGCCCCCGGGCATCGATTTGCGCGAGGTCTTCCGGGACGCGGCGCGCGGCGCGGCGCCGCGTCCGGCACGGAGCTTGCGAATCCAGCGCAAGCGGGCGGCGGCAGCCGGCGCGCTCCCGGCGCCGCGCGCGGCGGCGAAGGTGCGACCCGGCGGCGCGTGACGGTGGCGGCGAAGGACGAGCGGTGTCATGAGCGGCATCATCACTGAGTGGCTCAACCTGCTGATCCGCTGGTTCCACATCATCGTGGGCATCGGCTGGATCGGCACCTCCTTCTTCTTCATCTGGCTCGACGCGCACCTCACCCCGAAACCGGGTGCGGCGCGCGGCTCCGTCGGCGAGATCTGGCTGTTCCACAGCGGCGGCTTCTACGAGGTCGAGAAGAAGCTGATGGTGCCGACCGAGGTGCTGCCCTCGCTGCACTGGTTCAAATGGGAAGCCTACCTGACCTGGATCAGCGGCTTCCTGCTGCTGATCGTGGTCTATTATCTCGGCGGCGGCGTCTTCCTCATCGACCCCGAGCAGACCTCGATCGGGCTCCCCGCCGCGGTGCTGATCGGCCTCGGCACGCTGGCGCTGGGCTGGCTCGTCTATGATTTCCTCTGGCGCTCGCCGCTCGGCCGCAACCCGCCGCTGGCCACGGCGATCTCGTTCCTGCTGCTCGCCGCGGTCGCCTTCGGGCTGAGCCGCGTGTTCAGCGGCCGCGCCGCCTATATGCATGTCGGCGCTTTGCTCGGCACGATCATGGCCGCCAACGTCTGGCGCGTCATTCAGCCATCGCAGCGCCAGATGTACCGCATCAATCTGTCGGGCGGCGAGCCCGATGTGGCGCTGAGCCAGCAGGCGAAGCTGCGCTCGACCCACAACAACTACATGACCCTGCCGGTCGTCTTCGTGATGGTGAGCAACCACTTCCCCAGCACCTACGGCAATGCCTACAACTGGATCATCCTGCTCGTCCTGTTCGTCGCCAGCGCCGGCGTCCGCCACTATCTCAACGTCCACGACCGCGACCCCCGGGCCGGCGGCTGGGTGCTCGCGCTGTCCGCCGCGGCGTTCATCGGCCTGATCGCCTTCACCGCGCTCCCGGCCTATCAGCGCGCCACGGCCGCCGCGGCGCTTGGCGGCCAGCGCGTCGCCTTCTCCGCGGTGCGGCCGATCATCGTAGAGCGCTGCGCCGCCTGCCATTCGGCGAAGCCGACCGACGACGTCGTCACCGAGGCGCCCAACGGCGTCACCTTCGACACGCCGGCGCAGATCAAGAGCTTCGCCGACAAGATCCATGCGCGCGTGGTCGAGACCGACACCATGCCGCTCGGCAACAAGACCGGCATGACCGAGGACGAGCGCGCCGTCATCGGCCGCTGGATCGCCCAGGGGGCGCCGCTTGACTAAGGCGGGCGCGAAAGCCGCGGCGGCGGGCGCGCGCTATCCCCGCGACATGATCGGCTATGGCGGCAAGCCGCCGCATCCGCGCTGGCCGGGAAACGCGCGCCTCGCGGTGCAGTTCGTCATCAACTACGAGGAAGGCGGCGAGAATTGCATCTTGCACGGCGATCCCGCCTCCGAGGCCTTCCTGTCGGAGATCGTCGCGGCGCAGCCGCTCTACGGCGTGCGTCACATAAGCATGGAATCGATCTACGAATACGGCAGCCGCGCCGGCTTCTGGCGGCTGCTGCGGCTTTTCACCGAGCGGCGCCTGACCGCGACCGTCTTCGCCATCGGCATGGCGCTCGAGCGCAACCCGCCGGCGGCGGCGGCGATGGTCGAGGCCGGTTTCGAGATCGCCGCCCATGGCTGGCGCTGGATCGACTATCAGTATGTCGACGCCGCGGTCGAGCGCGAGCATATGCGGCTCGCCGTCGCGGCG
>JBKQTR010000112.1:0-31952 GCA_052143095.1 Allostellaceae bacterium
GCCCCATTGCGTCCAACGAGCGAGACTACTTCGCCATCACTCACGTCGATCGAAACGTCGCGCAGGACGTGGGCCGGGCCCCGGTAGGTGTTGATCTTGTCGAGTTCGAGCAGCACGCGCGTCCTCCGCCGATGGCGTCAGGAGGTGAGAGGAACACCAAGCAGGATGCTCGCAACGTCCTTGTTCGCCCTGATCTCGTCTGGCGTGCCGTCAGCGAGGAATACGCCCTCGTGCATCATTACGATGCGATCCGAATAGCGGAAGACGACATCCATGTCGTGCTCGATGACGACGGCGGTGACCGCGCCGGACCGCACGACCGAGGACACCGTGTCCATGATCTGGGCCTTCTCGTGGGTGCTGACGCCGCTGGTCGGCTCGTCCAGAAAAAGGAGCTTCGGGCGCAATGCATAGGCGATCGCGACATCGAGAAGCTTTCGCTCGCCTTGCGCGAGCCCGCCAGCCCGGACCGCGCTCTTGCCCGCCAGTCCGAACAGACTCAGCACCTCGAGCGCTTCGCGGCGAACATCGTCGTCGCGGCCGGCCAGCGCCAGTATCTTCATAGTCTTGCCGTCGCGCGCGAAGATCGAAATCGCGACGTTGTCGAAGACGGAAAGCTCGTCGAAGAGATTGACGATCTGGAAGCTCCGAGCGATGCCCGCCTCGATGCGGGTGTTCACCGGCGCAGAGGTAATGTCGCGATTCTCGAACAGGATCTGGCCGCTGGTCGGCTGCAAATGACCGCTGATCAGATTGACGAGCGTGGTCTTGCCTGCGCCGTTCGAGCCCACGAGGGACAGGAACTCGCCCTGGCGCACGGTGAAGTTCACTCCGTCGACGGCATGGAAATCGCCGAAATTCTTTCGCAGATCCACCGTCTGCAGCTGGATCACGTCAGGCATTCCCCTTGGCCCGCAATCTTGTTGTGATCTTGTCAAGCGCTCCGACGATGCCGGTGGGCAAGGTTAGCACCAAGAAGACGAGGACAATGCCGAGCAAGAGTTGCCAATATGACGTCGTGGCCACTGCATAGGTCTTGATGAAGGTGAAGGCGATGCCGCCGACGATCGGACCAAAGAAATTGCGAAAGCCCCCAAGCAGCGTCAGGAACACGATCTCGCCTGAAAATGGCCAGTAGAGCACATCGGGCGTGGTAAGCCCGTTGAGCGGGACCCACAGGATGCCTGCCAGCCCGGTAAAAGTTCCCGACAACACGAAGGCGGCCCACCGAAAGCGCCGCACCCGCAACCCGAGAAAGGTCGCCCGGGTCTCGTTGTCGCGGATAGCCTGGAGCGCCTTGCCGAAGGGCGAATGGACGATCACCCACATGAGCACAGTGGCAACGACGAAAACACCCAGGACGTAATAGTAGTAGGAGGTTAGGAATTGCTGGAAGCCGCCGGCCCCTGAGAAGCTGAGCCATCCAGCCAAGAGCGTCGGACGCGGAACGCGCAGGCCGTCGGTGCCACCGGTCACCCAGAACAGTTTGTACGCCAGGCTCCACAGCACCTGCGACAGCGCGAGCGTCAGGATGCCGAAGAAGATCCGCGTATGCCGGACGCAGACATAGCCGAAGATCGCGGACACGATTGCGGCGATGGGGAGGCCAAGCAGGATGTAGAGTTCCATCGAGTGGATGCCGAGTCCCCGGACCAGGAAGGCGACGGTGTAGGCGCCGACGCCGAAATAGGCGGAATGCCCGAAGGACAGCAGGCCGGTGTAGCCGAGCAGCAGATTGAAGCCGAGCGCGGCGATGGCCGCGATAAGACCATAGGTCAGTAGCTGTATTTGATAAAGCGCGACGAAGCTCGGCACCAGAAGCAACACAATGAGGCCCAACCCCGCGCCGGCGAAGGGCCAGAGATTGGGGTGAGCTCGCGGCAAGGCGATATCTGGATTCATCACGCGGTTCCGAAAAGCCCTGTCGGTTTGACCGTCAGAACGATCGCCGCGATAAGATAGAGCACCGCCAATTCGACCTCGGGAAAGAACTGAATTCCCGCGGTCCGGACGAAGCTGACAATGAGGGCTCCGATGAGGGCGCCCTTGAGACTGCCGAGCCCACCGACCACGACGACGACGAAGGCAAGCACCAGTGCATCGACACCCATGCCCAGCACTGCGGCATGCCCGGGAACGACGACGGCGCCCGCAAGGCCCGCCATGAAGCAACCGATCGAGAATGCCAGTACATAGACCCTGCCGACATTGAGCCCCAGCGCCGAGGCCATTCGCCGGTCTTGGGACGTCGCCCGCAGCATGATGCCGAACTTCGTTCGATAGATGAAGAGCCACAGGGCAATCGCCGCAGCGAGCCCGATGCCGATGACAACGAGATTGTAGCCGGGATAGATGAGCCCGCCGATCCGGATGCTGGGAACGGCATCCATCACCGTATCCGCGGTCAGCGGAAGTCCGCCCCACACGAGGCGCACCATGTCCTCGACGATCAGCAGGAGGCCAAATGTGACGAGGAGCTGGTACTCCTCGGCGCGGCGATAAAAGGGCCGCAGCAGCACAGGCTCGATCACCGCCCCGATAAGCGCGACCGCCAGCCCTCCTAGGGGTAGCAACAGGAACAACCAGATCGGCGGCACGCCCATGCCGACCGCGTGGCCGACCAGCCAGGCGGTGATATAGGCGCCGACGCCGAAAAAGCTGCCGTGGGCCAGATTGACGATCCGCATCACCCCGAAGATCAGGCTGAGGCCCGCAGCGATAAGGAAGAGAACCGAAGCGTAAAGGAGCGAGTTGAGTATCTGAATGATCAGTATCGACACCGGTCCGACCCTTCGATCCTTACTAACAACCACGCGGCGCCGCGCCGACAAGGGCCGAGCGCCGTGTGCAGGCCAGCGTCATATACATATCGTCGTCGGACAAGCTCTCGTGACGCCTTCCGCCCCCACCGGTCGGCAACCGCCGCGCCCGCCGGGCGAGGGCGGGCGCGGTCATTACCGAGCGTTACGTCAACCTGCCTCAGCCAGTCACCGTCGGCCAGGTGGTCTTGATCCAATTGGCCGCCGCGGTCGAATCGTTGTGCGTGGTTCCCGGTTTTGGCCAGTTTGCCGGTGCCGTGATGTTGCGAATCGGAATGGTGATGATCCGGTCGGGGTCCCACACTGGGAATGGGTATTCCGCGACGTTCTTGCTGAAGCCGGTGACCGCGTCCTTGTATCCTTGGTGATTGTCGGGGCGAATGTAGAGATATCCCGACGGGGCATCCATTCCGAGACCCTCGAGCTGGCCGATGATCGCATCGTCCGTCGGCCAACCCCCGGCGAGCTTGTTGGCGCGCTCGATCGCCATCTTCAACATGTACAGCGTGACGTAAGCCCCTTCGGCCTGAAAATTCGGGTATTCGTCCCAGCGCTTGTGGTAGCGCGCCACGAAATCCTTGTTGATGGGCCAACGGTCGCCGGCCGGGAACGTGAAGTGGTAGTTGGAATGGACGCCGGCGAGGACGCCTTCCGGGTGATCCTTGCCGATGGCATGTGGTGCCACGCCCAAGGCGAGTGTCGTTGCGACCTTCATCTTGTCGAACAGCCCGTAGCGCAGCGCCTGCTTGTAGAACGCCACATAGTCGCCGCCCCAGACCGAGGTGTAGAGCAGGTCGGGGTTCGATGACAGGATCTTGGTGATGTGGGCGGTGAAGTCCGAGGTGCCGAGCGCCGGCCAGTTTTCCGACACGATCTGCGTGTTGGGCAGCAACCGCTCGACCGCCAGCGTGAAGTGCTCGGCGGCGTTGCGACCGTAGCTGTAGTCCGGGTGGAGGTGTGCGATCTTGCGCACCTGGGGCCATGCCTGCGCCGTACCGATCGCCGCCGTAATGCCGTCCGCAGATTGGATGTTGGTGATGCGAAAGACGTATTTCGGGGTGGGATCGGCCTTGTCGAACAGGAAGTCGGTGCAGCCGTCGACGAAGACCGTCAGCAAGCCGAGTTCCTCGGAGACCGGACCCAGCGCCGGGCTGTTTCCGCTCGAGATGACGCCGGTGAACATGTCGATATTTTCCGAGAGCTTCATCCGGCGAAGCTCTTTCACGTTGGCGTCCGTCCCGGCGTTCTCGTCCGCAGTGACGGTCTCGATCTTACGCTTGCCGAGCAGCCCGCCCTGGGCATTGATTTCCTCGGCCGCGAGCGTATGCCCCTTCAATGACGGCTCCCCCAGCACCGCTGCCGGCCCGCTGAGGAAGGTCATGTGTCCGGTCTTGAATGGTTTGTCCGGGATTTGCCCCTTGGGGGGATCCGCAGCCCTGACCATCTGCGGGCCCGCGACCAATCCGGCGGTGACAAGACCGGTCCCGCCCACGGTAACGCCGAGCGTATTGAGGAAATTGCGACGACTGACAGTCGTTGGTTTGTCCATTTAGGTCCTCCCCGATCGAGTGATCCGACGGCAGCGTTTCCCGATGCCGATGGCGCCGGAATTCAGGAAGCATTGCTAGTCGCTCTCGTTGAACAATCACGTTAGCACGGGTCGAATGCATAATCCACAGGGCCGGACTGATGGGTTACCACCGCAGAAATGTGCGGGCGGTCGCACGGTGCGATGTCGGCTGATCAGGGTTTCATTTCGATCTTCAAGCGCCGCATGCGCTGCATCCAATCGAAGCCTTGAACGAGCCCGCGCGTGGCCGAAACAGACGACATCCAGCGCTCTTTCATCGACTGGGTCGTTCTGATGCCTGTCGACAATGTGCTTAAGATCGAACACTTTGGCGATCTCGCGACCATTGCCGACTTCACTCAGTCACGGTAGCGCGCAAGCAAGACCGCCGGATCCGTTGCGGATCCGGCGATACTGTCGTTGGTTGCGGGGGCGCGCAACCAACGAAACCCATACGTTGTTCAGATCCCGATGTAGCTTCTGACGTGGTGGCATGTGGGGGCGCCGCGCGCACTCCTGCGAGATCGTCGAGCAGCAAATCGAATGATGATTTGAACATTTGCCGGCCTTCTTGCCGATCGGCACCGTCATTTGCCATCAAACGCAGTATCCCGTCACGACGGCACGGATCCGTCCAGACCGCGCCAGGAATGCGCAAGACGCTCAGCGCCAAAAGGCAGAACGCGATGCATCGCGACGGGGACCGCATTCCCGGGGCTTGCGGCCGGCGGGTGCGTTAACACCGGCCTGGCTGGACGACCGGTGCTGACTCTCCCCTCTTGACAGACTGACGTCCGATACTATTTATCCATCCAATAAGATGGTGTACGGATGGCATATAGATGGTTGATAATGTACGTGAGCTGCGGCCGAAGGTAAGCGACTCCGAGAAAATCACGATAAATCTGGGATATGTCGACCTCGGCCAAGTCGACCTGATGGTGCGGGAGGGGTTCTACTCGAACCGTACTGACTTCATCCGCACCGCAATCCGCAATCAGCTCGAACGCCACGCTGACGTGGTAAAGCTGTCGGTATCCCGAAAGAGCCTGGACCTTGGCCTGCGACACTACAGCCGTGAAGACCTCGAAGCGGTGCGTACAGCCGGACAAATGCTCCGAATTCAGGTGCTGGGTCTTGCCAGCATTGCTGCGGACGTAACGCCCGAGCTTGCCCGTGCCACGATCGCCTCGGTCGCGGTGCTGGGAGCGCTACACGCCAGCCCGGCGGTCAAGGCCGCTCTCGCCGACCGGACTCGGTGACCGGTTGCGGCTCGCGCCGCGCGTCTCGCGCCAACAGACGCCGACGACGACATTCCAACCGGGAGACGGATTAGCCCCTCCTCGCGAGGACGCTTGCCGGTTTCCCAGCACAGGAACCTCTGGACATGAAATGCAGAATGCACCCCGACATGCTCGAGGCGACCCGCCTCACCCGCGCTGGCCGTCTCACCGAGGCAACCGCGCTCCTGCAACGCCTGGTTCGAGGCGAGACGGCTCCGGACACCGCGTCCGGCACCACCATCGGCGACACTGTGGAGGCACCTGCCGGACGCCCCTCTCGTATCATTGACATGGTGCCAGAGAGGATTGAGGTAACGGATCCCCAGTCTTCGCGCGGGGGGCAGGAGTTCGCGAGCGTCACCAGCGGCCGCGTCGACGGCACAGCGGGACGAATGGTCTGGCCGCACGTGCCCGGGGTCCTACGTAGCTTCGTCGATCGGATCAAGCGGATCGGCTCCACACCGGGAATCCGCGGCCTTGCGAAGCCGCCTCGCGCGCCCACGCCAGACGTCGTGCCCTATGGCGGACGGTTCGTAGCGGGGTCCTACAGCAACCAGGCGGGAACCCGCGCCTACAAGCTTTACGTCCCCAGCGGCTATCGTGGGCAGGCGCTACCCTTGGTCGTCATGCTTCACGGCTGCACCCAGTCGCCCGACGACTTCGCCGCCGGCACTCGCATGAATGCGCTCGCCGAAGAGCACACCTGCCTCGTCGCCTATCCTGCGCAGGCCGCCTCCGCCAACGCCTCGAAGTGTTGGAACTGGTTCAGCCCTGGCGACCAGCAGCGCGGCCGGGGCGAGCCGTCGCTGATTGCGGGCATCACTCGGCAGGTCATGCGCGACTTCGCGGTCGACCCGCGGCGCGTCTATGTCGCTGGGCTCTCAGCCGGTGGGGCCGCCGCCGCCATCATGGGAATGAGCTACCCCGATCTTTACGCGGCGATCGGCGTGCATTCCGGTCTCGCCTGCGGAGCCGCCAGCGACTTACCATCCGCGCTCGCCGCCATGCGGCAGGGGGGTGCCGCCGTACGCCGATCCGGCGGCGACGGGGGTGATTGGGCATCCAGCCGGGACGTTCCAACGATCGTGTTCCATGGGGATCAGGACACTACGGTGCACCCGCGCAACGGTGATCAGGTCATAGCCCGGTCGATGGGGACAACGGATTTGC
Source organism: Allostellaceae bacterium (assembly GCA_052143095.1). Lineage (GTDB taxonomy): Bacteria > Pseudomonadota > Alphaproteobacteria > ATCC43930 > CGMCC-115725 > DAHUYF01. The sequence continues at coordinate 6,843 of JBKQTR010000112.1, forward strand.
AGACAAAGGTACAGCACGGTCGGGTGCCTGGCGGACATGCCTACAGCCGCACCCTCCACGCCGACGCGAGCGGGCGAGCGATCCTCGAGCAGTGGGTCATCCACGGAGCCGGTCATGCCTGGTCGGGCGGCAGCCTCGCCGGTTCCTATACCGATCCGCAAGGGCCGGACGCCGCGCGGGAGATGCTCCGATTTTTCCTTGAGCAACCGCAGCATCCCGCGGCGGCAGATTGAGTCTAGTAATGCGTCGAATCGTGACCCCCCAATGAGTCGCGCCAAAGCTCTTGAATTAACGTCGCCTTTTGCCGATGGGGTCGGGTCACGATTGGATGCCGGTGGTGTCCCCGCAGGATCGAGGAAACCCACAGCACCAGCGCGTGGGCCGGCGGATCGAGGTAGAGGCCGACGATGTCACGGACCTTTTCGACGAACAGTGGGTCACGATTGCCGGAGCAAGAGAATCACGTCATGGCACACATGGCTAGATATTTCAGAGAGGGGTACTAGCGCGAATCGGCGACGTGATGCGGCGGCGGGTGCGCCGCCTGGCGCGGGGTGGCGGCATGCGGCAGCGACACCTCGATGACGAAACCGGTCTGCGCCACCTGCTGCGCGCGCTCGCCCAGGGCGAGCGCCTGCGCATGATCGGGCACCGGTAGAGATCGCACTAAATACAATGGCTTGCCGCCTGATCTTCGCAACATAGATACGTTTGTCGCGATGCCGCCGCGGCTGAGTTCGCGGCTCAGCCGGTGCGCCTGTGCGGGCTTCAGAAAAGCAGCGAACTGCACCCGGTACTGCGCCACCGGAGCGGGCGCTGCGGCGGGGCTGCCGCGATGGAGGAGGGCGCTGACGCGCAAGGCGCGACTGGCTTCGTCGACCGCCTGACGCGCGGCCGCGAGGTCAGGCAGCGGCGCCGAGCGCACGCGCAGCAGCTTGCGTCCGTCCCGCCCATGAGTGGTGACGATAACCGCCGCCAAGCCTTGCCGGTTGAGTGCCCGCTGCAGGCGCAGAGCGTTGGGCTCATAGGCAAAGGCGCCGTACTCGACCCAATACCGCGCCGGCGACTCGGCGACAGCTTCCGGGGCCGGTGCGGCGGCGACGGCTAGCGCCGGCGCGGTGGGCGGGGGCTCGAGCGCCGCTTCCTGCGGCGGTGGGCCGGCCTGCGGCGGGAGGGTGGCGCCGGCCTGGGGCTCGAGCGCGGGCAAATCGGCCGGGGCGGGCGGCGGCGCCTCGGCTGGGACCGGCACGGCGGCGGCGGCGGCCAGGGGATCGTGCGGCGGCGCAGGCTGGACGGCGGGGATTTGCGCCGCGGCGCTCGCCTTCGAGGGCTCCGGCCGCTCGAGATAGACGGCCGTCGCGATGCCGAAGCCGGCGACCCCGAGCGAGAAGGTCAGCAGCAGCGCGCCGGCAAGGCGGGGCCAGTGCGGCCGCCTTTTGCTGAAGAGCCGCGCTACCGGCCGAAGCTTGCGCCGCGTCATCCCCCGCCCCCCGACTATGGCGCCGCGTTCTCGCGTGTCGCCGTGCAAAATGATAGCACGCGTCAGGCGAATGTCACGACGCCGCGCGCGCCTTTGCCGCGACAATCAGCCACATTCTTTTGCGCTATTCCACGCCTTTCCGCCGATCGTCGCGCGACAGCAACACGAATTGACACGAAATGTTACGGAGCCGAGCACGCCGTCGGGGGGTTTACCGCAGGTGAGCACGACAGGGAGATCGGATGATGAGCGATGAGGCCAAGCGGCGGCCGAGCCGAGTGATGGCGATCTTCGAAGACGCCGCGCTCGCCTTCAACCTGCGGCGCGGCGCGACGCTCGCGGAGCTCGCCGAGGAGCTCGGCGCGCTCGGCAAGATCTATGGCGGTCTGCCGCTCTACGTCGACGTCCGGCTCTCCCTCTAAGACCATAGAAAATGAAGGGTTTAGCCGCGGCCGGGGGCCATCCCCGGCCGCGCTCTCGGCATGCCTGGAGTCGCGTGGACGGAGGTTGCGGAGAGCGGCTCGATGGGGCACATTACGCCGCCGTGTCGGTTGGCGGACGCCCAAGTCCGGATGCCGGTGCGGGCGGGAGGCGCCATGACTGCCATAGCATCCGGGACGGCAGAGCGGGCGAAGGCGGAACGGATCCGGTCGCTTGCGCAACGCTGCCGCGACTTGTCTGAGCTGACGGCGATCCCCGAGGTCTCGCGGGAGCTGGTCAGCATCGCCGACGCGCTCGACAGCGAGGCCGAGCTGGTGGCCGAGAAGTAAGGGTCCGGCGCGAAAGCTGGGATCCCGGAGGAGGCGCGCATTGAAGCCGACGGATATACGCGTACCCGACTACTTCCATAAAGTAGTGGATTGTCAGTGGGCATGCCCGTCCCACACGCCGGTTCCCGAATACATCCGGCTGATCGCCGCGGGCCGCTACACCGACGCCTACATGGTCAACTGGGCGTCCAACGTCTTTCCCGGGATTCTCGGCCGCACCTGCGACCGGCCCTGCGAGCCCGCCTGCCGCCGCGGCCGCGTCGAGAAGGATCCGGTGGCGATCTGCCGCTTGAAGCGCGTCGCCGCCGACAACAAGGATGACATCAAGGGATTGCTGCCGGCGATCCCGACGCGCAAGAACGGCAAGCGCGTCGCGCTGATCGGCGCCGGGCCGGCCTCGCTCACCGTCGCGCGCGACCTCATGCCCTTGGGCTACCACTGCGTGCTCTATGACGGCGACAGCCAGGCCGGCGGCATGATCCGCAGCCAGATCCCGAAATTCCGCCTGCCGGAATCGATCATCGACGAGGAGGTCGGCTACATCACCGACATGGGCGTCGAGCTCAGGCTCGGCCAGCGCATCGACAGCCTGAAGGCGCTGCTCGCCGAGGGCTATGACGCGATCTTCGTCGGCACCGGCGCGCCGCGCGGGCGCGACCTCGATATTCCCGGCCGCAAAGAGGCCGCCGCCAACATCCATATCGGCATCGACTGGCTCTCCAGCGTCTCGTTCGGCCATATCGACAAGATCGGCAAGCGCGTCATCGTGCTCGGCGGCGGCAACACGGCGATGGATTGCTGCCGCTCATCGAAGCGCCTCGGCGGCGAGCAGGTCACCGTGGTGGTGCGCAGCGGCTTCGAGGAGATGAAGGCCTCGCCCTGGGAGAAGGAGGACGCGATGCATGAGGGCATCCCGATCCTCAACTATCTCGTACCGAAGGCGTTCGTGCTGGAGCGCGGCAAGGTTGCCGGCATGCGCTTCGAGAAGGTCGCAGCATCCTATGACGACAAGGGCCGCCGCAGCCTGGTGGCCACCGGCGAGCCCGACGTGGTGATGGACTGCGACGACGTGCTGGTCGCGGTCGGGCAGGAGAACACCTTCCCCTGGATCGAGCGCGGCATCGGTCTCGATTTCGACAAATGGGACATGCCCAAGGTTGATCCCACGACCATGCAATCGACGCTGCCGCATGTCTTCTTCGGCGGCGACGCGGCGTTCGGTCCGAAGAACATCATCTGGGCGGTGGCGCATGGCCACGAGGCGGCGGTGTCGATCGACAAGCTGCTCAACGGCGAGAGCGTCGGAGATCGCCCGCCGCCGCTGGTCAATTTGATCAGCCAGAAGATGGGCATCCACGAGTGGAGCTATGACAACGACATCACGCTCGACAAACGCTACAAGGTGCCGCACGCCGACCAGGCGCTGGCGCTGAAGAACATCAAGGTCGAGGTCGAGCTCGGCTTCGACCAGAAGCTCGGGTATCTCGAGGCCGAGCGCTGCCTCAATTGCGACGTGCAGACCGTGTTCCAGACGCCGCTGTGCATCGAGTGCGACGCCTGCGTCGACATCTGCCCGATGGATTGCATAACCTTCACCGAGAACGGCGAGGAGCAGGAGCTGCGCCAGCGGCTCAAGGCGCCGGCGGCCACTCTGTCGCAGGATCTCTACGTGTCCGAGGCGCTGAAGACGGGCCGCGTCATGATCAAGGACGAGGATGTCTGCCTGCATTGCGGGTTGTGCGCCGAGCGGTGTCCGACCGGCGCCTGGGACATGCAGAAATTCCTTCTCGAGATGACACAGGCGGGACCGGCATGTCGAAGCCGATAGAAGCGGTCAACGATTTCGTCGTCAAATTCGCCAACGTCAACGGCTCCGGCTCGGCGAGCGCCAACCAGCTCTTCGCCAAGGCGATCCTGCGCATGGGCGTGCCGGTCGCCTCGCGCAACATCTTCCCCTCCAACATCCAGGGACTACCGACCTGGTTCGAGGTGCGCGTCTCCGAGGCCGGCCATCTCGGCCGCCGCGGCGGCGTCGATCTCATGGTGGCGATGAACCCGCAGACCTGGGACCAGGACGTGAAGAGCCTCGAGTCCGGCGGCTATCTGTTCTACGATTCGACCAAGCCGATGCCGCTCGCCAAGTTCCGCGACGATATCCAGGTCATCGGCATGCCGCTCACCGAGATCTGCAACAAGCAATATACCGACGCGCGCCAGCGGCAGCTGTTCAAGAACATCATCTATGTCGGCGCGCTCACCGCGCTGCTCGACATGGACATCGCCGCCGTCGAGACGCTGATCGGCGAGCAGTTCAAGGGCAAGGACAAGCTGATCCAGCCCAACCTTCACGCGCTTCACATGGGCCGCGACTACGCGCTCGAGCATCTGAGCTGCCCGCTCGGCATCCGCATGCGCCGCTCCGACGCGGTGGGCGACCGCGTCTATCTCGAAGGCAACGCCGCCGCGGCGCTGGGCGCGCTTTACGGCGGCGCCACGGTCTGCGCCTGGTACCCGATCACGCCGTCCTCCTCGCTCGCCGAAGCCTTCACCCGGCATTGCCGGCGCTACCGCGTCGACCAGGCCAGCGGCAAGAACCGCTTCGCCATCATCCAGGCCGAGGACGAGCTCGCCTCGATCGGCATGGTGATCGGCGCCGCCTGGAACGGCGCGCGGGCGTTCACCGCCACCTCCGGCCCCGGCATCTCGCTGATGCAGGAGTTCCTCGGGCTCGCCTATTTCGCCGAGATCCCCGCCGTGATCTTCGACGTCCAGCGCGGCGGCCCCTCGACCGGCATGCCGACGCGCACGCAGCAGGCGGACATCCTCTCCTGCGCCTATGCCTCCCATGGCGACACCAAGCACGTGCTGCTCTTCCCCGAGGATCCGCGCGAGTGCTTCGAGATGGGGGCGCAGGCCTTCGACCTCGCCGACCGGCTGCAGACGCCGATTTTCGTCATGCTCGATCTCGACATCGGCATGAACGAGTGGCTGTGCGAGCCGCTGCGCTGGGACGATACGCGGCGCATGGACCGCGGCAAGGTCATGACCGCGGCCGAGCTCGAGGCGGGCAAGGATTTCGGCCGCTACCTCGACGTCGACGGCGACGGCGTCCCCTACCGCACATATCCAGGGACGCACCCGTCGCGCGGCGCCTTCTTTACCCGCGGCACGACCAAGAACCGCTACGCCCGCTACAGCGAGGAAGGGCCCGACTACATCGAGAACATGGAGCGGCTGCTCAAGAAATTTGAGACCGCGAAGACGCTGGTGCCGAAGCCGGTGGCGCGGCCGGCGAAGCAGCCGACCAAGTACGGCGTGCTCTATTTCGGCTCGACCACGCCGGCGATGCACGAGGCGCTGGACGCGCTCGAGGCGCAAGGCATCCATCTCGACGGGCTGCGCGTCAGGGGATTCCCCTTCGGGCAGGAGGTGCTCGACTTCGTCGCCGCGCATGACCAGGTCTTCGTCGTCGAGCAGAACCGCGACGCGCAGCTGCGCACGCTGCTGATGAGCGAGGCCGGGCTCAGCCCGGCGAAGCTCACCCCCGTGCTGCATTACGACGGTACGCCGATCACCGAGCGCTTCATCTCCCGCGCGATCGCCGAGCGGCTGCGCGCGCTCAACGTGACGCCGCTGAGGAAGACCGTATGACCTACATCGCCAAGCCCAAGCTGCATCATCCGAAGCTGCCGACCAACAAGCTCGGCTTCACCCATCGCGACTACGAGGGCGCGGTCTCGACGCTGTGCGCCGGCTGCGGCCATGACAGCATCAGCGCCGCGATCGTCCAGGCCTGCTTCGAGCTCGACCTGCCGCCGCACCGCATCGCCAAGCTCTCCGGCATCGGCTGCTCGTCGAAGACGCCCACATATTTCCTCGGCGCCTCACACGGCTTCAACAGCGTGCATGGCCGCATGCCCTCGGTGCTGACCGGCGCCAACCTCGCCAACCGCGACCTGATCTATCTCGGCGTCTCCGGCGACGGCGACAGCGCGTCGATCGGGCTCGGCCAGTTCGCCCATTCGATCCGCCGCGGCGTCAACATGGTGTATATCGTCGAGAACAACGGCGTCTACGGCCTGACCAAGGGCCAGTTCTCCGCCACCGCCGACAAGGGCTCGAAGAACAAGCGCGGCGTGATGAACACCGACAGCTCGATCGACATGGTCAGCATGGCCCTCCAGCTCGGCGCGAGCTTCGTCGCGCGCAGCTTCTCCGGCGACAAGGACCAGCTCGTGCCGCTGCTCAAGGCGGCGATCGCCCATAACGGCGCCGCCTTCCTCGACGTCATCAGCCCCTGCGTCGCCTTCAACAACCATCTCGGCTCGACCAAGAGCTTCGATTTCGTGCGCGAGCACAATGAGGCGGTGAACCGCCTCGACTTCATCACCACGCGCGAACCGATCCATGTCGATTACGAGCCCGGCACGGTCGAGGTGGTGACGCAGCATGACGGCTCGGTGCTGCGCCTCAGGAAGGTGGCGACGGATTACGATCTGCACAACCGCATCGCCGCGATGAACTACCTGCAGGAGCGCGGCGCGGCGGGCGAGGTGGTCACGGGGCTGCTCTATCTCGACGCGGAGTCGCAGGATCTGCACGATTATCTCAACACGGTGGCGACGCCGTTCAACGAGCTTGGCGAGAAGGAGCTGATCCCCGGCTCCGAGGCGCTCGACCGGTTCAACCAATCGCTGCGCTAGCGGCGGGCGCCGGAACGGTCCGGCGGGCGCTATGACGGCGTCATACGCCGCCGTCGGTTTTTTCCCAAGCGGCGCCGCGCGGGCGACAGCAACGCATGGGGCATGGCTCGGCAAAAGCGGCCTTCATCAGGCCGATGAAGGCGTCACGCCCGGCGAGGGACGATAAATCTCGGGATGCCAGGTCGCCATGTGCGCCACATGGGTCTCACCGCAGGCGCCGGGATGGAAGAATCTCGCATAGTAGTCGAGGTCGAGATGATGCGCCTGCATGAGCCACATCAGGTGCATGGTGTCGACGCCGGCCGGGAAGCGGCCATAGGTCTGGTGAATGTAGCGGCAGATCGCCTTGGTGCAGGCGAGGCCGGTGTCGCTGATCCGCTCGGCGATCGCGCCGCGGTGCTCCGCTTCCGGCATGGTGTAGGGCGCCGGCGCCGTGGCGCCGCGCCCGAGGGCGACCACCGCCGCGTCGACCGCGGCATCCATGCTCGCAAAGTAGGGCGGGCAGTAGCCTTCGAAGACGCCGTCCACTCCGACGGGGTTGGCGAAGGCCGGCGCGCCGACGGGATCGACCATGCGGAACCCCAGCGCCTGCATCACCTCCAGCGACAGGAAGCCGCAATGCATCCAGCCGCCGACACCGAGCGCCTCGGTGGCCAGGAAGATGTTGTGGCAGATTACCGCGGGCTCGCTGAACATGAAATAGCAGGCCTGCCGCTCCAGGATAGACAGCGGCAGCACCTTCCCCTTGTCGAGATAGCCGCTGTCGAGCCACCGCTCGGTGCCCGCCGGCCGGCAGCCGTGCCGGTCGTCGACGACGCTCATGCCGCCGCCATGCCCGCGCACATAGCGGCCGCCCTCGCCGTCGACCAGGCTCAGGATCAGCGAGATCAGCGCCAGGCTGACATCGCAGACCGGCATGAACAGGGTCGAGCCGGGCTGGTTGGAATCCCATAGGTTATGACCGAAGAGCGGCGGCACGCGGCGCGGGATTGCCAGGCGGCCCTCGCCGAGCCGCCGGCGGTGCTGCCGGTAGAGGTCGAGCACGCTCGCCCGCTGGTCCCTGGTCTCGACCTCACGCAGCTTGCGCGCGCAGATGCCGGCGGGATCGATGAGGTAGACGCCGCGGTCATTGGTGAAGAAGAGCGCCGTGCGGGCGCCGTTCGTGGTGCTGGCGTAGGTGCGGCCGTCACGCGCGCGCAGCGTCGGCGGCCGGCTGCCGTCCCATAGCGGCACGCCGGTGAGGCCGATGCCGGCGGCCACCAGCAGCGGCTCTTCCACTTCGCTCAGCGGCACCGGCGGTCGCATCGACCTGTAGCGGAAGGGCCCCTCGGCGATCTCGAAGCCCTGGCCGAAGCGCCGCGAGCGCCGGCCGTAGAGCGCCTCGAAGAGCGGGAAGTCCCAGACTTTGTCGAAGGGATCGGAGGTGGGGTCGGTGGTCATGGCTGCCTGCCTCGCTTGGCGCATCGCTTCGCGCGGCCTCGAGCTTAGGCTTTACTGGTCTGTCGAAATGGTCCAGTTTATCAAATCCTAACAGTCCACTTCGCGCTCGGGGGAAGGCGATGCGGCATCCGGGATGGGCGGAGTGCTACGCGTGGCCGCTGGATCGGGCGAGTGCCACGCCGCTGTTCCGCCAGATCTACATGGCGGTCCGCTCGGCGGTGCTGTCGGGCGCGCTGCGTCCGGGCACCCGGTTGCCCTCCAGCCGCGCCATGGCATCGACATTGGGGGTCGCTCGCGCCTCGGTGGTCGCCGCTTATGAGCAGTTGCTCGTCGAAGGCTATGCCGAGGGCCGGGCGGGGTCGGGGACCTTCGTGTCCGCCGACCTGACCGGCCTCGTGGCGCGCGGATCGCGCCCGCACCCCGGGACCCGTGCCGGCAAGCCGCCGCCGGCTCCGGCCGCGGCGCAGGCCTTCGCCGATTTCGCGGCGTCGACGGCACAGGCCGACGAGCGGCCGTTCAACACCGGCCGCACCTTGACCGACGCGCGGACCGTGGAGATCTGGCGCAAGCTCACCCATCGCGCCGTCCGCTCGCTCGGGGCGCGCGATCTCGGCTACACCGATCCCTGCGGCTTCATCGAGCTTCGGCGCAGCATCTGCGACTACCTGCGGGCGGCGCGGGGCGTCCGGTGCAATCCCGAGCAGATCGTCGTCACCGCCGGCACGCAGCATGCGATCGACATCGCCATCCGGGTGCTGCTGGCGCCGGGAGATGCGGTGTGGGTGGAGGATCCCGGCTACCCGCTGACCCACGGCCAGCTGCTGCTGGCCAAGGCAAGGCTGCATCCGATCCCGGTCGACGGGCAAGGCATCGGGGTCGAGGCCGGAATCCGCGCGGCGCCGCGGGCGCGTGCCGTGGTCGTCACGCCGTCGCACCAATTTCCCACCGGCGTGGCGCTGTCGATGACAAGGCGGCTCGAGCTGCTGGCCTGGGCGCGCCGCAGCGGCGCGTTCATCGTCGAGGACGATTATGCCAGCGAGTTTCGCTACGCCGGCCCGCCGCTCGCCTCGCTGCAGGGGCTCGATGAGGATGAGCGGGTCATCTACGTCGGCACGCTCAACAAGGCCCTGTTCCCGGGCCTGCGCCTCGGCTACGCCGTCGTGCCGCCGGCGCTGCTGCAGGCCTTCGTCGCCGCGCGCTATCTGATCGACCGGCAGCCACCGAGCCTCTATCAATCCGTGCTCGCCGAGTTCATGGCCGAGGGGCATTTTGCCGCCCACACCCGCCGCATGCGCCAGATCTATCGCGAGCAGCGCGACGCGTTGGCGGCGACGCTGGCGCGACGCGCCGACGGCCACCTCCAGGTCGACGTGCCGGATCAGGGCATGCATCTCGTCGCCTATCTTAGGGACGGCGTCTCCGACGTCGCGGTTGAAGCCGCCGCGCGGCGGAGTGGCATCGTCGTTCGTGCCATGAGCCGGTTCTACCGCTCGGCGTCGCCGCGCGCGGCGCGGATGCTGGGCTTCAGCGGCTTCCCCATCCCGCTGATCGTACCCGCCGCGGCGCGCCTGGCGGCACTGGTCGCTCGGCGCTAGAGCCTTACCTGACCGCGCGAAGCCAATGCGCGATCTCCGGCTAGGTCTCCTTGAGCGTGCGCGAGCCCATGAACAAGCCGATATGGCCGCCGGGGACCAGCTTCTTCGCGATCCTGTCGCTGGGCGTGCCGAGATACTTCTGCGCGTCGAACACCTGCTCGCGGGTCGTGATGTCGTCCGATTCGCCGGCGAGCAAGTAGACCGGGCAGACGATATCCCGGAGATCGAGCTTTCGGCCGAGGCCGACGAAGCTGCCCTTGGCCAGGCGGTTCTCCTTGAAGAGCTGCCCGATCGCCTGAAGATACCAGCGTCCCGGCAGATCGATCGGGTTCTCGTACCAGCGCTCGAACGTCTCCTCCTTGCTGAGATAGGCGGGGTCGTCGATGTGCTCGTAGAGATCGATTTGCTGGTTGATGTAATGCTCTTCCGGATGCATGCCTTTCCATCCTCGCAGCATGATCTTGCCGCGCATCAGGCCGCCACCCAGGGCGACGAGCTCCTCGTAAAACGAGGTCGGATAGGCGTGCGCCATGCGCTTGACCGGGCCGTCGCCGGCGTCCGTATCGATCGGCGAGCCCGCAAGGACGAGACTTGCCACCTTCAGCGGGAAGCGCGCCGCATACATCGCGCACATCCAGCCGCCCTGGCACAGCCCGATGAGATTGACCCTGCCGCCGAGATCGTCGACGCAGACGTTGAGCTCGGCGAGATACTGATCGATCTCCAAATCCTTCATATCCTCCGTGGCCGATTTCCAATCGGTCAGGAACACGCGGTCCAGGCCGTTGGCGAGGAGGGTCTCGACCAGGCTCTGGCCCTGGTGATAGTCCGCGATCATCGCGGAGTGCCCGGCATAGGGGGCATCGATGATCGTGGGCACACCCGTTGCGTCCGGCGCCGAGTAATCCCGGAAGATCATCGTCCGGAGGTCGAGCATGACGCGGTTTGCCGTCGCGAGCCTCGGCCTCAGCTCATGGTGGAGCTTGATCTCCTCCTCGACGAATTTGAGATTCTTCGCGTAGAGCGCGAGCCCGTCTTCGGTCAGCTGCGCCGCGGCCAGCATCGGCCACATCATAGGCACGCTGACGCCGGCCAGCTCGCGCGTCTTGATCTCGTGTTTTTCCGATTGGGTCATGTGTCGCAGCTCCATCAAACTTGCCCGGGCGAACCCCCCTCGCTTCATCGGGCTGAAGGCCGAAAGGCCGACTTCATGTGCGTAAGCCGGCTTGGGGACCCTGCTGTGCCTCCGCCCCGGTCACGAGGTCGATCAGCTCCGTGGTGATCTCGCCTTGACGAGCCTGGCGCGCTTCCTGGCGCAGCTGGTCGAGCTTCTTCGCCACGTTGTCATGAGCCGAGTCCATGGTGCTGAACCGCGCGTCGTTCTCGCTGGCGAGCGATTCGACGGCCGCCTCGGTGAAAAGCGCGAAGACGTGTTCGGCAATGAGCTTCTCAAGAAGCACGTCCGGGTGCAGGTTGGCGAGCGGCGGCAGGCGCGCCGGGTCGACGGCAAGGGATTCGAGATCGAGCGGGAAGAGAAGGCGCCGCTCGATGGTCGCGGCCCCGCCCTGACGGTAACGCGCGAACATCACCTCGGCCCGGGTGATGCCGCGTTGCGCGACCAGGCGGTAGAGCTCGGCCGTCGACCGCCGGACCAGGTCGGGGACGCCTTCGACGCGCGTCGCCATGGCATGGGTCCAGGCGATCGGCCGGCCGCGCTCCTGCGCCAGCGCGATGCCGCGGCTGCCGAGGACGAAGAGCGCGTCCCGGGGATTGAGGTCGGTGACGGCGGCCTCGATCAGGCGCTCGTTGAAGCCGCCGACGAAGCCGTGCTCGGCCGCGCACAGGATGAGCACGCGCCGCCCTCGCGCCGCGCGCTGTCCGGTCCTCGGCTCCGGCACCAGGAGCAGCGTTCGGCCGATCGCCGCCGCCATCGCCTCGGCGTAGCGGCGAACGCCTGGAAGCGCGCGGTGCGCCTCCTGGACGCGCATGCTGGCCAGCGAGCGCATGGCGCCGACGATGTCGAGCAGCCCGCCCATGCTGGCGATATGGGTCTCGATCTCGGCAAGGCGCGTCATGACTGCCGCGCCACGGCGACGGCGGCGGCGTCACGCGGTCCCAGGATCGATTGCGCCAGCGCCGCGACCACGGATTTGAGGCGCAGGCGCAGATCCTCCGCCAGCGGCGGCGCCTGATCGTCGAGCGCCAGCGTCTCGGGACAATGCTGCGCGAGCCAGGAGCCGAGGCCGGCACGGAAGGCGTCCACACGGTCGAGGGGGACGTCATCCAGCACACGCTCCGCCACCGCCAGCAGCAGCGCCACCTGCTCGCCAAGCGCCAAAGGCGCGAATTGGGGCTGGGCGAGCACCGCGCGAATGCGCCTGCCATGCTCGATCACCGTGCGGGTGCGCGCGTCGACCATGGTGCCGAAGCGCGTGAACACTTCGAGCTCGAGGAACTGCGCGTAGTCGAGACGCAGGCTTTCCGACAGCGCCTTGAGGACGGGCGCCTGGGTCTTGCCGCCGACGCGCGACACGCTCCTGCCGACATCGACCGCCGGCTTCTGGTCTTCGTAAAAGAGCCTCGGGTCGAGATAGATCTGGCCGTCGGTGATCGAAATCAGGTTGGTGGGGATATAGGCGCTGATATTGCCGGCCTGGGTTTCGGCGATCGGCAACGCCGTGAGCGAGCCGCCGCCGCGCTCGGGCGCTAGCTTTGCCGCGCGCTCCAGCAGGCGCGAATGGATGTAGAAAATGTCGCCGGGATAGGCCTCTCGTCCGGGCGGCCGCCGCAGCAGCAGCGAGATCTGGCGATAGGTGGCCGCGTGCTTGGTAAGATCGTCGAGCACCAGCAGCACATCGCGGCCGCGCGCCATGAAATGCTCCGCCATGGTGCAAGCGGCATAGGGCGTCAGCCATTGCAGGCCCGGCGCCGCGTCGGCCTCGCCGACGACGAAGAGGCAGCGTTCCGGCGCGCCGTAGCGGCGCACCGCCTGGATCACCTGCGCGACCGAGGAGGCCTTCTGGCCGATGGCGGCGTAGACGCAGATCACGTCGCTCGACCGCTGGTTGATGATGGCATCGACGGCGATCGCGGTCTTGCCCGTGCCGCGGTCGCCGATGATCAGCTCGCGCTGGCCGCGGCCGAGCGGGATCATGGCATCGACGACCAGCAGCCCGGTGGCGAGCGGGCGGGTCACCAGCGCCCGATCGACGATGACCGGCGCCGGCTGCTCGACCGGCGCGAGGCGCTCGGCGGCGATCGCCGCGCCGCCGTCCAGCGGCAGGCCGAGCGCATCGACGACGCGGCCCAGCAGGGCCTCGCCCACCGGCACGCGCGCTACCTCGCCCGTGCCGCGAACGATGCTGCCGGCCGCGATGCCGCCGGTGTTGCCGAGGAGCACGCAGCCGATCGCCTCCTCGCCGAGATCCACCGCGAGCCCGCGCACGCCGCTGTCAAAGACCAGCAACTCATCGAGCCGGGTCTCCGGCAGGCCGGTTACGGTCGCGACGCCGTCGCCGAGCTGAACCACCCGGCCGATATGCTCGAGCCGAGGCTCGTAGGCCATGGTGCCGATGCGCTGTCGGCTTTGGCCGAGCCAGGCGCCGAGATCGTCAGCGAGCGTCGCCATCGGCTTCGATCTTCGCGCGCAGGGAGGCGAGCGCGCTCTGCCATGAGAAGCGCAGAACCGCCGTCGGAAAATGCAGCTCCGCGCCGGCGATGAGCTGTGGGTCCACCCCAAAGGTGATGGCGATCCCATCGCCCAGGATCCGCTGGAGCCGCGACCGCCAGGCCTCGGCGGCCGCGGTCGGCAAGGCCGAGGCGGTCACCACCGTGAGCGCAGCGCCGTCGGCCAATTGGCGGGTGAGGGCATCGAGATCCGGCCTTGCAAGAGCGGCCAGATGCTGGCCGATGCGGTCGATCCAAGCCTCGGCGCGCAGCGCCATGGGCAGCTCGGCGAGCAGCCTTCCGGCGATCTCCGAGCCGAGGTCGAGGGCCGCCCGGCGCGCCTCGGCAAGCGCCTGGTCGCGCTCCGCCGCGAGTGTCTTGCGGGCGCCCTCGAGCAGCGCTGTCGCGTCGCGTTGCGCCTCGGTGCGACGCGCGGCGGCGGCTTCCTCGGCTTGGGCCGCCGCGGTCTTGAGCGCCGCCACCCGCTCGGCCGCGATGCCGGCGCGTTCGGCGGCAATTGCCGCGAGATGCTCCTGCGCCTTGGCCTCAACGGCATGCGCGTCGGCGTACTGCTTATCAACTTCCGCGCGCCGCGCGTCGACCATGCGCAGCACCGGCTGGTAGAGGAAACGGCGCAGCAGCCAGACGAGGACGGCGAAGTTGACCGTCTGCAGCGCGAGGGTGGACCAACTGAAATACATGGTCACCCGGCGTAGGGATTGGCGAAGAGCAGAAGGAGGGCGACCACCAGGCAGTAGATCGCCATGGTCTCGATCATGGCGAGGCCGACGAAGAGCGTGCGCGAGATCGTGCCGGCCGCCTCCGGCTGGCGGGCGATCGCGTCCATTGCCGCGGCGACCGAGCGGCCTTCGGCCAGCGCCGGGCCGATCGAGCCGATCGAGACGGCGAGCGCGGCGGCGATGACGCTGATGAGCTTGACGTCCATGGACCCTCCTTAGTCCCGCTCGGCACCGCCAAGGGCGGCGCCGATGAAGACGGTTGCGAGAACGGTGAAGATGTAGGCCTGCACCAAGCCCACGAGGATCTCGAGCGCCATGAGCGGGATCGGCACGAAGAGCCCGGCGAGCGCCACCACCAACGCGATGACGAACTCGCCGCTCATGATATTGCCGAAGAGCCGCACCATGAGCGAGAAGGTGCGCGTCACTTCGGAGATGATGTTGAGCGGCAGCATGATGAGCTTCGGCCGGGCGAAGCTCGCGAGATAGCCGAGCGGGCCCTGGGCGCGCATGCCGAAATAATGCACCGAAACGAAGACGATGAGCGCCAGCGCGGCCGGCGTCTCGAGCTTGCCGGTCGGTGCCTCGACGCCCGGCAGCACGCCGGCGAGATTGGCGGTGACGAGGAAGATGAACAAGGTGCCGAGCAGCGGCAGGAACGGGCGAGGGTCCCTGCGGATGACATCATCGATCTGATCGGCAATGCCGGTGACGGTCGATTCGAGCACCGCCTGCCGACGGTCGGGGCGCGGCGTGAGCCGGCGCGTCACGACCCAGGAGCCCACTGTCAACGCCGTCATGATGGCCCAGCTCGTCACCACCGGGCGCGTGATGGCGATGGGGCCGAGATGGAACAGGACGACGCTGGCAAGCGGCGAGGCCGGCATCACCCCGCCCTCCGCACCGCGCGCAGCGCCAGCATCCGCGCCAAGAGGAAGCCGAGAAAGGCCGCCAGCAACGGCAGGGCGCCGAGCCGCGCCGCAAAGACGAGAAAGATGACGGCAGCGGCGATGCGACCAAGGGTGAGGGCGACCGACCCGAAGGGGTCGCGGCCGAAGCCGTAGAGATGAACGGTCCGCCGCAACGCCGCGAAATATCCGATCCCGAAGACAAGTCCCGCGGCAGCCATGGCCGATGCAGTCGCAATAGCGGTAGCGAGCGTCCCGTCGGTCATTCGTGGTGTATCCTCTTCCAGCCGAGCGTGCAGCCGACGGCCAAGCCGGCGACGAGCAGTCCAAGCGTCCAGAAGATCCCCGACCCGAAGGCGCGGTCGAGCCAGCGCCCGGCAAAAATGCCGAGCAGGGTAGGGGCCACGATCGTCCAACCGAGCACGCCGATCATCGCCAGGTTCTGGCCGATCGAGCGCTCCCCTTCGCGCTGCCAGCGTGCCTGCCGCTCTCGCCGTGTCCTCACCGCCTCGTCGAGACGCTGGGGGGGATCGGGCCGATCCGATGGCGCCGGCGTCATGGCGCGAGGCCTTCGGCCGGTCCAGCGACAGGACCGCCAGGGATTGTGGTGACCCTCTCGGGCCGCAGAAAACGCACGATCTGCCCCAGGGCGGCAAGATAGAGGCGTTGCGCATCCGTGTGCGCCGCGTGCTCCTCGGCAATGCGACGCCGGAAGCCGGCGAGCACGTCGGCTTCGAGGTGGCGGAGGTCGTCGCCGGGGACGGCGTCGGGGGTCGCGATCACGATCGTGTTGCCGCCGCGGACCTCGAGCATGCCGCCGCGCAGGGCGACGTAGTGCTCGGCGTCACCTCGGTCGTGCCAGCTCACCACCGATACCGCAAGCGCGGTGACAAAGTCGGCATGGCCGGCCAGAATGCCGAAGGCGCCGGTCTCGTCTTCCGCCCTGAGACGGGCGACATCGTCGGTCTCGACGACGATGGCGAGCGGCGTGGCGATGCTGAGCCTCATGGCGTCCCCGCCTTCGCTTGCGCTTCCTTGCGCCGCGCCTCATCGAGGTCACCCACCATATAGAGCGATCCCTCGGCCCACCCATCGGCCTCGCCGTCGAGGATCGCCCGGCAGCCGGCGAGCGTCGCCTCAAGCTCGACCGCGCGGCCCGGCTTGCCGGTGAAGGCGACCGTCACCATGAAAGGCTGGGTGAGAAAGCGCATCAGATGGCGGGCGCGCTTCACCGCTGTACGGTCCGTCGCGCTCAGCTCCTCGATGCCGAGCAACGCGATGATCTCCTGGAGCTCGCGGTAGTGGGCGATCGTCTTGCGCACGTCCTGCGCGGTCCGGTAATGGCCGTCGCCGACCAGCCGCGGGTCCAGCAGGCTCGAGGTCGAGGCCAGCGGATCGACGGCCGGGTACATGCCCTCGCTTGCCATGTCGCGCGACAGCACGATCGAGGAATCGAGATGGCTGAAGATCTCGGCAACCGCCGGGTCCGTGAAGTCGTCGGCCGGCACATAGACGGCTTGGATCGAGGTGATGGCGGCGCCCGCGACCGACGCGATGCGCTCTTCGAGCTCGGCGACCTCGCTGGCAAGCGTCGGCTGGTAGCCGACGCGCGACGGCAGCCGGCCGAGCAGGCCCGAGACCTCGCCGCCCGCCTGGACCAGGCGGTAGACATTGTCGATCAGCAGCAGCACGTTCTCTTGCGCGGCATCGCGGAAATACTCGGCGATGGCCAGCGCCGTAAGCCCCGCCCGCCAGCGGGCGCCCGGCGGCTCGTTCATCTGCCCGAAGACCAGCGCGGTCCGCTTGAGCACGCCCGACTGACCGAGCTCGAGCAGCAGCTCGTGCCCCTCGCGCGAGCGCTCGCCGATGCCGGCAAAGACCGAGATGCCCGAGTGGCGCTCGACGGTGGTGCGGATCAGCTCCATGATGAGCACGGTCTTGCCGACCCCGGCGCCGCCGAACATGGCAGCCTTGCCGCCCTTGACCAGCGGCGCCAGGAGATCGACGACCTTGATGCCGGTGTGAAAGATCTCCCGCGCGCCGCCCTGGCGATCGAGCGTGGGCGCGGGCGCGTGGATGGGGCGGCGCTCGATGTCGGGTGGCAGGGGCGTGCCCCGGTCCGCGGGCTCGCCGATCGCGTTGAGCAGACGTCCGAGCACGCTCTCTCCAACCGGTGCGCGGACGGGAGCGCCGAGCGCGCGCGCCGGCGTGCTCCGCCTCAGCCCCGCCGTGCCTTCGAGCGCCACCACCCGCACCATCGCGGGGCCGAGATGCTGTTGCACTTCGGCGACAAGCGGCCGCCCCAAATCCCATTCGATCGCGACGGCTTCGTTGATCGCCGGCAGCATCCCGGCCGGGAAAGCGATGTCGACCACCGAGCCATGGACCGCGACGACCTTCCCGACCCCCTTCCGGTCGTCAATGCTTTGTGCTGCCATAACCTTCAGGTCATGTACTGACCGCCATTGGCGGTGAGCGTCGCGCCGGTGATGAACGCCGCCTCGTCGCTGGCCAGGAAGCGCACGACCCGGGCGATTTCGTCGACCTGGCCAAGGCGGCCTACGGGGACCTGCGCCACGATTCTTGCAAGAATCTCCTTCGGCACCGCCGCGACCATGTCGGTCGCGATATAGCCCGGCGCCACGGCATTGACGGTGATCCCCTTCGACGCCGATTCCAGCGCCAGGGCCTTCGTAAAGCCCAGGATGCCGGCTTTGGCGGCCGCATAATTGACCTGGCCGACTTGCCCTTTCTGGCCGTTGATCGAGGAGATGTTGACGATGCGGCCGAAGCCGCGCTCGCGCATGCCGGCGATCACCACCCGGCACATGTTGAAGCAGGAGGTGAGATCGGTCGCGATAACCTCGTTCCATTGCCCCGGGGTCATCTTGTGGAGCGTGGCATCGCGCGTGATGCCGGCGTTGTTGATGAGGATGTCGATCGGCCCCAGCTCCTGCTCGACGCGCCTGACGCCTGCCTCGCACGCATTGAAATCGGCGACGTCGAACTTGAAGACGGGCATGCCGGTCTCGCGCGTGAAGCCCTGCGCCGCCTGGTCGTTGCCGACGTAGTTCGCGGCCACCGTGCAGCCGGCGCCCTTGAGCGCCACCGCGATGGCGCGTCCGATGCCGCGGGTCCCGCCGGTTACCAAAGCCACACGTTGCATGACACCCTCCTTTCAACGGTTCCGCGCAATCGTCAGTGCATCATGAGTACCGGCCACTCGGCATGATCGAGAAAGTGCTGCGTGCAGCCACCGAAGATCGTCTCGCGCGCCCTGCTATGGCCGTAGCCGCCCATGACCAGGAGATCCGCGTGGTAGTGGCCGGCGGCGGCCGCCAATTGCTCGGCGGCAGACCGTCCGTCGGCCGGCAGCCATGCGGATTCGGCAAAGATTCCATGCCATGCCAGCTGTTGAGCGAGATCGCGGAGGTCGTCGAACGAACTCCCGGCGGATTCCTCGACGCCGACGACCACGACCCGTTCGCTCTTCGACAGGAGCGGCAGGGCGGCGCCAAGGGCGCGTGCCGCCGACGCGGTCTCCTTCCAGCAGACCAGTGCCGTGCCGGTGACGCTCTGCTGCGCTCTGGCCGGCGCCACGAGCACCGGGCGCCCGCAAGCGACCAGCAAACGTCCAATGAGATCAGGCGGCAAGCCGTTGGCGCCGGACGCGCAGCCGAGGACGACGAGATCATTGTGCCGGGTGCGACGGATCATGCGCTCGACAGCATCGTCCCGCTCCTCGCGCCAAGCCGCCGAGACGCCCTGAATACGCGACGGCGTATCCGCGATCTCGATCGCTTCCTGCTGACAAAACCGGTGAACGTGACGCGCCGCTTCGGCCGACCGCTCGTCCGCTTCGGCCCGCAGCCGGTCCATGGCCTCGCGTAACCCGGCTCCTTTGGCGAAGTCGACATGCGGCGTGAACGCGGCCGCTTCACCCGGGCTGATGCGGATGTGGAGAAATTCGAGATGCGCGCGCATCGGCCGCGCAACGGCCAACGCCGTGTCAAACACCACCTTGTCGCTCTGGCTGCCGCCGGTAAGAACCAGGATCGTCTTCATCGTGATACCCGGGATGTCTTGGTCACGATCCAGCATTCGGCAGACGCCTCCGTGCCACCTTGACCTGGATCAACTCTGCGCCGCGTTCTTCGCGTGAGCTTTCATCGGGCGCCGGGAATAAGCTCGGGTGCCGCCGCTGATATCGGAGCGGGACGAGCCGCGGCGCTCGATTGAGATAGATCAATGTGGTATCGCCTGCTCTTTGCTGGAATTATGTAATTTCAGGGACCAGGAGAAACGACAATGGCAAAAGGTGCAAAGGTTGCGCGTGCGCGACAGCCGGCGGCAACGCCTCCGGCGCCGCCGTTCGACGCGCTTTTCACCATCAACGGGAACGCGTTTGATCGGTGGATCAAGGGGATGATGGAGATCTCGCAAGAGATCGCGCAGTTCACGCAAATCCGGCTGGAGGAAGATGCCGCCGCCTGGATGAAGCTTGCCAGCTGCCGAACCCCCAACGAGGCCTTCGACTGTCAGCAGCGCTTTTTCGAGCGGGCGTCGGGGGAATATCTGGCCGAGACCAACAGGCTGACCCAGCTCATCATGAGCCTGGCGAGCGGCAAGGTGCCCCCAGCGGAGCACGCCAGCACGCCCTCTTGATCGAAACGATACCGGGGCGGTCCCTGGCGGACAGGGGAGACGTGCGGCCGCCTCATGGGGCCCTTGACCCACATCAAGGAGGCGAGGGGAGTTTGGGGGCAAGAAAGGGAGCATGGAAGGACCAACCCCCGTCAGGGACCCGGCCGGCCCGGATCGGCTCCCCGTCCCACCGTCGTCCCGCGGCAAGGCTCCGCCACCGGCGCCGCCAGCGCTGGAGCGCGCCCGTCACGGGACCGCGACACGCAAATGGATCGCCGCGGCGGGGATCGTCGCCCTCGCGGCTGTCGGCTTGGCCGCATGGCAATGGCCGGCGACCTGGAAGACCTGGCTCGGACTGTCGGCGCCGCCGACCACGCTGGGGGTGTCAGGCAACATCGAAGCCCATGAGAGCGTGGTCGGCTTCAAGACGGTGCAATCGCGCATCGTGGAGCTGCCCTTCGATGAGGGCCAATGGCTCAAAGCCGGCGCGCTGATCGCGCGCGTCGAGGATGCCGATTATCGCCAGCAGCTGGCGATCGCGCAGTCTGCGCTGGAGGTGCAGCGGCGCGCGCTTGATACCGCCGAGCAGAATCACGCGGCAGCCCAGAAGACCGTGATCAGCGACCAGGCGGATCTCGCCCTGAAGAAACTCGATTATGATCGCGATCAGGCGCTGTGGGAACAGGGCCGTGTCGTATCCACCCAGACGCGCGACCAGGCGGCCACGGCGCTCAAGCAATCGCAGGCCGCGCTCGAGCGCGACCAGGCGCTCGAGCTCGCCGCCGTGCGGAACATCGCGCTCGCCCAGGCGAATATCCATAGCGCGGAAGAAGCGGTGACGATGGCCAGGATCGTCCTCGGCTATACCACGCTGGTGGCGCCCTTCGACGGTGTCATTCTGGTCCGCCAGGCCGAGCTCGGCGAGATCGCCGTGCCGGGAACGCCGGTCGTGACGCTCGCCGATCTCGACCATGTCTGGCTCAGGGCCTATATCAACGAAACCGACATCAGCCGCGTGCGCCTCGGCGCCGAGGCGACGGTCACCACCGACACCTATCCCGGCAAGAGATATCGGGGCCGGATATCCTTCATCTCGTCGAGCGCCGAGTTCACCCCGAAGACCGTCGAGACCCATGCCGAGCGCGTGACGCTGGTCTACCGCATCAAGATCGATGTCGACAACCCCACCCACGAGCTCGTGCCCGGCATGCCGGCGGATGCCGCGATCGAGCTGCCGCTGAAATGAGCGCGCCGGAAGCCGCGCAAGTCGATGTCGCGTCGCTGGCCAGGCGCTTCGCCGGAATCGTCGCCGTCGAGGATCTCAGCTTCGCGGTCGCGCAAGGCGAGATCTTCGGCCTGGTCGGGCCGGACGGCGCGGGGAAGACCACGGTGATGCGCATGCTCGCGGGCGTCCTGCAGCCCGATAGCGGCCATATCGCCATCGACAAGGTCGATGTGGTCGCCGATCCCGAGCGCGCCAAGCAGCATCTGAGCTACATGCCGCAGCGCTTCGGACTCTACGAGGACCTCACCGTCGACGAGAACATCCGCTTCTATGCGGACCTCTTCGAGATTCCGCGCCGCCTGCGCGACGAGCGCGTCGGGCCGCTGCTGGCGGCATCGAACATGGGGGCCTTCCGCCGGCGCCTTGCCGGGCAGCTCTCGGGCGGGATGAAGCAGAAGCTTGGGCTGATCTGCGCGCTCGTCCATACGCCGAAGATACTTCTCCTCGACGAGCCCACCACCGGCGTCGATCCCGTCTCGCGGCGGGATTTCTGGCGCATTCTCTATTCGCTCCGCGAGAGCGGCGTAACCATCCTGATCTCCACCGCCTATCTGGACGAGGCCGAGCGCTGCACGCGCCTTGCGCTGCTCCATCACGGCCGCCTCAAATACTGCGACACGCCGCGGCGGTTGAAGCAGCGCATGCCCGGCGCAATCGTCGTCATCGCTTCTGCCGAAGCCCGTGCTGTGCGCGACGCGGTCGCCGGCCTCGAGGGCGTTGCCGGCGTGCTCCTGGTGGGCGACGGCGTGCGCACCGTGGTCGACGACGACGCCAGTCGCATTCCGGAGCTGCGCCGAGCGCTGGAGACCGCGGGCATCCCCTTTCAGACCATCGCGCGCGCCGAGCCCACCATCGAGGATTTGTTCGTCGCCCTCCTCACGGAGGAGCCGGCCTCATGACCGGGCCGATCGAGGTCCCGGTCGTCGCCGAGGGACTGGTCAAACGGTTCGGCAGCTTCACGGCGGTCGACGATGTCAGCTTTCGCATCGCCCGGGGCGAGATCGTCGGCTTCCTCGGACCCAACGGCGCCGGCAAGTCGACCACCATCCGCATGCTGTGCGGGTTGTTGCGCCCCACCGCGGGAAGGGCGCTCGTCGCCGGCATCGACGTCAGCCGCGACCCGGAGGGGGTGCGTGAGCGTATCGGCTACATGTCGCAGAAATTCTCGCTCTACAATGACCTCACCGTCGCCGAGAATCTGCGTTTCTTCGGCGGCATCTACCGGGTGCCGCGCGCGGTGCGGCCCGAGCGCATCCGCTTTTCCATCGAGATGGCCGGGCTGACGCACCGCGAGGACTTGCTGGTGTCGACGCTGGCGGGTGGATGGAAGCAGCGCCTGGCGCTGGGCTGCGCCATCCTGCACCGGCCGCCGATCCTGTTCCTCGACGAGCCGACCTCGGGGGTCGATCCCGAGTCGCGCCGCCGCTTCTGGGACCTCATCCATTCGCTCTCGGGCGACGGCGTCGCGGTGCTGGTCTCGACGCATTACATGGACGAGGCCGAATATTGCAACCGCGTCGCGCTCATCGATCGCGGCCGGCTGATCGAGATGGCGAGCCCGAGCGCTCTCAAGCGGCACAAGCTGGGCGGCGATCTCCTGGTGGTGGAATGCGAGGCGATGGGCCTGGCGATAGCGGCTCTCCATGAGGCGCCCGGCGTCCACGATGTCGCGGCCTTCGGCAATTCGATCCACATCCTGGTGGAAAGCGCGGCCGGGGCCCTCGAGGCGTTGCCGACCTATCTCGCCCAGCGCGGCGTTGCGGTCACGCGGATCGAGCAGATCGCGCCGACCATCGAGGACATCTTCGTCCAAATGATCGGCGCAGAGGCCAAGGCGGAGCAACCGGGATCGTGAGACTTCGCCGCCTCAAGGCCATCGCCGTCAAGGAAGTGCTCCAGGTCTGGCGCGATCCCATCAGCCTGATGATCGCGCTGCTGATGCCGTTCATGCAGATGATCCTGCTCGGCTATGGCGTCAGCCTCGACGTCAAGCACCTGCCCGTGTGCGTCTTCGACCGCGAGGCGAGCCAGAACAGCCAGGCGCTGCTCAAGCGCTTCCAGGCGTCGGAATATTTTTCCATCGTCGCCGGCTTCGACAACTACCGGGACGTCACCACGGCGCTCGACCGCGGCGACTGCCGGCTCGTCGTGGTGGTTCCGTCCGACTTCACCGAGCGCCTCAGCGATACCGGAACAAGCGCCGTGCAGGCCCTGGTGGATGCGACGGACGACAACACCGCCACCATAGCGATCGGCTATGCCCAGGCGGTCGTGTCCGGCTTTTCCAGCGCCGTGCAGCTCGATGCGGCGGCCATGACCGGGCGCTCGGTCGGGATGCTTCAACCGGTCGCCGTGCAGTCGCGCGTCTGGTTCAACGAGGATCTCGAAAGCCGGTATTTCATCATCCCGGGCGTGGTTGCCCTGGTCATGGCGCTGGTGGGCGCCCAGCTCACCTCGCTCACGATCTCGCGCGAGTGGGAGCGGGGCACCATGGAGCTGCTGGTATCGACGCCGGTGACACCGATGGAATTGATGCTGGGGAAGCTTTTGCCCTACTTCGCCATCGGCCTGCTCGATGCGGCCTTCTGCCTCGCCTTTGCCGTCTACTGGTTCGAGGTGCCGTTCCGCGGCACGCTGATGACCCTGTTCTTCACGACGTCGCTGTTTCTGATCGTCGTGCTCGGCATCGGCTATCTGATCTCGACGGCGATCCGCAGTCAGGTCGGCGCCGCACAGATCGGGCTGCTGGTGACGCTGCTGCCGACGACGCTGCTCTCGGGCTATGCCTTTCCCATCGACCAGATGCCGCCGGCGGTGCAGGCGGTCACCTTTGTCGTCTTCGCCCGCTACTATGTCACCATCCTCAAGGCCATCTTCCTCAAGGGGTCCGGCGTCCTCGATCTCACGGCGCCGATCCTGGCGATGATCGCCTATGCCGGGGTCGTCGCCTTCCTCGCCGCCCGCGCCTTCCGCAAGCGGCTGGATTGACCGGCCTCGTTCGCGGCATGGCCAGCCCCGCGGGCACGCCGCGGTTTCCTTCGCGGAGCGGCCCGAGGGTCTTCGGATAAGCCTGCCGCAGGGCCAGGTTCAGCGCCAAGACATTGATGCGCGGCTCGCCGAAAATCCCGAGATTGCGGCCGGCGGCCTGCGTCACGACCAAAGCGTCCAGTGCCGCTGCTGGGACGCCGCGCGCACGCGCCACGCGAGGCGCTTGCAGGAGGGCGTCGGCCAGGCTGATGTCGGGATCGAGGCCGGAGGCGGACGCGGTCAACATGTCCGCCGGAAGAAGTCTGCCCGCCAGCTCCGGCTGCGCCTCTTCCAGGGCCTTGCGATCGGCCATCAGGCGATCCATCAGCGCCTTGTTGGTCGGGCCCAGGTTGGAGCCCGTCGAGCTTGCGGCGTTGTAGGGGGCGGGCACCGTCTTGCTCGCGTCGTCGGGATCGGCGTCGGTGGTCGCCGACGGACGCCCGTGGAACCACTCCGGCCCCTCCCATTGCTGGCCGATCAAGCGCGAGCCGATGACGGTGCCGTCCGGATCGATCTCCAGACTGCCATTCGCCTGGTAAGGCAGCAGGCGTTGAGCCAGACCATCGAAGGCCAGCGGGTAGAGCAGGCCGCACAGGAGACACGTCGCAAGCGACGCGCGCACCGCGCTCATCAGCATACCGAGCATGTCAGCCTCCGCTCACAGCAGCACGGACAGCGACAGGTCAATCAGCTTGATGCCGATGAAGGGCGCGATCAGCCCTCCGGCCCCGTAGACGATCAAATTCCGGTAAAATGTGGCCTCGGCGCTTTTGGGCCTGAACTGGACGCCGCGCAGCGCCAGGGGGATCAGCAAGGGAATGATCAGCGCGTTGAAGATCAGCGCCGACAGGA
>JBKQTR010000113.1:0-10434 GCA_052143095.1 Allostellaceae bacterium
GCAGGCGATCTGGCTCGACGGATCGGGCGCGTAATAGAGCCCCTCCGCCTGCACCGCGTGCGTGATCCCAAGATTGGTCACGCCGGGCTGGACGACCGCGCAACGGTTGGCGACGTCGACCTCAAGGATGCGCTTGAACTTGCCCAGTCCGAGCAGAACGCCATCTTCGAGGGGCAGCGCGCCGCCCGAAAGCGACGTGCCGGCGCCGCGCGGAACGACCTTGACGGCGTTCGCCTTGCAGTAGCGCAAGACCTCGGCGACCTGGGCTGTCGTCTCCGGCAGGACGACGACCATCGGGAGCTGCTGATAGGCGGTGAAGCCGTCACACTCGAAAACGCGCCGCTCGCGCTCGGACTCGATCACCCCCTCTCCGGGAACGATCTTTCTCAGCGCCTCGACGATCGCGGCGCGGCGGGCGAGCACCGCCCGATCGGGTTCGGGCATCTTGATCATCGAAGCCCTCCGAAGATCGAGGTTGTCTTGCAGATGGGACCCCGCGGTAAGGCCGCGAGGAAAATATCCCCAGTGGGCGTCAAGACCTGCGGAAACATTTCTACTCCCTGCTGTTTTGTCTTTGATTGGTGGGTTTCGATCTTTCGTCGTTCTATCGGGCTTCGTTGATCGCATCCCTCAGCGGGGTACCGCCTTAGCGTGACAGACGAAGGTTGCGAGCGGCTATCTGCTCATAGCGGCGTCCTCCCCGTTCGGCTCCCCTCAACAAGGATCGCGCGGAAGTCGTTCACGTTGGTGAGCGTCGGTCCTGTGACGACGCCATCGCCCAGCGCTCCGAAGAACCCGTGTCCGTCGTTGTCTGCGAGGCTGGCCTTGGCGTCGAGGCCGATTGCAGCGGCGCGCTTGAGCGTATCGGGCGTGACGATCGCGCCGGCAATCTCCTCCGCCCCGTCGACGCCGTCGGTGTCGCCGGCGATCGCGTAGACGCCGAGAAGGCCGTCGAGGCCGATCGCGAGCGCCAGCAGAAACTCGACGTTGCGCCCGCCCCGGCCCTTGCCGCTCACCGTCACGGTGGTCTCGCCGCCGGAGATCAGCACGCAGGGCGCGAGGACCGGCTGGCCGTGCGCGACGACCTGGCGCGCAATGCCGCCCATGAGGCGTCCGACCTCCGAAGCCTCGCCTTCGAGGGCGTCGCCGAGGATGAGCGGCTGGTAGCCAGCCTCGCGCGCGACCGTGGCGGCGGCCTCGAGCGAGGCCTGCGGCGTTGCAATGATTCGATTGGTCACGCGCGCGAAGACCGGATCGCCGGGCTTGGGCGTCTCGGCGGCGGGGTCGTCTAGCAAGGCCCGCACGGCCGGCGGAACTTCGATCCCGTAACGATCGAGCACCGCCCGGGCCTGAGCGAGCGTGCTTGGGTCGGGAACGGTCGGGCCCGAGGCGATCACCGAGGGATCGTCGCCCGGGACGTCGGAAATGATCAGCGACACGACCTCGGCGGGCGCCGCGGCTGCGGCGACGCGGCCCGCCTTGATCGCCGAGAGATGCTTGCGAACGCAGTTCATGTCGTCGATGGCGGCGCCGCTCTTGAGCAGCGCCCGGTTGATCGCCTGCTTGTCCGCCAGCTCGATTCCCGGCGCCGGCAGGGACAGGAGCGCCGAGCCGCCGCCGGAAACGAGGCACAGGACGAGATCTTCGGGGCTGAGACTCCGCACCAGTTCGAGAATGCGCCGGGCGGCTTCGCGACCGGCTGCGTCCGGGACCGGGTGGCTCCCTTCGACCACTTCGATCCGCTTCAGCGGACCGACGCCATGGCCGTATCGGGTGACGACAAGGCCGGTCAGCGGCCTGTCGGCGGGCCAGTGCGCCTCGACCGCGCGCGCCATCGCAGCCGCGGCCTTGCCGGCGCCGACGACAACCGTGCGGCCGCGCGGCGGCGGCGGCAGGTGGGCGGGAACGGCATTGTCCGGGGACGCCGCAGCGATCGCGGCGTCGAACATCCGACGAAGCAAGGCGCGTTCGTCCATGGCCAGTCTCCTCCCCCTCAGCGTCTTCAGCGCACAGGGTCGGTTTGTCTTAACCGGCGGCCTGCCGTTCGCGTCCGACCTCCGGCGACACTCAAGCTTCCGCTTTGCCCTGACCGATCTCGTGGCAGGCAAGTCGCTCAAGAACCCGAACCATGCCGGAGTGATCCCACGCGGCTCCGCCAGCCGCTACCGCGGCGTTGAACAGTTCCTGGCAGGTCGCGGTGTTCGGCAGGCTCACGCCAAGACTGCGGGCGCCCTGCAAGGCGAGGTTCAGGTCCTTCTGGTGCAAAGCGATACGGAAGCCCGGGTCGAAGTTGCGCTTCACCATGCGCTCACCATGCACTTCGAGAATGCGCGAGGCGGCGAAGCCGCCCATCAGCGCCTGGCGGACGCGCGCCGGATCGGCGCCCGCCTTCGAGGCGAACAACAGCGCCTCGCCGACGGCTTCGATCGTCAACGCGACAATGATCTGGTTGGCGACCTTTGTCGTCTGCCCGTCGCCGTTCCCGCCGACGAGATTGATGTTCTTGCCCATCAGCTCGAAGATCGGCTTGACCTTCGCAAACGCCGCTTCCGGGCCGCCCACCATGATCGTGAGGGCCGCGGCCTTGGCGCCAACGTCGCCGCCCGAGACCGGCGCATCCAGATAGTCGCATTCAAGCGCGTTGATGCGCCCTGCGAATTCCTTGGTGGCGATCGGCGAGATCGAGCTCATGTCGACGACGATCTTACCCGGCGTCAGGCCCTCGGCCACGCCGGCCGGGCCGAAGAGCGCCTGTTCGACGTCGGGAGTGTCTGGGACCATCGTAATGATCACGTCCGACTGGCGCGCGACGTCGCGGCCGTTTGCGCAAGCGACCCCGCCCTTCTCGACCAGTTCATGCGGCGCACCGCTGCGGTTATGAAGGAAAAGCTTATGGCCGCCGGCCATTAGATGGCCGGCCATGGGCCGTCCCATGATGCCAAGGCCGATGAAACCGATGTTGGTCATGACTTTGCTCCGAGTGCGGGATCAGTTGACGGGAAAGCCGCCGGTTGCGGCGGGCGAGGACTGATAGGCCTTGAGCCATGAGAGTCCGGCCGCTGTCGTCGTGCGCGGCTTGTATTCGCAGCCGATCCAGCCGGCGTAACCGAGTTCGTCGATGCGGCGAAACAGGTACAGGAAGTTGATCTCTCCAGTTCCCGGCTCGTGGCGCCCGGGATTGTCGGCGAGCTGGATATGGCCGATGCGCGCAAACTCGCGCTCGATTGTGAGCGCAAGGTCGCCCTCCATCACCTGGGCGTGATAGATGTCGTACTGAACCTTGAGGTTCGTCGCGCCGACCTCGGCGACGACGTCGAGGGCGGGCCGAGTGCGATCGATGAAAAAGCCGGGAATGTCACGGCTGTTGACCGGCTCCAGCAGCAGGTCGAGTCCGGCGTCGGCAAGGCGCGGCACCGCATAGCGAAGATTCGCGACCAGCGTCTCCTTCGCCGCAGCCGCGCTGACGCCTGACTGCAAAATGCCGGCAAGGCAATTGACTTTCGGGCAGCCTAGCGCGGTCGCATAGTCGATGGCTCGTGGCACGCCCTGCCGGAATTCTTCGACGCGGTCGGGGTGGCAGGCAATACCGCGTTCGCCGCGCCCCCAATCGCCGGCAGGCAGATTGTGCAGGACGAGCCTCAGGCCGTGCTTCTTCAAGAGCTCGGCGAGCGTCGCCTTCTCGAAGTCATAGGGGAACAGGAACTCGACGGCGTCGAAGCCCGACGCCGCTGCGGCGCCGAACCGTTCGAGGAACGGGACCTCGTTGAAGAGCATGGTGAGATTGGCGGCGAATTTGGGCATGACACACTCCTGGCGATAACGGAAAAACTCAGCGGCGTTCCGCAAAGGCGTCGACCTGACGAGGCGCCGCAGCTTCGACGGTGCGCATGTCCTGGCTCTTGCGGATCGACAGCGTCGGGTCGAGGCACAGGATCTCCTCGAACTCGTTGACGGCGTTGATCTCGGTTCCCATCGAGATGTTGGTGACGCGCTCCAGAATGAACTCGATCACGACGGGAACCCGATGCTCCTCCATCAAGGCCTTGGCGCGGGCGAAGGCGTCCTTGAACTCGTTGGGCGTCCGCACGCGGATGGCCTTGCAGCCGAGTCCCTCGGCCACCGCGACATGGTCGACGCCGTAGCCCGGCACGGCGTCGCCATCATCCGGCCGTGCGTTGATGTTCTCGAAGGCGAGGCTCACCTCGAAATCCATCTGGAACCCGCGCTGGGCCTGACGGATGAGGCCGAGGTAGGAGTTGTTCACGACGATGTGCAGGTACGGCAGCTTGTGCTGCGCCCCGACAGCCAACTCTTCGATCATGAACTGGAAGTCGTAGTCCCCCGACAGGGCGACGATCTTCTTCTTTGGGTCGGCGGCGCGCACGCCGAGCGCGGCCGGCAGCGTCCAGCCGAGTGGGCCGGCCTGCCCGCAGTTGATCCAGTTACGCGGATTGTAGACATGCAGGAACTGCGCGCCGGCGATTTGAGATAGCCCGATCGTGGTCACGTAGCAGGTGTCGCGGTCGAGAGATTCGTTCATCTCCTCGTACACGCGCTGCGGCTTCAACGGGACCTGATCGAAATGGCTCTTGCGAAGCATGTTCTCCTTGCGGTGCAGGCACTGGGCCGCCCACTCTGAGCGATCCTTCAGCCGGCCTCCCGCCTTCAGGTCGCGCGCGGCCCGGATGAAAAGCTCCAAAGCGGTGCGCGCGTCGGAGGCGATGCCGAAGTCCGGCCCGAACACCCGGCCGATCTGCGTCGGCTCGATGTCGACATGGACAAATTTTCGGCCCTGCGTGTAGACGTCGATCGAGCCGGTATGACGGTTCGCCCAGCGATTGCCGATCCCGAACACGAAGTCCGATTCCAGGAACGTCGCATTGCCGTAGCGATGGCTCGTTTGCAGGCCGACCATGCCAGCCATCAGCGGATGATCGTCGGGGATCGAACCCCAGCCCATGAGGGTCGGGATCACCGGCGCTCCGGTCAACTCGGCGAACTCGACCAGAAGATCGCTCGCGTCGGCGTTGATGACGCCGCCGCCGGCGACGATCAGCGGACGTTCGGACGCGTTCAGCATCTCAACGGCGCGTCGCGCCTGCTCGATCGTCGCCGCCGGCTTGTAGACGGGCGGCGGCTGGTAGGTGTCGATATCGAACTCGATCTCGTTCATCTGCACATCGATAGGAAGATCGATGAGGACCGGCCCGGGGCGTCCTGACCGCATGACATGAAAGGCCTGCTGGAACACGCGCGGAACGAGCGCCGGCTCGCGCACGGTCACCGCCCATTTCGCCACCGGCTTGGCGATGGCCTCGATGTCGATGGCCAGGAAGTCCTCCTTGTGAAGGCGCGCTCGCGGCGCCTGGCCTGTGATGCAGAGGATCGGGATCGAGCCCGCGGCGGCGGCATAGAGGCCGGTGATCATGTCCGTGCCGGCGGGGCCGGACGTGCCGATGCAAACCCCGATATTCCCCGGCTTCGCGCGAGAGTATCCGTCCGCCATATGCGAGGCGCCCTCGACGTGACGCGCGAGAATATGGCGAATCGAGCCCCTCTTCCGGAGCGCCGCATAGAGCGGATTGATCGCCGCGCCGGGGACGCCGAACGCGACATTCACGCGTTCGCGCTCCAACACCAGCACTGCGGCCTCGACTGCGTTCATCCTGGCCATTACGTCCTCCCGAGTTGTGTCGGTGGCAAACATACACCGTCCTGCGGCTCCTTCGAGGGTGGTTCCACGATGCGGGAAAACGCAGCTAAATACGCAACACTTCAATATGTTGCAAATTTCTATAAGCGAAGTTTTTCAACGCCGCCGCTGACGGCCGCAGAGTTTTCCCGTACCCTGGAAAAGGAACGTGAGTCGCGCCGAATCCCTGGGGTTCCAGGGTTTTCGAAACGGCGATCGCAAACGAGGGAGGGCCGGATGGCGCGTCAGGCTGGAGCGAAGGGTCGATCGACCGGCAACGCCAAGAGGATCGCCACGGCCAAAGGCGGCGGGGACCAGGTCCAGTCGCTTGTGCGCGCGCTGACGCTGTTGAACCGGATCGCGGAATCCGCGGACGAAGGCTCGTCGCTCAGCGAACTGGCACAACAGGTCGGCCTGCCGGCTTCGACCGCGCATCGGCTCCTGCTCACGCTAGAGCAGGAACGCTACGTCCGCTTCAGCGGCGACGGCCGGCTATGGACAATCGGCGTGCAGGCCTTCGTCACCGGCTGCGCCTTTCTCAAGACCCGCAGCCTTGTCGGTCTCGCCCGACCGCGCTTGCGACTGTTGATGGAGGAGAGCGGCGAGACCGTGAATCTCGCCGTCGAGGACAAGGGCGAAGCGGTCTACCTCGCGCAGGCCGAATGCCGCGAAATGATGCGCGTCTTCGCCCGCCCGGGCACGAGGGTGCCGATGCATTGCTCGGCGGTCGGCAAGGCGATCCTGTCCGCGATTACTGACAAGGCAACGGCAAAGATTCTCCACCAGCACGGCATGGCGCGCCTGACCGTGAAAACGATCACCTCGCCCTCGGCCCTGCGGCTGGAACTCGTGAAAGTGCGCGAGCAGGGCTACGCCGTGGACGACGAGGAGCACGCCGTGGGTCTGCGCTGCATCGCGGCGCCGATTTTCGACGAGACGGGAGCCGTTATCGCCGCCGTTTCGGTATCCGGCCCAATGGCACGCATCGGCGAGGTGCGCGTTTCCGCTCTCGGCCGGATGGTCGTGGAGGCCGCCGGCATGATCTCGATGGACATGGGGGCCGCGGCGCCTACGGTCACGCGACAAGACTAAAGACAACTTCGTGTTCCTGGCGACGCCCGCCGCGGACTACATCACCGGGCAGATTGTTCATATGAACTGTGGGATATCGATGAATGGGTGAGTCGTCGCAGCGGGCTTGGCCCGCAATCGAAGGTGTCGTCTCGGACCTTGACGGCGTGGTCTATCGGGGGAAGGTGCCGATCCGGGACGCCATAGAAGCACTGCGCGATTGGCGAGGTCGGGGCGTGCCGATCTGCTTCGTGACGAACAACTCGACGCATACGGCGGACGATGTCGTGATGAAGCTGACCGCGTTCGGCTTGCCGATCCGACCAAAGGACGTCGTGACCTCCGCCGTCACCACGGCGCGTCTCGTCCTCGATCGGTTCGGAGAGGGAGCCGGCGTCTACGTGATCGGCGCGCCGTCGCTGAAAGCGGCGATCCTCGCGGCAGGCCTCGAGATCACCGACACCGCGCCGAAGGCAGTGGTGATGGGACTCGACCGCGAGATCACCCACGAGAAGCTGACCCGAGCGTTGCGCGCGATCCTCGACGGTGCAATCCTCGTTGGCACCAATCCGGACCTCCTGCTCCCGACTGCGTCAGGCTTCGAGCTAGGAGCCGGGGCGATGCTCACCGCGGTCGCCGCCGCGGCGCGGGTCCGGCCGATCGTCGTCGGCAAACCCGAGACCCACATGATCGAGCTCGCGCTTGAACAGCTCGGAACGCGGCGCGAGGCGACGGTGATGGTCGGCGACCAATTGTCTACCGACGTTCAGGCCGGAAAGCGCGCTGGCCTGTGCACGGTGCTGGTGACGACCGGCGTTCCACCGGTTGCCGATTCTACGCTGCTGCCTCCCGATTTCGTGGTGGACAGCCTTCGCGAGATCCCGGTCACGGGACGCCTAAAGAGGGGGAGAGCGCATGGCCGTGGTGAAGCTCGAAGCGGTCCGGAAGGGCTATGGCGGCCACGAAGCGCTTAGGAACATCGACCTGTCGATCGGCCACGGGGAGTTCGTAGTCTTCGTCGGGCCATCCGGATCCGGCAAGTCGACGCTGCTGCGGATGATCGGACGGCTGGAGCGATCGCCGGCGGCCGCCTCTATATAGACGGTCGCTTGGTCAACGAGATCGATGCGGCAGAGCGGAACCTCCGCATGGTCTTCCAGAGCTAAGCGCTCTATCCCCGCCTCACCGTACGCGAGAACCTCGCCTTCCCGCTCCGGATGGCGAAGACGCCGGCGCCCGAGAAGAAGGCGCGTATCGACAAGGTGGCGCAGCTGCTCCATATATCCAACCTCCCGAAGCGCAAGCCGCGTCAGCTCTCCGGAGGTCAGCGGCAACGCGCTCCTCTCGCCACCAGCGCCGTCCTGATTCGTCGAGATGGTCGGGGGCCTGCCGCTGGTCGTCGACGGCGAGGAGGTCGGCGCGATTGGCGTCAGCACCGCCCAACCCGACTGGGACATCCAGATCGCGTCACTTGGCGGCGCGTCTCTTGCAAAGCAACCCTAACGACGCCGCCGTCGCTGCTCGAGAGACTCGGCGTCAGCGTATCGGCAAGGCGGCAGGCCCGGCGAGCATCAGGCTGGCGCTAACCAGACTTCGCGGATTCGGCCGAAATTGGAGCATTTCCGCTTCCCGCCCTTCACGACGTTTTGCTGGGGCGCCGATGAATGCCTGCTTCGGGCGGAACCCTGCCCTCCAGGTCGCGCAGGTCTACGACCGCTTGCCGTCCCACTTGCGACGTTCGCGGTCGCGATCTCGAACGGCAGCTATACGTCGATTCCGGCCGTCGCTGGACAACATTCGAGTGCCAGATGGCGAAGAAACCTACGGAGTGCGGTGAGGTACGGTCCAGTGCCCCGCGAGGGGAAAGCGCGGGGCAAGGAAACCCCGCTCGTTTTTTTGGACGGGTAGAGTGGGACCGAACCGCGCCGGTGCGAGGGCAAGATCGGGCGCGGTTCTCGGGAACATTGGTACAGTGAGTTCATGGGGTCGTCGAGCGCGAGGAAGGTCGCACCTCCAAGGCGTGAGCCGGCGAGTTCGAACGAGAGCTTCGTTGAGGCGGAAGCTCTGGAGCGCAGGGACAGAGACTGGCGAAGCCCGGAGGCGGGCAACGGGACTTTGCCTTGCGAATGTGCCCGCAGCTTGGAATTGAGATTTTCGCTCCGAATGGCGAAAATGGTCCCGGCCGCGCTTCAATCCAATCTTTGGAAGACCGGTGAGGAAATGGCCTACAAGCCAATCGAATCCTACGGCGTCATCGGCGACCTGCACACGGTCGCGCTGGTGGGAATGGACGGTACGATCGACTGGTGCTGCCTGCCGCGCTTCGACTCACCGAGCATCTTCGGCGCAATTCTCGACGAGCGCAAAGGAGGCTTCTTCAAGATCGCCAGCCTCTATGAGGCCCAGCACAAGCAGATGTACCTGCCCGACAGCAACGTGCTGGTGACGCGCTTCCTAAGCCCCGAGGGAGTCGGCGAAGTGGTCGACTTCATGCCAGTCGAGGACCCGAGCCGCGGCAAGAAGACTCACCATATCGTGCGCGTTGTGCGGGCCGTGCGCGGGGCCGTGCGCTTCCGGCTCGAATGCCAACCCGCTTTCGACTACGCGCGACGGCCGCATCAGATCACGCTAGAAGGACGCGGCGCGGTGTTTGAGGCGCCCGGCATGCGTTTCTCGCTGGTTAGCCGCTTTCCGCTGGCGCGTCAGGGCGCCGGGGTGGCCACCGAGTTCCTGCTGCACCCGGGCGAGCCATCGACGTTCATCCTGCGCCAGGTCGAAGGCGATGGCGACTCTGGGCTGTTGGAGGCGCGACTCGTCGGCACCGAGCTGCTGACGCAGACCCTCGAGTTCTGGCGGCGCTGGCTGAGCAAGTGTCGGTACCAGGGCCGTTGGCGCGAGATGGTCAACCGCTCAGCCTTGACGCTGAAGCTGCTGACTTTCGCGCCGACAGGGGCGATCGTCGCGGCGCCAACCTGCAGCCTTCCCGAAGAGATCGGCGGGGTGCGCAATTGGGACTACCGCTACACCTGGGTCCGCGACGCGGCTTTCACCCTCTACGCCTTCCTGCGCTTGGGGTTGACGAGCGAGGCCGAGCAGTTCATGGGCTGGCTGGAGCAGCGCGCCGTCGAAGGAGCCCGCCTTGGCCCCTTGCAAATCATGTACGGCATCGACGGCCGCCACCAAATGCCTGAGGAAACACTCGACCATCTGGAGGGCTACCGCGGCTCGCGCCCGGTGCGCATCGGCAACGGCGCTTGCGAGCAGCTCCAGCTCGACATCTACGGTGAACTCATGGATTCGGTCTACCTGTACGACAAGTACGGTTCACCGATCGCGTATGACTCGTGGGGCCGCGTCCGCCACGCGATCGACTGGATTGCCGATCACTGGATGAAGCCCGACGACGGCATCTGGGAGGTGCGCGGCGGCCAGCAGCAGTTCGTCTACTCAAAAGTGCAGTGTTGGGTAGCACTCGACCGCGCGATCAGGCTGGCGACGAAGCGTAGTCTGCCGCTGGATCGCGCCCGCTTGCTGGTGGAGCGCGACCGCATCTACGAGGCTGTGATGACGCGCGGCTGGGACGCGGAGCGGCGGACGTTCGTCCAGTATTTTGGCACCGACGCGCTGGACGCGGCCAACCTCATCATGCCGCTGGTGTTCTTCATCTCGCC
>JBKQTR010000114.1:0-11908 GCA_052143095.1 Allostellaceae bacterium
CCCCGGGCGGCGACCCCGGGCCCGCTCGCCTATGCCGATGGCCGGAGCACTTAACACGTTCTTAGCCACAGCGAATTACTTTTTATCGTGCAGGGTGCGCCCGCTCAAGGGCGCGATGGGGGATTCCTGCCATGACCACTTCCGGACGCGACGCCGACAGTATCCTGCGCGAGATCGCTGACCAGGCCGGCAGGCTCGGCATTGAGATCTGCGACATCGCCGGCGATATCGACGGCACCGCGGCGAGGGTCAAGCGGCAGGCGGAACTGTCGCAGGAGCTGCGCGGCACGGCGGCGGAGACGAGCGCCGGCAACGAGCGCATCACCGCGGCGGCGCAGCATGCGCGCGACGTGGCAGGCCGCGCCAGCGGCGAGGTGGCGGCCTCGCGCGGCGCCGTCGAGGCGTCGCTCGACGGCATTCACGGCCTGGTCGAAGGCGTCACCGGCTTCGGCACGCAGATCGAAGCCCTACGCCGCGCGCTGGGCAATGTCGCCAAGGTCGCCGATCAGATCGCCGTCATCGCGGACCAAACCAACCTGCTCGCCTTGAACGCCACCATCGAAGCGGCGCGCGCCGGTGATGCCGGCCGCGGCTTCGCGGTGGTGGCAAGCGAGGTGAAGGCGCTCGCCGCGCAGACGCGGCGGGCCACCCAGGAGATAACGGCGACGCTGGAGGCGCTGACCAAGCAGGCCGACCGCCTCATCGCCGACGGCGCCGCCAATGTCACGCATGCGCAGACCGTGCGCTCCGGCACCACGGCGATCGGCACGGTGATCGACACGGCGGGCCGCGCCATCGCCGAGCTCGACGGCGAAGCCGGCCGCATCGCTGAAGCCGCGCAGGCGATCGGCACGAGCTGCGCCACGCTGGTGGCGCGGGTGGAGGAGATGGCGAGCGGCGGCGTCGAATCGAGCCGCAGCCTCGAGGCGGCGACAGGGCGCGTGCACAAGCTGCTGTCGGTCAGCGAGACGCTCATCGGCCTCACCGCCACGACCGGGGTGGCGATCGCCGATACGCCGTTCATCGACGCGGTGCGTGACGCCGCCCGGCGCGTCGGCGCGCTGTTCGAGGCGGCGATCGCCACGGGCGAGATATCCGCCGCCGACCTCTTCGACCGCGACTACCGGCCCGTGCCGGACACCAACCCGCAGCAGCTGATGGCGCGCTTCACGCTCTTCACCGACCGGGCGCTGCCGGCGATCCAGGAGCCGCTGCTCTCGCTCGATGCGCGCGTCGTGTTCTGCGCCGCGCTCGACACCAACGGCTACCTGCCGACGCACAATCTCAAATTCTCCAAGCCGCCGAGCGCCGACCCCGTGTGGAACGCCGCCAACTGCCGCAACCGCCGCCTGTTCAACGATCGCGCCGGCCTCGCCGCCGGCCACAGCACCGCGCCCTTCCTACTGCAGACCTATCGCCGCGATATGGGCGGCGGCCAGTTCGCGCTGATGAAGGACGTCTCCGCGCCGATCTACGTCGAGGGACGCCATTGGGGTGGTTTCCGCATGGGCTACAAGGCCTGAGGAAGGCATCGCTGACGCCGCCTTTCGGCTTCCGCACACCCCGGCAGAATGTTATCGTTCACGCTGATCTCCGGTTCATCCGAGCAACGTCGTCTGAAAGCGACTTCACATTCTGTCGACATCTCGCCGCCACCACGAGGCATTCGAGATGCTGAAGCGGATTCTGATCGGCACCGATGGCTCGGAAGGAGCGACGAACGCGTTGCGCGTCGCCGTCGAGCTGGCGGCGTCCAACCGGGCGGAGCTGGTCGTGTTGAACGTCTTTGACCGAGACGAGCCCACAGGAGCGCGCGGCGAGGAGCTTCGCGCCTTCGCGCATGCCGAGCATCTTTCAGGGGATCGCGCCGAGGCTAGAGCGATCTTCTCCGAGGGGCTGCTCGCCGAAGCGAGAGCCATCGTCGGCACCCGCGCTGACCTGCACGCCTCCTTCGTCTCTTGTGGCGGAGACGCGGCCCAGGAGATCCTCCGCTACGCCAATCAGGTGCGGGCCGATGTTATTGTGGTCGGCAGCCGCGGTCGCGGGCGGCTTGCCGGGCTGCTGCTCGGCAGCGTGTCGCAAAAGGTAGCGAGCCTGGCGCAGCAAGCGATTATGATCGTTCCCACAGGGAGATAGCGGCGGCGGCAGGAACGCGCGCCGATTCAAACACCCCAGCGCAAGGCCGGCGTGTGGACGGGCGCGTCCCACAAGCGCTTGGTCTCGCCGTCGAGCATCGACACGGTTACCGAGCAGCCCGCCATCTCCAGCGAGGTCACGTAGCTGCCGACGAGAGAGCGCGCCACCGCGATGCCGGCGCCCGCCAACAGCCGGCGCACGACACCATAGACCACGTACAGCTCCATCATCGGCGTACCGCCGAAGCCGTTGACGAGGAGAATTGCCTCGCCGCGCGCCAGCCGGCCGAGATCGCCGACGATCGCCTTCACGATCTCGGCGGCGACGGCGTCGGCGCGCATCAGCTTGACGCGTCGGCGCCCTGGCTCGCCATGGATGCCGACACCGAGCTCCATCTCGTCCTCGCCGATGTCGAAGGTCGGCTTTCCCGCCGCCGGAACAGTGCAGCTCGACAGCGCCACTCCCATCGAGCGCGTGCGCGCATTGACGTCGTCGCCGATCGCCTTCAGCGTCTTCAGGTCGCGTCCCTCCTCGGCGGCCGCGCCGACGATCTTTTCGACGATGAGCGTGCCCGCGACGCCGCGCCTTCCGGTCGAGTAGGACGAGTTTTCGACCGCGACATCGTCGTTCGTCAGCACCGTCGCGATGACCTTGTCCGACATTTCGCGCGCCATGTCGAAGTTCATCACGTCGCCCTCGTAGTTCTTGACGATGAACAGCACGCCGGCGCCGGTGTCGACCGCCGCGGCAGCGGCCATCATCTGGTCGGGCGTGGGCGAGGTGAAGACCTGCCCCGGGCAGGCGGCATCGAGCATGCCGCGACCGACGAAGCCGGCATGCAGCGGCTCGTGCCCGGAGCCGCCGCCCGAGATCAGCGCCACCTTGCCCTGCGTCAATTGCCGGCGCCGCACGAACAGGCCGCCCTCGCCCAGCGCGACGATGTCGGCATGCGCTTCACAGAAGCCCGCGAGGCTCTCCGCCACCGCGCTGCGGGGGTCGTTGATGAGCTTCTTCATGGTTGGCGTTCTCCCTCTTCCGCGCTTCAGGGTTCCTCCAGGAGCCGGGCGATCTTGTCGGCGAACTCGCTCACCAGCGCGTCGAGCCGGCGGTTCTTGCGGTCGCTGCCGAGGTCCGGCAGCATGATGGTGACGCGTCGGCTTTTTTCGCGCTCCTGCAACATCAGCAGGCGGCGCGGATGCGCTTGATGGTAGGCGTGCAGGAATTGCTCCCTCTCCTGAGGGGAGAAGTGGCAGATTTCCACGATGCGATGGAGATGCTGGACCGGGATCGGCGTTTGATAGACCGGGTTCGCGATTTGCGTGATGAAGCTGCGGTTCTTGCCCAGCGCTTCGGCCAGACGCTGGCGCATGCCGGAGGGTCGGCGGTTCAGAACATCCTGCAGGATGCGCTTGTAGGCGGCGATCCAGTCTGCCGCCGGCGCCGGGGCTTGCGTCGAAGTCACGATTGCGGCCTCCGGTACCGGGCGATGGCCGCCTTGACCGAGGCGAGAGCCGGGCGCGCCACCGAGAGCGTCCGCAGCCCCTGGTCGAGCAAGGCTGCGATATGCTTGGGGTCGCTGCCGAGGTCGCCGCAGAGGCTGACCTCGCGGCCGGTCGACCGAGCGCGATCCACGACGATTTTGACGAGGCGCAGCAGCGCGCGCGACGGCCGGGCGAGCTCGGCGAGCTCGGGATCGTCGCGGCTTGCCGCCGCGACATATTGAAGGAGATCATTGCTGCCGATCGAGTAGAAATCGACATCGAATTCCTCGATCTCCAGCGCCGCCGCCGGCACCTCGACCATCATGCCGAGCGGCGGCAGCTCCGCCTTCAGCCCTTCGCTGCGCAGATCGGCTACGGCTTCGCTCAATAGCGCATGGCAGCGGCGCATTTCTTCCGCCGTGGTCACCATCGGGATCATCACCTTCAGGTTTCCCGCGGTCGCGGCGCGGGCGAGCGCGCGAAGCTGCACGCGGAAGATATCCGGCCGGCGCAGGGACAGCCGGACGCCCCGCACGCCGAGAAAGGGGTTGGTCTCTCCCGTCCGCGTCAGACCCGGGATCGGCTTGTCGCCGCCGGCGTCCAGCGTGCGGATGGTCACCGGCCGGCCGCCGGCCCAATCGAGGAGGCGGCGGTAGATCGCGAATTGCTCCTCCTCGTCCGGCAGCCGCTCGCGGCCATGAAACAGCAATTCCGTCCGCACCAGCCCGATGCCGTCGCTCTCGGCGGGATCGAGACCGTCGAGCTCGGCGGGATCGGCGACATTGATCATGATTTGCACGCGCTCGCCATCGCCGGTGACCGCCGGGACGCCCGCTAGGGCGGTCTCCTCGCGCCGGCGCTTGGTCTCCGCGACGCGGCGCTCGTCGAAGGCAAGGCGCGTCGCGGCGTCGGGATCGAGAATGAGCACGCCGCTGTCGCCATCGAGCAGCGCCGCCTGGCCGGTCTGCAACGCGGCGATGCTGACGCCGACGACCATCGGGACGCCGCGGCTCCGGGCGAGAATGGCGACATGGCTTGAGGGACTGCCGCGCTCGAGCACGAGTCCGCCACCCCGCCAATCGGTCGAGAGAAATCGCGACGGCGGCAGATCTTCCGCCGCGACGACCGCGCCGACCGGCAGCGCTTCCTCCGCCTCGCCCGTGAGTTGGCGCAGCACGCGATCGCGCAGATCGCGCAGATCCGCCGCCCGGCCGCGGAAATAGGCATCGCTGGCCGCCTCGTAAGAGGCGATTTCCGCGTCGAGCGCTAGGGTCCAGGCGTCGTGGGCCGGCCTTCCCGCCTCCACCTTGGCCAGCGCCGGGGCGGTCAAGGCATCGTCTTCGAGAAGCGCCAGCTGGAAGGCGAGGATGGCCTCGGCTTGCGGGTCCGCCACGCCGGCCGAGAGGCCGCTCAGAGCGGCCCGCGCCAGGGCGAGCGCGTCCATGAGTGCCCGGCGTTCTTCGTCCGGCGTTCCAACCGCGCGATCAGCGCCCACCCCCTCACTCAGCCGGACAAGCACGCCCGCGGCGAGCCCGGGCGCGGCGGGCCGGCCCTGCAGCTCCAGCATGCCGTTGGCGAGCTTGGCGCCCTCCTCGAACCCGTCTTCGACCAGGCTCGCCAGCGCCCTGACGGCCGCTTCGGCATCGGCACCCTCGGCACGAAAATAGATGGTCGAATCCTTCGGCGCCTTCGTCGCCATGACCTTGACGATGCTCTTGGCATCGATCCACGGGCCCTCCGGCGAGAGGCCGAGATCGATCTGCGCGGCGAACCCCTTGGCAAGCTTCGTCAGCTTGACCGACGGTCGGGCGTGAAGGCCGACGGCGTCGCGAATGACCACCGATGCGCGCGCCTGTGGGATCATCGCTGCCACCGCCTCAGCCCGGCGTCAGTTCTTCGGCGGTGCGGCGCACGGCCTCAAGGGGGGCGCCCGAGGCCGCCTCGGTCGCCGCCATCACGGCGCCCTCGACGATCGGCGCGTTGCACACCACGACGCGCCCGCGCCGCATCTCCGGCAGCATCTCGATCGCCATCTCGCTGTTGGTCTCGGCGCCGCCGAGGTCGACCAGGATGGCGACCCCCTGTTCGGACCAGGCGGCGTGTATGGCGGCGAGGATGGCCTCGACATTGGTGCCGAGCCCGCCGCCGGGGTCGCCGCCGCACCAACCGAGCGGCACCTCCCGGCCGACCATTTGCCGCACCATGTCTGCGGTACCCCGCGCCACATCCGGCGAATGCGACACGATGACGATGCCGACGTTCCCGCTCACCTTCCACCCTCCATTACATCTGCAACCGCCTCGACCATGAGCGCGGACGAGCGTGCCCCGGGGTCCATATGACCGATGCTCCGCTCGCCCAGGAACGACGCCCGGCCGCGGCTGGCCTTCATCGGCACCGTCGCCGAGGCAGCGGCGGCGGCCGCCGCCTTCAGCCGCGCCGGCAGGTCTTGGCCGCCCTCGCGGACCACCGCAAACACCGGAGCGAGCACGTCGAGCATGGTCTTCTGGCCGATATCGGATTTGCCCCGCGCCTTTACCGCGTCGAGCGCCAGCGCCAAGGCTTCGGCGATCTGCTCGCGCGTCGCGTCCTCCGGCAGCGCCTTTCCAAGGGCCATGAAGAGCGTGCCATAGAGCGGGCCGGAGGCGCCGCCGACCTTGAGCACGAGCGTGGTGCCGACCGCTTTCAAGGCATCGCCGAGACCCTGGGCGGCAAGCTGATCGAGCTGCGCCAGGACCGCCGCGAAGCCGCG
The DNA here is from genome assembly GCA_052143095.1 of Allostellaceae bacterium. Taxonomy (GTDB): domain Bacteria; phylum Pseudomonadota; class Alphaproteobacteria; order ATCC43930; family CGMCC-115725; genus DAHUYF01. The sequence continues at coordinate 6,370 of JBKQTR010000114.1, forward strand.
CTCCATATTGATCCCGTGATCGCCGTCGCCGATCGCCCGATCGAGCTCGGTCAGCTCCTCGGCTGCGGCGATGACGCGCCGCGCCACGGTCTCGATCAGCGCTCTCGTGATGGTGCGATCGACGGCCATGCGCATCCCTTACTGCCCGCCGACGGAAAGGCGTCGGCCGGTCTCGTCGAAATAGAGCGGGTCGGCGAGCTCGAGGGAAACGCGGTCGCCGGTCCTGAGCGGCTGATGCGGATCCGCGAGCGTCACCAGCGCCTGCCCGGCGAAGCTCAAATGCACATGGTTCTGATCGCCGAGATGCTCGATCCAGCGAACCTCGGCAACGGGGTCGTGACCGTTCGCGGCGGAGATCCTGAGATGCTCGGTGCGGGCCCCCACGGTATGCGCGCCCAGCGGCGCCGAGTCGAGCCGGAGAAGGCCCGCCGGAATGAGATTGATCTGAGGCATGCCGAGCCGCGTCGCGACATAGAGGTCGTTTGGGTTCTCATAGATTTCGCGCGGCGTCCCGAGCTGAAGCAGCCGCCCCTCGCGGACGACGCCGATCCGGCTCGCCATCGTCATCGCCTCGATCTGATCGTGGGTTACGTAAAGGATCGTCGCGCCGAGCTCCAGCTGGATGCGTTTCAGCTCGAGGCGCAGCTCGGCGCGCAGCTTTGCGTCGAGCGAGGAGAGCGGCTCGTCCATCAGATAGATGGCGGGCTCGCGGACGAGAGCGCGGCCAATCGCGACGCGTTGCATCTCGCCGCCGGAGAGCCGGGTCGCGCGGTTGGCAAGCTTGCCCTCGATGTGCAGCAAGCCGGCGATGTCCTGGACACGGTTGCGGATCTGTGCCTCGGGCATTCGGCGCGCCGGCGAGCGCAGCGGGAAGGCAAGATTGTCGTACACCGTGAGATGCGGATAGAGCGAGTATTGCTGGAACACGAAGGCGACGTCGCGCGCTGCCGGCGGCTCGTACGTCACGTCCTGACCGTCGATCCAGACCGCGCCCCCATCGGGCTCTTCAAGCCCGGCGATGAGGCGCAGCGTCGTCGTCTTGCCTGCGCCGGTCGGTCCGAGCAGGACGACCAACTCGCCGTCGGCGATGTCAAGCGAAAGATCGCGCACCGCCTCGACTTCGCCGAAGCGCTTGCCGACATGCCGCAACACGACCTCAGCCATGGCCATGTCCCTCATAGAGCGCGCTCTGCGCCGCGCGGCCGGTCGTCGCATCGAACACCACGAGATGCTCGGATTGAAAGGCGAGGCCGACCGTTTCGTCGAGCCTGACCGGCAGCCGTGCCGGTAGGCGCGCTTTGATTTGGCCCTGCGCGATGTCGATGGTGACGATCTGGGTCGTGCCGAGATACTCGGTACCAAAGACCCGGCCGCGGATCGGCCCGGTATCGCAGAGCGTGACGTGCTCGGGACGCACGCCGAGCGCAAGCGATCCGCCGATGGCGTCCTCGTAGACCTCCGGCACGGCAATGCCCGCATCGGAAAGGCGGATCGAGCGATCGCCGCGCTGCAACCTGCCGTCGAAGCGAACGAAGTTCATCGGCGGCGAGCCAATGAAGCCGGCGACGAACATGTTCGCGGGCCGGTCGTAGATCTCCTGCGGCGTGCCGATCTGCTCGACGATGCCGCGGTTCATCACGGCGATCCGGTCGGCCATCGACATTGCCTCGAGCTGATCATGCGTGACGTAGATCGTCGTCGCCGCAATCCGATCGTGCAGCTCGCGCAGCTCGCCGCACATGAGGTGGCGGAACTCCGCATCGAGCGCGCCGAGCGGCTCATCCATGAGAAACGCCTTCGGACGGCGCACGATGGCGCGGCCTAGGGCGACGCGTTGCCGGTCGCCGCCCGACAGCTTCGAGACCTTGCTGGCGAGCAGGTGCTCGATCCGCAGAAGCCGTGCCGTCTCGCGCACCTGCCTGCGGATCTCGTCGCGGGAGACGCCCTGGCACTTCAGGGGGAAGCCGATGTTCTGCGCGACATCCATATGCGGATAGAGGGCAAAGAGCTGGAAGACGAAGGCGATGACGCGCTCCGCCGCGCGGCGGAAGGTGACATCCTCGCCATCGAGCAGCATGCGCCCCTCGGTCGGAAGCTCGAGCCCGGCGATCATCCGCAAGGTCGTCGTCTTGCCGCAACCCGATGGTCCCAGCATGACAAAGAAGGTGCCGTCCTCGATGGTGAAGTTCGAGGCGTCAACGGCGATAAAGTCCTGGAAGGCCTTGCGCAGATTCTCGACGCGGATCTGTGCCATTCCCGCACCCTATTTCGGAAAGTGGCTGACGACGACGAAGCCGAGGGTCCCGGCCAGGATCGTGACGAAGGAGTAGCTGAAAAGATCGACCGAGAAGGGCTGCATCAGCATGACGATGCCGATGCCGATCACGACCGTCGCCCCATTCTCCCAAGGTCCGCGCCGGAACCAGCGCGACCAGCCATGCCGCTTGGCAAGGAACTGCTCGCTCATTTGCGCACCGCGCCGAAGGTGATGCCGCGCAGCAGATGCTTCCGCAGCACGATGGTAAAGAAGACGATCGGGATCAGGAACAGCGTCGTCGCCGCAGCGACAGCCGGCCAGTCCTGGCCGCCCTCGCCGATGATGAAGGGGATGAAGGGCGGCATGGTCTGCGCGTCGCCGCTCGTCAGCAGCAAGGCGAAAGCGTATTCGTTCCAGGAAAAGATGAGGCAGAAGATTGCCGTGGCGGCGATGCCGGTGACCGCCTGCGGCAGCACGACCTTGCGAAAGGCCTGCAGCCGCGTGTAGCCGTCGACGAGGGCGGCCTCCTCGTATTCGCGCGGGATCTCGTCCATGAAACCCTTGAGCAGCCACACGGCGAGCGAGACGTTGACCGCCGTGTAGAGCAGGATCATGCCGATACGCGTGTCGGTGAGGTTGAGCGCGCGATACATGAGATAGATCGGGATCGCGACGGCGATCGGCGGAAACATCCGGGTCGATAAGATGAAGAAGAGGAGATCGTCGGCAAGCGGCACCCGGAAGCGCGAGAAGCCATACGCGGCAAGCGTGCCGAGAAAGACCGCGAGGAAAGTCGAGCCGAACCCGATCACCAGCGAGTTGACGAAGCGCGGCACGGCCTTGGACGGGCCCGCGAGCACCATGTTTTGCGAGCGCACGAGCTTCTCGTACCAGGTCGTGGGGGGCGGCAGGCTGGCGATGAAATCCGGCGTCTGGCGCGAGTGCACCGTGAAGAGGTCGACATAGCCCTCGAGCGTGGGCGTGAACAGCACCTTGGGTGGATAGGCGATGGCGTCCGATTGTGACTTGAACGCGGTGGCGCCGATCCACAGCAGCGGCAGAATCGTGATCACCGCATAGAGGACGACGATCGAGCCGGCGAGAGCCTTCGCGCGCGGCGAGGATTCGACGATCGAATGGGCGGCGGCAGGGGCGCTCATCGCTGCTTCACCCTGTTGAGCGCCTTGACGTAGATGTTCGCTGCGCCAAAGACGGTGACGAACAGGATGATGGCGAAAGCCGAGGAATAGCCGGTGCGCCACTTCTCGAAGGCCTCGCGCTTCAAGGTGATCGAGGCGAGCTCGGTGGTCGAGCCGGGGCCGCCCGAGGTCAGCAGGTTCACCATGTCGAACATCTTGAACGCCTCGATCGCCCGGAACAGCACGGCGAGCATGAGAAAGGGCAGCACCATCGGCAGGGTGATCGACCAGAATTGCCGCCACGGCGAGGCACGGTCGACCTCGGCTGCCTCGTAGATGTAGCCGGGGATCGAGCGCAATCCGGCAAGGCAGATCAGCATCACGTAAGGCGTCCACATCCAGGTATCGACCAGCACGATCGTCCAAGGCGCCAGGCGGACCTCGCCGATCATCTCGAAGGAGCTCGGCGAGATCCCGGTAAAGAAGCTGATCACGTAGTTGAAGGGCCCGATCTGCGGCTGGAAGAGCAAGGTCCAGAAGTTTCCGACGACGGCGGGTGACAGCATCATCGGCAGCAGGATGACGGTGGTCCAGAAGCTGTGCGTGCGGAATTGGCGGTTTATCAACAGCGCCAGGCCGAAGCCGATGACGACCTGCAGCGCGATCGCCCAGAAGACGAAATGCGCCGTCACCTGCATGCCCTGCCAGATGTCCTCATCGGTCAGAATGTCGACGTAGTTGGCAAGGCCGACGAAGCGGAGCGGCGCGTTCGGCAGGTTCGATTTGTAGTTCGTGAAGGACAGCCGGATCGCCCAGATCAGCGGAAAGATGTTGATCGCCAGCAGCAGCACGATCGAGGGCGCGATGAACAGCCAGGCGATGCTGCGGTCGGACAGGCCGCGGACGCGCTTGGCAAGGCGCGGCGGGGTCCGCGCGGCGACGCGATCGACGAGCGATTCCGGATGATCGTTTGCGGTCATGGCGATCTCTCGGGGCTGGCAGGACCCCCGGCGCCAGGCGCCAGGGGTCCTTCGCCAAAGTGCTAGTTCATCTCCTTGCCTTCGTCCTTGAAGACCTTTGTCCAATCCTTGACCAGCTGGTCGAGCGCCTCCTTGGCCGTGCCTTTGTCGGCGACGACATAGTCATGGACGCGCTTCTGCATGTCGAGCAGCAGGTCGACATAGAGGGGCTCGGCCCAGAAGTCTTTGACGATCCCCATCGTCGTCAGGAAGTCGGGCGCAAACGGCGCGCTCTTCGGGAAGCCCGGGGCGTCGACGACAGCCTTGAGTGCCGAGTAGCCGCCGATGTCCCACCATTTCTGCTGCACGGCCGGCTGCGCGAACCATTTGATGTATTTGAGCGCGTCGTCCTGATGCTCGGAATAGGAGACGACGGAGATGCCCTGGCCGCCGAGCTGGCTAAACCGGCCCGCCGGGCCGGCCGGATTGACGAAAAAGCCGATCTTGTCGCCGCCGACATTGGGGTCCTTGTAGAGACCGGGGAAGAAGGCGAACCAGTTCATCTGCATCGCCACCTGGCCCGACTTGAAGGCGTCGAGGCCTTCCTGCATGTAGGCGTTGGTGAGGCCGGGCGGCTGGCAACATTTGTAGAGCTCCTTGTAGACTTCGAGCCCCTTGACGGCACCCGGCGAGTTGACGAAGCCGTCCATATGGTACGGCTTCTTCGGGTCGTCGTACTGGAAGCCATAGACGTACATCGCGTTGGTGACGCCCATGGTAATGCCTTCCGAGCCGCGCTCGGTGTAGATGTAGGAGCCGTACACCTTCTTGCCGTCGATCTCACGGCCGGTGAAGAACTTCGAGACCACGATCAGCTCGTCCCACGTCTTGGGTGGCTCGAGCTCACGGTTGTACTTCGCCTTGAACTCGGCACGGATTTCCGGCCGCGCGAACCAGTCCTTGCGATAGGTCCAGCCGACCGCATCGGCCATTGCCGGCAGCGCACAATAGTTCGGCGTGTTCTTCGGCCATTCGGAGTAGCCGACCACCGTCGCCGGCACGAAATCGTCCATCGAGATGTGCTCTTTGGCGAAGAAATCGTTGAGCTTGATGTAGTGATGATTCTCCGCCGAGCCGCCGATCCACTGGCTGTCGCCGATGATGAGGTCGCACAGCTTGCCGTG
>JBKQTR010000115.1:0-7281 GCA_052143095.1 Allostellaceae bacterium
CATCATCGACACCGCGCCGCTGTCGCTCGTCGAGATCGACGCCGAATTCGCCGCGGCCCACGCCGCCGGTCAAGACGTGGCGCGGCTTCATTCCGGCGACCTTTCGATGTATAGCGCGCTCGCCGAGCAGCTGCGCCGGCTCGCGCGGCGCGGCATACCCTATACGCTCACCCCCGGCGTGCCGGCCTTCGCCGCGGCGGCAGCGGCCTTGCAATGCGAGTTGACCGTGCCCGAGATCGCGCAGAGCGTGGTGCTCACGCGTGTTTCCGGGCGCGCCTCGCGCATGCCCGAAACCGAAAAGCTGGAAATATTCGCCGCGAGCGGCGCGACCCTCGTCATCCATCTCGCGATCCACGCCGTCGAAACGATCGTCAAGGAACTGACGCCATTCTATGGCGCCGACTGCCCGGCGGCTGTGGTGGTGCAGGCCAGCTCGCCCGCCGAGCGCATCCTGCGCGGCACGCTCGCCGACATCGCCGCGCAGGTCGCGGCTGAAAGGATCGAGCGCACCGCGCTCATCCTCGTCGGCCGCGCGCTCGCCGCGCAGGATTTTCGCGACAGTGCGCTCTATGACGCGGATTATCGCCGCCGGTTCCGTGGAGGCGCCAGTTGAGCGGACAGCTAAGCGGACTTGAACGGCGCGCGGCCGACCAGCACTTGATCGCGATCGAACAGCGCGATCTCGATGGCGATGTCGCGGCCGGCAACCACGCGTTCGGCCGTGCCTTGTGCCGCGCGCGCGACCTCGTCGCCGAGCGCGATCCCTTCGGCTTGTGCCAGCGCAAAGGCTTCCGCCGCGTTGTTGGCGGCCACGATGCGCGCGCAAAGTTCTGCGGAGCCGCCCGCTGCCTTGGCAAATCCGGCGAGCAGCGCGTGGTCGACTTCGCCGCGCTTGGAATGAAGGTCGGTGAGCCCCTGCGCCAGCTTGGTCATCTTGGCAACGCCGCCGGCGATGGTGACGCGCGGCAGCGGATGCGCGCGCAAATATTTGAGCATGCCGCCGACGAAGTCGCCCATGTCGATCAGCGCGATCTCCGGCAAATCATAGAGCCTTTGCACGCCGGCTTCGGAGCTGGCGCCGGTCGCGCCGGCGACATGGGTGAGGCCGGCGGCGCGCGCGACATCGATGCCGCGATGGATCGAATGGATCCAGGCGGCGCAGGAATAGGGCGTGACGATGCCGCTGGTGCCGAGGATGGAGAGCCCGCCGATGATGCCGAGCCGGGCGTTGAGCGTCTTCACCGCCAGCGCCTCGCCGCCGGGGATCGCCAGCGTCACCAGCAGGTCGCGCACCGGCTCGGTCTCGGCCGCCTCGGCCGCGTCCTGCAGCGCCTCGGCGATCATGGCCCGTGGGCCGGCGGTGATCGCCGGCGCGCCGACCGCCAGCGGCAGGCCCGGCCGCGTCACCGTGCCGACCCCCGGCCCCGCCTGGAAGCGCAGCCCGCTGCCGGCGGGACCGCGCGCGATCTCGGCCACCACCAGCGCGCCATGGGTCACGTCGGGATCGTCGCCGGCATCCTTGACGATGCCGGCGCGCGCCGCTCCCGGCAGCATCTCCCACAGCGCCAGCGCAAAGCTCGGCCGCTCGCCGCCGGGCAGCCGGATGGTGACGGGATCGGGGAAGCGGCCGGTAAGCAGCGCCTCGAGCGCCGCCCGCGCCGCGCCCGCGGCGCAGGCGCCGGTGGTCCAGCCGTGGCGCAAGGGCCCGCTCGGTCGCCGGGACATCCGGTAATCCTAGCTCGGATTTCTCACCCAGGCACGTGCTGCGACGGCGGCCTGACTACCGGCGCCAGGCGGCGGGGTGTAGTCTCCGGCGATGACGATGCCGCCTCTCGCTCTGCCGGATTTCGCGCCGGGCACGGTCTGGCTGGTCGGCGCCGGGCCCGGCGATCCCGGCCTGCTGTCGCTGCTGGCGCTGCACGCGCTGCAACACGCCGACAGTGTCGTCTATGACGCGCTGGTCGATCCCCGCATCTTGGCGCTGGCCCGGCCGGGCGCGGCGCTCGACTATGCCGGCAAGCGCGGCGGCAAGCCCTCGCCGCAGCAGCCGGCGATCTCCGAGCGCCTGGTGCGCCTGGCGCGGGTGGGGCGGCGCGTGCTGCGGCTCAAAGGCGGCGATCCCTTCGTCTTCGGCCGCGGCGGCGAGGAAGCGCTGGCGCTGGTGGCGGCAGGCATTCCCTTCCGCGTCGTTCCCGGCATCACCGCCGCCATCGGCGGCCTCGCCTATGCCGGCATTCCCGCCACCCATCGCGACATCAACTCGGCGGTGACCTTCATCACCGGCCATGCCAGCGACGGCGAGCTGCCGGACGGGCTCGACTGGACCGCGCTCGCCCGCGGCGCGCCGGTGCTGGTGCTCTACATGGCGCTGAAGCATCTCGAGCCCATCGCCCAGCGCCTCATCGCCGGCGGGCGCAGGCCTGACGAGCCGGTGGCGGTGGTGAGCAAGGCCACCACCCCCGCCCAGCGCGTGCTCGAGACCACGCTCGCCCGCGCCGCCGCCGATGTCGCCGCCGCCGGCATCGAGCCGCCGGCCATCGTCGCCATCGGCGAGGTGGTGAAGCTGCGCGCCAGCCTCGACTGGCTCGCCGCCGCCGCTGCCGGGGCGCCGGTCTCCGCCCGCTGAGCGGCGCGAGGCGGTGGCGGCGGGGCTTGCGCCGTCGCTTGCGGCGTGGCACGGCTGACGTCGTGACGGGAGCGCGCCATGACTGCCGCGAGCGGAAACATCTATGCCGATCTGACGCCTGAGCGCGGCGAGGAGGAGTTCACCGCGCTGGTCTCGTCATCCGATCTGCGCCTCGAGCGCATCGTCTCCACCGGCCAGACGACGCCCGAAGGCCAATGGCTGGAGCAGGATTCCGACGAGTGGGTGATCCTGCTGCGCGGCGCGGCCGGGCTGCGCTTTGAAGGCGAAGTCGGCGCGCAACTGCTGGCCGCGGGCGACTATCTGCACATCCCGGCGCATCGGCGCCACCGCGTCGACTGGACCGCCCCCGGCGAAGCCACCGTCTGGCTCGCCCTCCATTACCGCTAGGCAAACTCGCGGAGCGAGTTTGTCCGCGGTGGCGCCAGCGGTTGCGCAAGCAACCGCGAAAGCCGCTCGCCGCCGTCCCCGGAAGAACCAAAAGCATACACTATTGCAATGACTTGGCGGTCTCCCGCGGGCTCGGCTCGCACCGACGCTCTTGTTTTAATGCGATTGCGACACATTCTTATTTGCAACAGATCGCCGGCACGGTATAGTCGCCGTCGTTCCGCGCGCGAGCCGCCGACCGAGCCAGGAGGTTGTGTTTTCCCGTGTATATCTGCCTTTGCAACGGCTTCACCGATCGCCAGGTCCGCTCTACCATCGAGAAAAGCGCGTCCTCCGTGGCGCAAGTCTATACGGCGCTCGGCTGCGCCCCGCGCTGCGGCAAATGCGTCGCGGTCGTCAGAGAGATGTTGCGCGGCGCCGTGCCCGCGGCCGAAAGCGAAGCGGCGGCCTGACGCGCGCGGCAGGGACCGTCCTTCGGGAGGAGACAGGACATGCGCGGTGATCCCACGGTCCTCCAGCATCTCAATGCGGTGCTGAAGAACGAGCTGACGGCGATCAATCAATATTTCCTGCATGCGCGCATGCTGCGGCATTGGGGCGTGACTAAGCTCGGCAGCTACGAGTACAAGGAATCCGTCGACGAGATGAAGCATGCCGACGGGATCGTCGAGCGCATCCTCTTCCTCGAGGGGCTGCCGAACCTGCAGGATCTCGACAAGCTGCTCATCGGTGAGAGCGTGCAGGAGATCCTCGAGGCCGATCTCAAGCTCGAGCACAAGGCGGTGCCGATGCTGCGCGAGGCGATCGTCTATTGCGAGAGCATTCGCGACTTCGTCACCCGCGACCTGCTGACCGAGATCCTCAAGGGCGAGGAGGACCATATCGACTTCATCGAGACGCAGCTCGGCCTGCTCGCCAAGATCGGCACCGAGAACTACATCCAGCTGCAATCCTCGAGCGCCGAGAGCTAGGAGCCGGGTCGCTCGTCATCATGAGCGCGGAGTGAGCGCGTCGGGGTCGCGCGCTGCGGCCGGGGTCGTCGCTCCTCTTCCGTCGCCTCCCTTCTACCGTCATGCGCGGGCTTGTCCCGCGCATCCACGTCTTTTTCCGTTCCGTGGCACGACGTGGATGGCCGGAACTCGCCCTGCGGGCGGCCCGGCCATTACCGCGGTGGATAGTGGTCACCGTCGCCCGCGTGGGCGGTTGTCAACCGGCCGGCTTGCGTCGACAATTCTTCCATGCAGGGCGGATGGATATACATCGTAACGAACCGGCCCAACGGTACGCTGTACGTTGGCGTGACGAGTAATATCGCTCGTCGTGCATGGGAGCATCGAGAAGGGCTTGTTGACGGTTTTACGAAGCGATATCGATTGAAGCGATTGGTCTATGTCGAGCGATACGAAGACGTTCGCGTGGCGATTCAGCGCGAGAAGAACATGAAGCACTGGTCGCGGACGTGGAAGGTGCGATTGATCCTTCGGGACAATCCGGATTGGGACGATCTCTATGATCGGCTCGCATGATGGCGACCGCGCCTACAAAAACCCGATCGACAGCCACGGCGCCGCGGCGACGATGATGAGCGCCAGCAGCAGCGCGCCGAGATAGGGCCAGATTCGCGCCATCGCCGCGTCGGGCGAGACGCGGCCGATGGCGCAGGCGGCGTAGAATCCGACGCCGAAGGGCGGCGCGAAGAGGCCGAGCCCCATGGCGAGGATCACCACCATGGCGTAATGCACGTCATGGATATGGAGCGCGCGCGACACCGGGAAGAGCAGCGGACCGAACAGCACGATGGCGGGAATGCCCTCGAGCACGGAGCCGAGCACGGCGAAGGCGAGGATCGAGACCGCGAGGAACCCCGCCTGGCCGCCCGGCACCGCGGCCATGAAGGCGGCGAGCCTGCCGGAGAATCCCGATTGCGTCAGCGCCCAGGCCATGGCGGTGGCGGTGCCGATGATCAGCAGGATGGCGCCCGACAGCGAGGCGGTGTCGACCAGCATGGGATAGAGCCGCCGCCAATCGAACTGGCGATAGAGGAAAAGCCCCGCCAGCACGGTATAGGCGATGCCGATGGTCGAGACCTCGGTGGCGGTGGCGACGCCCTCGACCACCGCGGCGCGGATGATGAAGGGCAGCACCAGCGCCGGCAGCGCGATCAGGAAGGTGCGGCCCACCTGGCGCGGCGAGGCGCGGGCGACGCCGGAGAGGTCCTCGCCGCGCGAGCGCAACCAGGCGACCACCACCAGCGCCAGCGCCAGCACCAGCGCCGGCACCAGCCCGCCGGTGAAGAGGGCGGCGATCGAGATGCCGGTGACCGAGCCGATGGTGATCAGCACCAGGCTCGGCGGGATGGTCTCCGACATCGCGCCCGAGGCGGCGAGCAGCGCCACCAGCTCGCCCGGCGCCGCGCCGCGCCGCTTCATCTCCGGGAACAGCACCGGCGCCACCGCCGCCATGTCGGCGGCCTTGGAGCCGGAGATGCCGGAGACCAGATACATCGCGCCGAGCAGCACGAAGGACAGCCCGCCGCGCACATGGCCCAGCAGCGACGCGAGGAAATCGACCATGGCGCGGGCAAGCCCGGTCATCTCGATCAACACGCCGAGGAACACGAAGAGCGGCACGGCGAGCAGGATGATATGCGACATGCCCTCGTCCATGCGCCCCATGACCACGATCAGCGGCACGCGCGTCACCAGCGCTAGGTAGGAGAGGGTGGCGACGCCAAAGGCAAAGGCGATCGGCACGCCGATGGCGACGCAGAGCGCCACCAGTCCGACGAAGAAGACGATGAGGTTATAGTTGCCGAGCCCCAGCAGCGCCGGCCGCGCCAGCCATAGCGCCGCCGCCGCTGCCGCGGTGAGCGCGAGCGCCGCCAGCGTCTGGGCGAGGCTCGCGCGCTCGACCAGCCGGGCGAGCGCGATCACCATCATCAGCACGGATCCCACCTCGATGGCGGCGGCGCGGAAGCTGTTGTGTATTTCCATCGCCGGCGTCAGGATCGCCCATTCGTCGAGCACGTAGCGATGCGCCGGCAGCAGCACCAGCATGACGAACGCCACCACCACCAGCGCCGCGACCGTCTCGAGCAGCGCGCGCCAGCGCGCCGGCACGCGGCTGGCGATCGCGGTCAACCGCATATGTTCGCCGCGCCTCAGCGCGATGACGGCGCCGAGCATGGCGAGCCAAAGGAACAGGATCGAGGCGAGCTCGTCGCTCCAGGTGAGCGGCGCGTGGAAGACATAGCGCGACAGCACGCCGGCAAAGAGCACGACGATCTCGAGCGCCACCAGGATCGCCGCCGGCACTTCGGTGATCACCGCCAGCGCGCGGTCGAGCCCGGCGGCGCGCAGCGTCCGCACGACCTCGCCGCCCGGCGCGCTGGCGCCGGCGCGACCCGCGACCGTGCCGGGCAGCTCGCGCTCCAGCGTCATCTCAGGCGAGCTCGCCCGAGTACTTCTCCAGCAGCGCCCAGGCATCGACGCCGTATTTCTCGCGCCACTCGGTGTAGAAGCCGGCCGCCTTCAGCACCGCGCGGAAGGCTCCGGCATCGGGCTTGTTGAACACCATGCCCTGCGCCTCGAGCTCGCCCTGGACGCCGGCATTGAGCTTGGCGATGTCGTCCCGCTGCTGGAGCGCGGCGGCGTTCCAGTTGCGCGCGACGATCTCCTGCAGATCCGGCGGCAGCGCGTCCCAGGCGCCCTGATTCGCCAGCATCCAGAACCCGTCCCACATATGGCCGGTGAGCGAGCAGAATTTCTGCACCTCGTAGAGCTTGGCGATCTTGATCAGGGTCAGCGGGTTCTCCTGGCCCTCAACCACCTTGGTCTGCAGCGCCGAATAGACCTCGTTGAAATTGATGCTGGCGGGCGACGCGCCGAACGCCTTGAACATCGAGGTCCAGAGCGGGCTCACCGGCACGCGGATCTTGAAGCCTCTGAGATCCTCGGGCGTGGCGATGGGATGCGTGCTGCTGGTGATCTCGCGATAGCCGTTGTCCCACATCTTGTCGAAGGCGAAGAGCCCCGACTTGCCGATGGCGGCGCGCACGAAGGCGCCGAGCTCGCCGTCCATCGCCGGCCAGACCTGGTCGTAGCTCCTAAAAGCGAAGCCGATGCCGTTGATCGACGCCACCGGCACCAGCGTCGCCAGGATCAGTCCCGACAAGGTGAAGAACTCGAGCGCGCCGGTGCGCACCTGCGACAGCATGTCGGTGTCGCCGCCGAGCTGGTTGTTGGGGA
>JBKQTR010000116.1:0-4531 GCA_052143095.1 Allostellaceae bacterium
ATCTGCACCTTGGAGTTCGAGGATCACCGGCCGCTCTACGACTGGCTGATCGACAATCTGCCGGTGCCGTCGCGGCCGCGCCAATACGAGTTCGCCCGCCTCAACATCGGCTACACGATATTGTCGAAGCGCTTCTTGCCCGAGCTCGTGAAGAGCGGCCGGGTTGCCGGCTGGGACGACCCGCGCATGCCGACCCTGGCGGCGCTGCGCCGGCGCGGCGTGCCGGCGGCGGCGATCCGCGATTTCGTCCGCCGCGTCGGCGTCGCGCGCGCCAACAGCACCGTCGACATCGCCATGTTCGAGAGCGCCATCCGCGACGAGCTGAACCGCGCCGCGCCGCGCCGCATGGGCGTGCTGCGCCCGCTCAAGCTGGTGATCGAGAATTATCCCGAGGGCGGCGGCGAGACGCTGGAGGCCGCAAACCATCCCGACGATCCCGCCGCCGGCACGCGCGCCATCCCGTTCGGCCGCGAGCTCTATGTCGAGCGCGACGATTTCATGGAGAACCCGCCGAAGAAATTCTATCGGCTGTCACCCGGTCGCGAGGTGCGGCTGCGCTACGCCTATTTCGTCACCTGCCGCGAGGTCGTGAAGAACGCGGCCGGCGAGGTGGTGGCGCTGCGCTGCAGCTACGATCCCGCCACCCGCGGCGGCAATGCGCCGGACGGGCGCAAGGTGCAGGCGACCTTGCATTGGGTGTCGGCGGCAGAGTCGGTGCCGGCGGAGATCCGGCTCTACAACCAGCTCTTCGCCCGGCCCGATCCCGGCGCCAACGGCGACATCATTGCCGATCTGAACCCCGACTCGCTGGAGGTGCTGGGCGACGCACGGCTCGAGCCGTCGCTTGCCGCCGCCGCTGCCGGCGCGGTCGTCCAGTTCGAGCGGCAGGGTTATTTCGCGCCCGACACCGACTCGCGACCGGACCGGCTGGTCTTCAACCGCACGGTGGGTTTGCGCGACAGCTGGGCCAAGGCGCAGGCGGGTCGCTAGGCGTGACCGGCGTCGCCCGACAGCGCCAGCGGATCGATGCCGAGCTTGCCCAGCGCACGCTGCCACTTGTCGGCAACCTCGTTGTCGAAGACGATGCCCTCATCGGCCGGCACGTGCAGCCAACCATTGTCCTGCATCTCGGCGTCGAGCTGTCCCGGCCCCCAGCCGGCATAGCCCAGCGCCAGCAGGCTGCGCCGCGGACCCTTGCCGCGGCCGATGGCGCGCAGGATATCGAGCGTGGCGGTCAGCGCCATGGTGCCAACGACCAGCGTGTTCTCTTCGACGTAATCGTCGGAATGCAGCACGAAGCCGCGGCCTTCCTCGACTGGGCCGCCGGAATGGACCCGCGAGAGCCCGGTCAGCCCGGCGGCAGCGATGCCGAGCTTGTCCAGCAGCCCCGGCAGGGTGACATTGTCGATGATCTTGTTGACCACCAGCCCCATGGCGCCTTCCTCGTTATGGGCGCAGAGAAAGATCACCGCCCGTTCGAAGCGGCGGTCCTGCATCTGCGGCATGGCGACCAGAAGCTGGCCAGCGAGAGAGGTGACATGGGTCTTCATGCGTCTACCCACTGAAATAAGCGCCAACGCCGAGGCTTGCAAGCGTGACCTGCGGGGTCCGGGGCCGCCCGCTTTGTTAAGGCGCCGCCGCCGCCAAAGCCCTATATAAACGAGCGTGTCGGGAATCTGGCATGGACGATAAAGGACGAGCCTGGCGGCGGCTTGGCGCCCTCGCGCTGCTGGTGCTGGCGTGGCTCGTGCCGGGGCCGGCGGCGGCCGCGGACGGCGCCTCGGACTGGTTCGTCACCGATCAGGGTCAGGTCAGGCTCATTGCCGCGTCGCCGGTGGTCGGCGATGCCGCCGCGCTCGGCCTCGGCCTCGAGTTCCACCTGGCGCCGCATTGGAAGATCTATTGGCGCTCGCCCGGCGATGCCGGCTATCCGCCCCGGCTCGACTGGTCGGGCTCGACCAACCTCGCCGACGCCGCGATCTCCTGGCCGGCGCCGCAGCGCTTCTCGGTGTCGGGGCTGGAGACCGTCGGCTATGAGGGCCATGTCGTCCTGCCCATCACCGCCCGGCTCGAGCATCGGGGGCAGGAGGCGCGGCTCCGGCTGGCGCTCAGCTACCTCACCTGCAGCGAGATTTGCATCCCCTATGACACGCTGCTGAGCCTCGACCTGCCGGCGGCGAGTCCGGGCCCCGGCGGCTCCGGCTATGCCGCGCTCATCGCCCGCTATGCCCAGCGCGTGCCGGGCGACGGCCAGGGCGCCGGTCTGGCGCTTGCCGGGGCGAGCCTGGTCCCCGGCCGCAAGCCGATGCTGGAGCTGCGGGTGGCGACCGCGAGCCCCTTGCTGGCGCCCGATGCCTTCGTCGAGGGGCCGCCGGGCGTCAGCTTCGGCGCGCCGCATCTCGCGGCCAGCGACACGCCCGGCCAGGCGCTGCTGCACCTGCCGGCGGCGGGCCCCGCGGCCGCGCTCGACGGGCTGGTCGGGCAGCAGCTCACCATCACCCTGGTCGATGGCGAGCGTGCGCTGGAGAGCGCCGTCACCCCCACCGCCGCGCCGCCGGCGCCGGATCTCGGCCTGCTGCTGGCGGTCCTGCCGCTGGCGCTGCTGGGCGGCTTTATCCTCAACTTCATGCCCTGCGTCCTGCCGGTGCTGTCGATCAAGCTGCTGGGCCTGGTCGAGCATGGCGGCCGCTCGCGCGCCGCGCTGCGCCGCGGCTTCCTCGCCTCGGCGGCGGGGGTGATCCTGGCCTTTCTGGCGCTGGCCGCGGCGATGGTGGCGCTCAAATCGGCCGGCATCGCCATCGGCTGGGGCGTGCAGTTCCAGCAGCCGCTGTTCCTCGTGTTCATGGGCGTGCTGCTGACGCTGTTCGCTTGTAACCTCTGGGGCTTTTTCGAGGTGCCGTTGCCGTCCTGGGTAGGCAGGCTGGCGCTGCGCCAGGGCGACGGCAGCAGTTTGCTGGGCAATGTCGCAGCCGGCGCCTTCGCCACCTTGCTGGCGACGCCCTGCTCGGCGCCTTTCCTCGGCACCGCCATCGGCTTCGCGCTGGCCGCCGGGCCGCTCGAGATCTTCGCCATCTTCTTCGCGCTCGGCCTCGGCCTCGCCGCGCCCTACCTGCTTGTGGCGCTGCTGCCGCGCCTGGCCCAGGGCTTGCCGCGGCCGGGGCGTTGGATGCTGGTGCTGCGCCGCGTGCTCGGCCTCGCGCTCGCCGCGACCGCGTTGTGGCTCGTCTCGGTGCTGGTGAGCCAGATCGGCCTAGAGGCGGCGCTGACGGTGGCGGGGCTGCTGGCGGTCGCGGCGGCGGCGCTGGGCCTGCTGCGGGCGCCGCGCTGGCGCGGGCTTGCGGCGCCGGCCGCGCTGCTGCTCGCCTTCCTCGTGCCGGTGACCCTGGCGGCGCCGCCGCCGCCGCCGGCGGGCGATGCGTTCTGGCGCGGCTTCGACCGCGCCGCCATCGACCGGCTGGTGGGCGAGGGGCAGGTGGTGTTCGTCGACGTCACCGCCGATTGGTGCCTCACCTGCAAGGTCAACAAGGAGCTGGTGATCGATCAGCCGGCGGTGCGGCGCCGGCTGGAGCAGCCTGGCACCACCGCCATGCGCGCCGACTGGACGCGGCCGAGCGAGGCGATCGCCGCCTATCTGCGCAGCTTCGGTCGCTACGGCATCCCGTTCAACGCGGTCTACGGCCCCGGCCTGCCGCACGGAAGGGCGCTGTCGGAGATCCTCACCCCCGATCAGGTGCTGCAGGCGCTGGCCGAGGCGGCCGGTCCCGGAAAGCTCGCCGGCGCCGCACGGTAAACTTGCCGGGAGGGCCGGCAGGGCGGGGGTGATTTTCACCATCCGACCGTCTATGGTGGCGCCCAAGGCCAGAGTGCAAAAAACCACAGAGGGGTAAAAGCGATGACCATCAAGGTTGGCGACACGGTCCCGGCGGTGAAGCTCAAGCAGATGACGCCGGAGGGCATGAAGGACGTCGATACCGGCGAGTTCTTCAAGGGCAAGAAGGTGGTGCTGTTCGCGCTGCCCGGCGCGTTCACGCCGACCTGCTCGGCCAAGCACCTGCCGGGCTTCGTCGAGAAGACGGCCGAGCTCCGGTCGAAGGGCGTCGACGCCGTCGCCTGCCTCTCGGTCAACGATGCCTTCGTCATGAATGCCTGGGGCAAGCAGCAGAACGCCGACGGCAAGGTGCAGATGCTCGCCGACGGCAATGGCGACTTCACCCGCGCCGTCGGCCTCGAGATGGACGGCAGCGGCTACGGCCTCGGCAAGCGCTCGCAGCGCTACGCCATGATCGTCCAGGACGGCGTCGTCAAGACGCTCAACGTCGAGAAGCCCGGCGGCTTCGAGGTATCGAGCGTCGACGCCATTTTGAAAGCCCTATAGGTTATCTTGCGCTGGATGGGCGTGGTGCGTCCTTCGAGACGCGGTCCTTCGGACCGCTCCTCAGGATGAGGAGAATTTGAATCGGGCATTATCGGTCGATGCCCTGTTCATCACTTCCTCATCCTGGCCAACCCGGCCGACCGCTTCGCGGTCGGC
>JBKQTR010000117.1:0-5133 GCA_052143095.1 Allostellaceae bacterium
CCCGAGCGAGCGGCTCGGAAAGCTCAGCTTCGTACTCGTCGGATTTCTGCCGGACAAGTAAGGCGTAGTCGCGGGGGGACCGACCTCGACACACCATATCCTCAGCGAGCCATCGGGTCAGATATGCGGCTTCAGCACCTCGCGTTTGACTGTTCCAGACCTGTGCGACGTCGCCCTCCACAAGCTGAGCCGCTTGCGCCACGCCAGCGATCGAGTTCGGATCAAGCGCGCGGGCGACCACATGCTGAATCCGCACTAGACCCGGCGAGGATCGAAAGTTGAAGGCCAGGGGTATCCGGACGGCGCCGAAATCCGACTCGAAGCGCTGAAACGCGTCGAGCCTCGCGCCGGCCCAGGCCATGATCCGCTGCTTGTCGTCTCCCACAGCCGTCACGGCAGTCCTGCCATCGGCGAACGCCGAAAGGAGGAAGTCATATTGCGCGTAGGTCGTGTCCTGGAATTCGTCGACGAAGACGAAGGGATATGTCGCCCGCAGCGCTCGTCGAATGTGCGGATTCGCTCTCAACACGAGTTCGGCCAGGCGATTGAGGCTGACGAAGGTGAGCGATGCACGCACCCGCGCCCGGATTTGACTGTGCCACCAGAGATCGATTGCATAATCCTCGCCCGTTTGCGATTCGGCGCGCGCAAGCGGCAGGCGGTGACGGCCCACATATCGCGACTCGAAATCTCCGGCGCCCAATCCCGCAATCGCGGCCTGCCACTGCAGCGGAGCGCCGAGGCGCGTCTGGTCCAGGAATCCTTGAACCTGTCGTCGTGTCGGAAACGCGATGTCGTACGGCCGACCGGGGCGCCAATCGGGCGGGATGGCTGTGGTGAAGCGGTCGACCAAGCCTTTGGTGAACGCATCAAAGGTGAGCGAGACGAAGCGGCGCGCCAACTCGGGTGGACACCGTTGCCGCACGCGCGCAGCCAGATTGTCGGCCGCATCGCTCTTGAACGAGATGGCGAGAACTCGATATGGCGGCGGACAAACGCCCGTCTCGAGTAGATAAACCGCACGCTGTGCCAAGAACTCGGTCTTGCCGGCTCCGGGCCCGGCGACGACGCAGGCGCAGCCCGCCTGACGGAGCGCTCGCCAAGCCTGGGGTTCGAGGTCCTCGATTCCTCGGGGTCGCCAGTCGTCCTGCGGAATGCGCGGCATGATCAGGCTTCCGCCGGGGCCGGCCGCTCGAGCCGTGCGATGATCGCGGTGAGCAGCGCGCTCAGCTCCTCCGGAGCGTCGGCCGCGAGATCCGCGACCGGCATGCCGCTCAAAACCCGGACGTGCGTGCTCGGCTTGCCGCGCCCGAGGAACAGGTACCGATACCAACGCAACAGCTGATCCTGGTCTGCCGGATATAGCGCCGCCAACCCGTCGTCGCCGAGCACAGCCGTCCGCGGATCGCCGCGGTTCGATGGTCCCTGCCGACCCGGTTCCACCACCTGATACGCGGCAGGGAAGGCCCGCAGCATCGAATAGTCCAGATCGAGCGGCGCGCAGAAGAACACGCCAAACTCGCGGAGCCAATTCGCCCAAGAATCAAGACCGTTAGCGTCACCGGCGTCGAAACGATCGAACGCGGCGAGGTTCGCCGCCGGGCCATCGGGGTGAAGCTGTTCACCGAACAACGCACGCGGTGTGAGCCCATTTTCCAGCAGTTGGGTGCACGCCGTCTTGATGCGGCCCCAGCCGCCTCCCGCTCGACCTCTGTCGAGGTCCAGCAACGTCGCGTAGGGAATATCGAGATCCGTTAGGAGGCGCCAAAGATGGTTTACGTGCCGGCCGCCGAGCGGCACAACGGCCACGAACGAGCGATCGATTGCGAGGCCCAGCGCGTCTGCCAACCGTGGCAGCACGACTTCCTCCGACGCGCCTTCGCCCAACACCACGAAGCGCGCGAAATATAGCTCGGGATAGGTACGCACGGCCTCCCGTACGAATTTTGAAGCTTCTTCCTCGCATTCCGGGAGCCGGATCGAACGGACCCTCGCCGTGCGATCGGCAATGTCCAGGCGAAAGTGGCGGACCTGTGTCGGGTCGATGCGCGCGAGAACGCTTGGCGAATGACTGCTGACCATCGCTTGCGCCCGCCTCCCCCGCGTCAGGTCCTCGATCTGCCGGATGATCCGCGACAGATAGAACGGTGCAAGATTGTTCTCTGGCTCCTCGACCGCGATCAGGGTCAGGGCGGGCAGTGGGACACCATCCGGCTGGAAGCCGATTCCAGCCGGATCCGCGGCAATGCGCGCCTCAACGTCGAGGGTTGCGGCGGTCATGGCGAGGTGGAAAAGCGAGCGCTGGCCGTCGCTGAGATCGTCGAGGCTGCGCTCGCGACCGGCTTCGTCGGGATGAAAGACGACCTCGACTTTGCGGATAAATTCCGGAAACCGCAGATCGAGGGGTCGAAAGACAGGCGTTGTATCGGTGCCAGCGCTGTGCACCTCCTGCCATCGTTGCTTGACCGCCGCGGCCACGAGATCAACGGCGGCCTCTCCGCCGAATGCCCCGTTCAAGGTGGCCCCGGCTTCGGCGAAGGCGTCCCTCACCTGCTGAGACCAGTCGATGGCGCGCCAAAGCCGACCGCGCAGGAACGCTGTCACCTGCGAGGCGCCGTCGCGCGCCGCGGGAACGTAGATCATCTGGATGCGCGCGCGGTCGATCGCCTTCAGCTCGATGCAGTCGGTCTCGGTGAAATCGCCGAATGTTCGGATCGCCCAGAATTTCTGTTCGATGGTGCCGTCAAGTGAGCCGTCTTCGGTCCAAGTCGCTTGCAGGCGTAAACGGCATTTCAGCCTGCCGGCGTCGTCCGCCGCCATCTGGTGGAAAAACTCTGGCACCGCGGCGTTGTCGCCGCCTTCCGTATCAAGTTCGGGGAAGGCGAGAATCGCCTCGATCACGAAGCTCCGCTGACGCGCCGGTTCGGCTTCCGCTGCAGACACATGGAAGTCCCGACGCCGCAGGCGGCGCTGGTCGCCTGTGACCCCGAACAGACGCTGCAGCGCCTGCATCACCGCCGTCTTGCCGGCGCCGTTCACCCCGACAAACGCGGTCAAGCCGGACGCGAGGTCGATCGCCCGAGGGTCTGGACCGAAGCAGAGGAAGTTGGTCAGGATCAAGCGCTCGATGAACATAATAAACGCGTCCCAATGAAGAATTCGGAAGAGACGATATCGACTGCCCAAGGTCGGTCGCAGAGCCCGGACGTATTCAATGCCGCCAAGTATTCAGTAAATCTGCTAAGGAGGACGGATCAGGGGGGCGGTCGCGACAACGCGGGCCAATTCATGGTCCATCCAAACCCGAGCCAAGGTGTGGGGCGAGGATCGGAAGGGTGGCCACTACGTCGGGACAGGATCACCGGGTGAACGGCGACTTCGCCGGCGCTGACGATCTTTTGTGGGCCGCCCAATCCGGCGCCCTGTCGACTCTGGGACAGGTGAGCGTCGACCGCTCCAGTCGCCTCGGCCCGCTGATTGAGATGCTGATGGCGCGCCGCGAAAACCCCGCCATGTTCGCCCAGGTCCGCTTCGCCGCGAGCTTCGCGTCCGTCATCGAAGAAGCGCTCGATCGTGGCGCCATCGCGGGGAGCGGCTATGCCGCGCGCCACGGTGCGTTCCCGCTGGCGCGCTTCGCCGAGACCGGAGACGGGTCCAATCAGTGGGCGCTTTGGCGAAACCGCGCCGAGCAGGCGGCAGTCGCGGTCGGATTCGCCAAACCGCTTGCCGCGGCCATCATCGGCGCCATGGGCGAACTGCAGGAGAATGTCTTCCGGCATAGCGGTCGGCCGGAGACTGGACTGGTGGCCTTTGCAGCGACGCCGAGCGCCTTCGAAATCGTTGTCGCGGATGCGGGGGTCGGCGTGCTGGCCAGTTTGCGTGAGAACCCTGACTACAGCGGCCTTCTTGACGCCGGCATGGCCCTCAGGGTCGCTGTCGAGGACGGCCAATCGCGTTTCGGCCGCGCCAGTGGCGCCGGGTTCGGGATGGGGCAAATGTTTCGTGCGCTCGCGAACCATGATGGAGAGCTACGCTTCCGGAGCGACGATCATGCGCTCGCTGTTCGCGGTCACAGCCCCAGTCTGCAGGGAAGCGTCGAGCTCAGCCACAAAGCTAGGCTGGGCGGGTTGACGATCAGCGTCCGCTGCCGGGCGCCGAACGGCCGTTCGCACCCGTCGTGAGGTGTTGGGCAAGGTGAGCGCTAGCGAGCTCAACGCCCGGCGGACGGTGGTGATGTTGTGCGCCAGCAACTCGTCGATCGGATCGCCTTTCGGCGTCGGTGCGCGGAGCCAGCGCAAGCGGCCCGCTTCGGTGATCGTGGCGCGGCGGCGCTTCAACGCGCGGCTGAAAGTCTCGGTATCTATGAGGATGACCTGGGCGAAAGATGCCCGAAGCCGCGGGAGCATGCGAACACCCCCGCGCAAGACGAGGGTAAGAGGCCTGCCCGCCGCGGCGGCCAGAGCGCAAAGCCGTTCGACATGCCAGTCGATGCGGTTCGGATGGCGCGCCCGTACCGAATTCGAAGGCGACGATTTTCACCTCCGGCCGGGCGGCGACAAATTGCGTCCACCGCACGTAGTCGAATTCGGTGCGGGCGTTCAAATGCAACGCTGCGGGAATTCCTGCGGCCATCAGTTCGGCCCAAGACAAGGCGATCCGCTTCATCCCGTGAAGATTGTCCGGACGGGGAACATTGGTGAAAAGGCTGAAGTTTGGGGTCGTCACCAGAGCGATTCCGAGATCACGCAGCGCCTGCATCACCTTGGCGCGTGCGGCGAACTCCCACCAGCGCTCGACCTTGAAGTCGCGATCGACGCCAGTGGCTATGACGATCGCATCGTCCGGGATCAAGAAACGCGCGGCCAGCTCAGCGCGGCTGTGAATATGTGGCTCCCCGGTCCCCATGTGGAAGATCTCATAAAGAGGAACAGCGACGACATGCTCCGCGAGCTTTCCGACGCGACCGTATCTGTGACCGACGAGCGGTATGTGGTCAGGAAGCGGCGAGGCGACTATTGGCGCAACTCGCGGCGTCGCTTCCAGATCGAACCCGCCAATTTCCATCACTCGCTCGAAGAAGGCCAGCGGTTTGCGGCGACAGACCGTGTCACACGTCTCTTGGTTCGCGCAGGA
>JBKQTR010000118.1:0-16211 GCA_052143095.1 Allostellaceae bacterium
GCGACGCGACCGCCGCACCGGCGCCTGCCGGCGACGCGACCGCCGCGCCCGCGGGCGTGCCGAGCCCCGGCGCCCGGACGCAGGAGATCGTCGACAATCCCTACGGCCTTTCGGCGATGTGGGACAATGGCGATTGGGTGACGCGCGGCACGCTGATCGCGCTGGTCGTGATGTCGATGGGCACCTGGTACATCCTGATCACCAAGCTGATCGAGCAGACGGCGCTGCTGCGCCAGGCGACGGAGGCCAATCGCAGCTTCTGGATGGCGGCGAGCATCCGCGACGGCGCCCAGGCGCTGAGCAAGCGCAGCGCCTTCCGCCTGCTGGTCGAGGACGGGCTGCGCGCGAGCGAGCATCACGAGGGCACGCTCACCCAGCAGATCGACCTGCACAGCTGGATCACCATGTCGCTGCAGCGCTCGGTCGACGCGATCGGCAACCGCCTGCAGGGCGGGCTGGCGTTCCTCGGCACGGTGGGATCGACGGCGCCCTTCGTCGGCCTCTTCGGCACGGTCTGGGGCATCTATCACGCGCTGACGGCGATCGGCATCGCCGGCCAGGCGAGCATCGACAAGGTGGCGGGACCGGTCGGCGAGGCGCTGATCATGACGGCAATGGGCCTCGCCGTGGCGGTGCCGGCGGTGCTCGGCTACAACTGGCTGGTCCGCCGCAACAAGCTCGCGCTCGACCGGGTGCGCGGCTTCGCCGCCGATCTGCATGCGCTGCTGATCGGCGGCGTGCGCGCGCCGGCGCGGCCGGCGGCGCGGAGCGCCTGAGCATGGCGATCGGCCTGGGCCCGGGCGGCGAGGAGGACGACGCGCTGATGGCGTCGATCAACACCACGCCGCTGGTCGACATCATGCTGGTGCTGCTGATCATCTTCCTCATCACCATTCCGGTGGTGACGCACAGCGTGCCGGTGGCGCTGCCCAACGAGGCGAACCAGCCGACCCAGACACGGCCGCAGAACATCATCATCGCCATCGACCGGGAGGGCGGTGTGTTCTGGAACGACGCCAAGCTTGCCGATACCGCGGCGTTGCTCGGCAGGCTCGAGGAGCGGGCGACGCAGCAGCCGCAGCCCGAGGTGCATATCCGCGCCGACAAGGAGGTGCGCTACGAGTTCGTCGGCCGCGTCGTCGTCGCCTGCCAGCGCGCCGGCATCGCCAAGGTGGCGTTCATCACGGAGCCGCAGCGCGACGCGCCGGTGACGCCATGAGCGGCAGGCGCTGTCTTAACCGGAGCCGTCCGCCATGGCGATGAACCTCGGCAAGCCCGGCGGCGAGGACGAGGTTATGATCGACATCAACACCACGCCGCTCATCGATGTCATGCTGGTGCTGCTGGTGATGCTGATCATCACCATTCCGGTGCAGACGCATGCGGTGAAGCTCGACATGCCGCAAGGCACGCCGCCGCCGGCGCTGGAGCAGCCGGCGGTGGTCGATCTCGACATCGATTTCGACGGCACGATCTCGTGGAACGGCACCGTGCTTCCCGACCGCGCGACGCTCGAGCGCTATCTGCGCCAGGCGGCGCAGCAGAGCCCGCAGCCCGAGATCCATCTCGCGCCGAACAAGCTGGTCAAATACGCTTACGTCGCCATGGTGCTGGCCGAGAGCCAGCGCCTCGGCGTCGTCAAGATCGGGCTCGTCGGCAACGAGCAGTTCATGGAATGATCGGTCGAGGCGGGTCGGCGATGCGCTTTAGCACCATACTCCGCGCGCTGCTGCTGGCGGCGCTGCTCATGCCGGGGACGACGCGGCCGGAGGGGCGCGCGGTCGCGGCGGAGGAGAAGCTCACCGCGCGCGAGGAGATCGGCAAGCCGGTACAGGCGGCAGAGCAGCTCCTCAAGCAGAAGCGCTACGCGGAGGCGCTGGCGAAGCTGCGGGAAGCCGATGCAGTGCCGGGCAAGACGGCCTATGAGATCTACGTGATCGAGGCGACGCGCGCCGTGGTCGCGCTCGAGACCGCGGATTATCCCGGCACGATCAAGGCGCTCGAGGCGGCGCTGGCGACCGGCATCCTGCCGCCGGCGGAGGCGCTGAAGCGGGTCGAGACGCTGGTGCAGCTCAGCTACCAGGCCAAGAACTATGCCGGCGTCGTCAGCTATGGCGAGCGCTATTACAAGGAGGGCGGCACGGCGGAGGAGCCGCGCCTGCTGATGGCGCAGGCCGATTACCTGCAGAACGATTTCGCCGGCGCGGCGCGGACCAGCCGGATGCTGTTGCAGCAGGACCAGCGCGCCGGCCGCAAGACCGGCGAGCCGGTGCTGCAGCTGCTGGTCAGCAGCGAGTACAAGCAGAAGAACGAGGCCGGCTACCGCGACGCGCTGAAGACGCTGGTGGCGAGCTACCCGAAGAAGGAATATTGGCGCGATCTGCTGGCCTCGGTGCAGAAGCAGCCGGGCTTTGCCGACCGCCTGACGCTCGATCTCGACCGGCTGATGGCGGCGACCGATACGCTGGAAACGCAAGGCCAGTACATGGAGGCGGCGCAGCTCGCCTTGCAGGCTGGGTTGCCGGGCGACGCCAAGGCGCTGCTCGACAAAGGCTACGCCGCGGGCGTGCTGGGGAAAGGTGCGGGCGCCGAGCGCCAGCAGCGGCTTGCCGCCATGGCGGCACGGCAATCGGGCGAGGACATCAAGACGCTGCCGCAGCTCGCGCGCGAAGCCGAGGCCGGCCGCGACGGCCTGCCCTGGGTCAAGCTCGGCGAGGCCTATGCCAGTTACGGCCGCTACGACGATGCCGTCGCGGCGTTTCAGAAGGGCCTGGGGAAGGGGGGTCTTAAGCATCCCGAGGACGCTGAGCTCCATCTCGGCGTCGCCTATCTCCAGGCGGGGCGGAAGGAGCAGGCCGCGCAAGCGCTCGGCGCGGTGACCGGAGCCGACGGCACGCGCGACCTGGCGCAGCTCTGGCTGCTGGTTGGCCGGCCGCAGGAGTAAGGTGCGGGCGCGGGGCTGCGGCGCGCTCAGGGGCGGCCGCCATCCGGCCCGTGCAGCGACCGAGCGGGGTTGAGTCAGTTGGCGCTGGAAGCGTGGATCTCCGCGATATAGCCACCCGGAAACTGCACGATCGCAGCGTCGCGATGGTCGCCGCTGTAGGGTCCTGCCAGCAGGACGACGCCGGCCGCCTTGGCCTTGTCCAGCGTGTCGGCAAGCTTCTCGACGTCGTAGCCTGTCAGTTCGCGCCCATAGGGGTAGGGCAGATGACCATCGGTCACCAGCACGGTCATCTTGCCGAAATTCGACTCGATTCGGACACGCCGATACGTGTCCTTGGGCCGGCCAATTTCAATGCCGGGAGCGTGGGAGCTGTCGGAGGCCACCTTCCCCTGGGCAAACCTCACGAAGCCGCGAATAAAATCGTCGGCCTTGTCGCGGGACAGATACACGCGATTGTCGGGGACGGTCTGCAATCTGTCGTAGGAAGGCGCGGTCGTGTGCCAGTAGAGCTGCATATTTACGCCGCCGGGCCATTGGATAACGGCGTCGCGGCCGATGGGATCGTCGAACGGCGCTACGATGACGCTCGCTCCCGCGGACCGGGCGGCACGGACGGCCGCATCCATATCCGCGACGAGATATCCTGTCCGCTCCAGCCCAAAGGGAAAGGGAACAGGCGTCTTGTATCCGAATACCGAGAGCGTGCCGGCGGGCGTCAGAACGAATTGCGCGATGGTACTGCTCGGGGTCGGCGTGACCGTCGTAACCACCGGCTTGGAGGCCGTTCCGCCAAAGGCGGCGACAAAGCTCGCGACGAAGCGATCGAGGCTCTCAGGTGCGACATAGACATGCGTCGAGCTGTACTGCGAACCGACCGCGACGCTGGGTGCCGTTGACGCGGCGACCGCTGACGCCGGCAGCAGCGCAGCACCGCTTCCCAACGCGCAGACCGAGCAGGCGACCAGCGCAACGACGTTGATCACGCGCATTCAATATCTCCCTCAGAGACAGCTTCGAGAAGACGGCAATACTGGCGATGAACGCGATCTTGGTCGAGGCGCGCTGACTGTGGCAGCCGACCGGTCGACCGCCGCTGCCGACAGCGCGGCAAGAGGCGGATCGAAGCGCGGGCAGGACCGCTTGCGCCGCTCGCGGGGATCGGCGACGCTGCGCTCCGGTCGGAGGGGAGGCGAGATGTCGCGGATCACGGTGGCGGAGTTCGAGACGATCGTGCGCGAGAAGCTGCCGTTCGCGCAGGCGCTCTCGCCGGAGGTCGTGGCGCTTGATCGCGAACGCACCGTGCTGCGCATGCCATATAAGGGCGATTTCCTGCGGCCCGGCGGCACCATCGGCGGTCCCTTGCTGATGGCGCTTGCCGACATCGCGGTCTATGGCGCGGTGATGGCGGCGGTCGGGCCGCTCGAGCAGGCGGTGACCACCAGCCTCACCATCAACTTCCTGCGCCTGCCGCCGCCCGCCGACGTGACCGCCCATGCCAGGCTGATCAAGCTCGGCCGGCGGCTCGCCGTCGGCGTGGTCGAGCTGTTCTCGGCGGAAGGCGGCGAGATGGTGGCGCATGTCAGCGCCACCTATTCCCTGCCGCCGCGCGGCGAGTGATCGCGGTATTATAATACCGTATCTGACAAGTGCCTGCCGCCCGTGGATTTCCGCGCTTGACGGATGGCGGTTTCTCGGCATACTGCGCCGCTTCCAGAGGTCCAGAGCGCGTCATGAAAACCTATTCCGCCAAACCGACCGAGATCGACAAGAAGTGGCTGCTGATCGATGCCGACGGGCTGGTGCTCGGCCGGCTCGCCGCGATCATCGCCGGCCGGCTGCGCGGCAAGCACAAGCCGAGCTACACGCCGCATATGGATGACGGCGACCACGTCGTCGTCATCAACGCGGAGAAGGTGGCGCTCACCGGCAACAAGCGGCGCGACAGCGTCTTCCACTGGTATACCGGCTTTCCCGGCGGCCTCAAGGAGCGCAGCAAGGGCGCGATCCTCGATGGCAAGCATCCCGAGCGCGTCCTCCTCAAGGCGGTGGAGCGGATGGTGCCGCGCGGGCCCTTGGGCCGGCGCATCATGGGCCATCTCAAAGTCTATAAGGGCCCGAACCATCCGCATGAGGCGCAGCAGCCGCAGCCGCTCGACGTGGCCGCGATGAACCGCAAGAACAAGAGGGCGTGACCATGGCCGATCTGCAGCAATCCCTGGGCGGTCTGCGCGAGGCGCTGCAAGGCGCGCAAGCCGGGCAGCCGGCGGCGGCGGCCGAGGCGAAGCCCAAGCTCGACGCACAAGGCCGCGCCTATGCCACGGGCAAGCGCAAGAACGCGGTGGCGCGCGTCTGGATCAAGCCCGGCAGCGGCAAGATCACGGTCAACGACCGCGACAGCCCGATCTATTTCGCCCGGCCGGTGCTGCGCATGCTGCTCAACCAGCCCTTCGTCGTCGCCAACCGGCTCGGCCAGTACGATGTCGTCTGCACCGTGAACGGCGGCGGGCTCTCCGGCCAGGCCGGGGCGGTGCGCCACGGCATCAGCAAGGCGTTGACATATTACGAGCCTGATCTCCGGCCGGTGCTCAAGGCGCAGGGCTTCCTGACGCGCGACAGCCGCGTCGTCGAGCGCAAGAAATACGGCAAGGCCAAGGCCCGACGCAGCTTCCAGTTCTCGAAGCGCTGAGCCGCGCGAAGGATTTCGTTTCGCGAGGGCGCTTCGGTTCCGGTCGAAGCGCCCTTTTCTCGTGTCCTGATCCCCGGAGGTCGAGATGGCGGCGAAGGTATTCATCGACGGCGAAGCCGGCACCACCGGACTGCAGATCCACCGCCGGCTCAGAGACCGGCGCGACATCGAGCTCGTCTCGATCGAGCCGACGCGGCGCAAGGAGAAGGATGCGCGGCGCGACCTGCTCAACGGCGCCGATCTCGTGATCCTCTGCCTGCCCGACGAGGCGGCGCGCGAGGCGGTGGCCCTCATCGACAGCAACTCGGTGCGGGTGATCGACGCCTCCACGGCGCATCGCACCGAGCCGGGCTGGACCTATGGATTTCCGGAGATGTCGCCGGCGCAGCGCGCTGCCATCGCGAGCTCGCGCCGGGTGGCCAATCCCGGCTGCTATCCCACCGGCTTCATCGCCTTGGTGCGGCCTCTGGTCGAAGCGGGGCTGCTGCCGCGGGATTGGCCGGTCACGACCAATGCGATATCAGGCTATAGCGGCGGCGGCCGGAGCATGATCGCGGAGTTCGAGGACGAGAGCTCGCCCGGCTACACCACGGTGCCCTTTCGCCTCTATGCGTTGACCTTCGGGCACAAGCACGTGCCGGAGATGCACCGGCATGCCGGGCTCGCGGCCCCGCCGCTCTTTGCCCCCGCTGTCGGTCGCTACGCCCAGGGAATGATCGTCGAGGTGCCGCTGCCGCTCAAGGCGCTGCCGACCCGGCCCAAGCTCAGGGACCTCCAGGCGGCGCTCGAGGGGGCTTATCGGGGCGAGCGCTTCATCGCGGTCGCCGCCCCCGAGGAGGCAGCATCGCTCAAGACCCTCGATCCCGAAGGTCTCAACGGCACCAACCGCATGCGGCTCTATGTTTTCGGATCGGATGAGGTGGGGCAGGCGCGTCTCGTTGCCGTGTTGGACAATCTTGGCAAGGGCGCGTCCGGCGCGGCGGTGCAGAACCTCAACCTCATGCTCGGCTTGCCCGAAGCCAGCGGCCTGGAGCGGCCGCTCTCTTCCTGAGGCAAATTCGGCAGAAACGATCCTGCCCGCGTAGCGATACCGGGGGCGCAGCCCAGCCATGTCCGGTTCAACTGGACCCCCGGGGGCATCCCGTGGCACGCTTTCGCCCCTAAGCGAGAGGCCGACAACCGGCCCGAAGGGGAGGAACAGCCAGCGATGGGCACAAACCCAGCGATTCCCAGCTATCTCGGCGGCGTCCGCGTCCTCGACCTCACGCAGTTCGAAGCCGGCCCGTCTTGCACCGAGGTGCTGGCCTGGCTCGGCGCCGAGGTGGTCAAGGTCGAGAATCCCAATGGCGGCGATCCCGGCCGCTCCTCCTTTCGCCGCGGGCCAGGGCCGGACAGCTGGTATTTCCTGCTGTTCAACGCCAACAAGAAGTCGGTGGCGATTGACCTGAAATCGCCCAAGGGGCTGGCGCTGGTCAAGGACATGGCGCGCCACGCCGACGTCTTCGTCGAGAATTTCGCGCCGGGCGCGGTGGAGCGCCTCGGCCTCGGCTATGAGGCGGTGCGCGAGATCAACCCCGGCGTCATCTACGCCCAGGTCAAAGGCTTCGGCACCGGCAGTCCGTTCGAGCGCGGCCTCGCCTTCGACATGATCGCCCAGGCGGCGGGCGGGCTGCTGAGCATCACCGGCGAGCCGGACGGGCCGCCGATCAAGCCGGGGACGACGCTCGGCGACACCGGCACCGGCATGCTGCTGGCGATCAGCATCCTGGGCGCGCTCTACCGGCGCAAGACGACGGGAGAGGGCGAGCGGCTCGAGCTCGCCATGCAGGATGCGATGCTGCAATACATCCGCGTCGCGTTTGCCGCCACCGCCACGACCGGCCAGCCGGCACAGCGCAACGGCTCCAAGCTGCTCTCCGGCAAGTCCGCGCCGAGCGGCGTCTATCCCTGCAAGCCGGGCGGGCCCAACGATTACGTCTATATCTACACCAGCCGCGCCAACCCTGCGCATTGGCGGCGCCTGCTCGAGGTGATCGGCCGCGCCGACCTCATCGGCGATCCCCGCTACGAGACGGTGCAGGCGCGCGCCGAGCATGAGGAAGAGATCGACGCCATCGTCGCCGCGTGGACGCGCCAGCACGACAAGCACGAGGCGATGCGCCTCATCAGCGCCGTCGGCGTACCGGCGGGCGCGGTGCTCGACACACTCGAGCTGCACAACGATCCCGATTTCGAGCGGCGCGGCATCATGCAGGTGATGCGGCATGGCCAATGCGGCGATTTCAAGATGCCGGCCTGGCCGGTGCGCCATAACGGCGGCACGCTGCCGGTGGCGCCGGCGCCGCTGCTCGGCGAGCATAACGAGGCAGTGCTCGGCGACTGGCTGGGTCTCAGCGCCGGCGAGGTGGCGAAGCTGCGGCAGGACGGCGTGATTTAACGGGAGGAAGCACGGTGGCGGAGCTCACGGGTTCGGAGATCCTGGCGCGGTCGCTTAGGAACGAGGGCACGGACGTCCTGTTCTTTCTCATGGGCGGGCCGATGCTGCTGGCGGAGGCGTCCTGCATCAAGGAAGGCATCCGTCCGCTGGATGTGCGCCACGAGCAGGCGGCGGCGATGATGGGGCATGCCTACAGCCGGCTGCTGCAGCGGCCGAGCGTCTGCATGGCGGCGAGCGGCCCCGGCGTCATC
Source organism: Allostellaceae bacterium (assembly GCA_052143095.1). Taxonomy (GTDB): domain Bacteria; phylum Pseudomonadota; class Alphaproteobacteria; order ATCC43930; family CGMCC-115725; genus DAHUYF01. Next base: position 8,319 of record JBKQTR010000118.1, read on the forward strand.
AACCTCACCACCGGCATCGCCAACGCGCTGATCGACTGCGCGCCGGTGGTGGCGATCGGCGGCTCGAGCCCGATCGGCCAGTTCGGCCGCCAGGTGTTCCAGGAGATCGACCAGGTCGCGATCATGAAGCCCTGCACCAAATGGGCCGACCGCGTCTACAATCTGAAGCGCATCCCCGAGCAGGTGAACGCCGCCTTCCAGAAGGCGATGAACGGCAAGCCCGGCCCGGTCTATCTCGATTTCCCCGGCGACATCCTCTACGCCAAGATCGACGAGAGCCAAGTCGATTGGCGGCTGAGCGGCAGGCCGCTCCTGGGCGCGCGTCCGTTGGGCGAGCCGAAGCAGATCGAGGCGCTGGTCGATGCGCTCGCCAAGGCGCGCCAGCCGATCATCCTCTCCGGCAGCGGCGTCATCTGGTCGCAGGCCTGGGAGGAGCTGCAGGCGCTGGTCGAGCAGATCGGCGTGCCGTTCTACACCACGCCGCAAGGCCGTGGCGTGCTGCCCGACGATCACCCCTATTCCTACCTTGCGATGCGCTCCTCGGCCTTCAAGGAGGCCGATCTCATCCTGGTCGTCGGCACGCGCATGAACTACATCATCAATCATGCGGCGCCGCCGCGCTTTGCCGCCGGCGCCACCATCGCCCGCATCGACATCGATGCCGAGGAGATCGCCACCGCGCCGCGCCGCGTCGACATCCCGATCGTCGGCGACTGTAAGATGGTGCTGCAACAGCTGTTGGCGGCGAGCAAGGGGCGGGTCGACGCCGACCGCTTCGGCGCATGGCGGCGCAAGCTCGCCGATGGCGAGGCATCGAAGCGCATTGCCGCCGGTGCCAACAAGGCGAGCGAGGACGAGCCGATCCATCCGCTGCGGCTGTGCGAGGAGATCAAGAACTTCATGCGCCGCGACGCCATCCTGGTGGTCGACGGGCAGGAGATCCTCAATTTCGGCCGCCAGTCGATGCCGACCTTCGCCCCCGGCCATCGCCTCAATTCCGGGCCCTTCGGCACGATGGGGGTGGGACTGCCCTTCGGCCTCGGCGCCAAGATCGCCAAGCCCGACAAGCAGGTGATCGTCGTCCATGGCGACGGCTCCTTCGGGCTCAACGCGATGGAGCTCGACACCGCGGTGCGCCACCGCATCCCGGTGCTGGTGGTGGTGAGCCTCAATGGCGGCTGGACCGCCGATCCCAAGCACGACAAGCCCGGCCGGGACCTCGGCTACACCCGCTTCGACAAGATGGCCGAGACGCTCGGCGGCTACGGCGAGTATGTCGAGCGCGCCGACCAGATCCGGCCGGCGCTGGAGCGGGCGCAGAAGCGGGTCGATGACGGCATGGTGGCGCTGGTCAACGTCAAGACCGACTATCGTGCCCGCGCCGGCACGGTGGCCTTCGCCGACTACTCGACCTGAGCACTGTGCGCCGCCGCCGGTTGCCGCGGCGGCGGGTCGGCAGAGCCGGGTCTGCGCGCAACCGCGCGAGCCGTCGTCGCGCCTCCGGCGTGCGTCAGCGGCGTGCGCATTTTTGTCGGTAAATTATCAAAACTTTAATGGGCACGCGCTAGGCTGACCTTGCCCAAAGAAGCAGATTTCGCATCTCTCTGGAATCGTTGAACAGGAACGGTTTCCGCTCGTTCGAGCAAAGCAGAGATACCGAGACGCACCGCCTCGCCGAGGCCGCCCAAGCGATGGGCGGCATCGTCGAGATGATCAACAACATCACCAGCCAGATCAATCTCCTCGCGCTCAACGCGACGATCGAGTCCGCCCGCGCCGGCGAGGCCGGACGGGGCTTTGCGGTGGTGGCCAACGAGGTGAAGAACCTCGCCGGGCAGGCGAAGGGCGCCACCGAAAAGATCTCCACGGAGATCGGCAACATGCGAAGCATCGCCGACGACGTGGTCGGCGCCTTGAGCGCGATCAAGCAGTCGATCGAGGGCGTGCGCGAATACGTCGCCTCGACCGCCGCCGCGGTCGAAGAGCAAAGCGCCGTCGCCAACGAGATGTCGACGAGCATGCAAAAGGCCGCCACCGAGGCCAACAGCATCGGCACCGCAGCCTGATCGGCCGACGAACACGGCGGGGCGCCGGCCGGCCAAGCTTCGAGAAGATCCGAGCGGCGCGAGAATCGCGGGAAAGCCGCCCATGCCTCGCCCGACGCCGCAGCGTAAGCAAGCCTTAAGCGCCGTGAGGGAAGATCACGGGCGGTGCAACCAAGCGGCGACGGCGGCAGGCAAGCGTCAGCGATGCTGGATCGGCAGGACATCCGCTGCGAGGAGATACGCATCGTCTTCAAGACGCCGCTGGCGCTGCCGGCGTCGCTGATCAACGGCGCGTTCTGCGTCGGCGTGCTGTGGCCGGCGCTGCCGCGGCCGCTGCTGCTGGGCTGGGCGCTGGCGCTGGCGCTGTGCACGGCCGGGCGGATGCTGCTCCGGCGGGCCTATCGCGCGCGCCAGCCGGGCGCGGCAGAGGCCGAACGCTGGGGCGCGCGGTTCACGGCCGGCGCACTATTGACGGGCGTGCTCTGGGGGGCGCTCGCTGTCGTGATCCCGCTGACCGACGACCCGCTTTATCACTGCTTCGCGGTGATGGTGATGGCCGGCATGGCCGCGGGCGGCATCGCCGCGCTTGCCGCCCATCTGCCGGCGCTCTACGCCTTCCTCGTGCCGCTGGGCTTGCCGCTGGTGGCGGCGCTGCTGCTGCATGGCGGCGGCGCCTATCTCGCCACCGGCGCCATGGTCGCGCTCTTCGTGGCGGCGGTCGGCGCCATGGCGCGCGAGCTCAACCGCTCGCTGGTCAACAACATCCGCCTGCGCTTCGAGAAGGTGCGGCTCGCCGACGAGCTGGCGGCGGCGCGCGACGCGGCCGAGTCGGCGGCACGCGCCAAATCCGAATTCCTCGCGAATATGAGCCACGAGATCCGCACGCCGATGAACGGCATCATCGGCATGAACCGGCTGTTGCTTGCCTGCGCGCTCGAGGCGCCGCAACGCGTCTATGCCGAGGCGGTCGACAATTCGGCGAAGGCGCTGCTCACCATCATCAACGACATCCTCGACGTCTCCAAGCTCGAGGCCGGCCGCGTCGTGCTCGAGAGCATCGATTTCGACCTCGACAGCCTCATTCGCGACGTGGTCGCGCTGATGCAGCCGCGCGCCGCGGAAAAGGGGCTGGCGCTGATCGTCGATATCGACGCCGCGGCCCGGGGCCGCTTCCGCAGCGATCCGACGCGGCTGCGTCAGGTGCTGCTCAACCTGATCGGCAACGCCGTCAAATTCACCGCGACGGGCGAGGTGCGGGTGCGATTGCGCCGGGAGAGCGAGAGCGAGGCCGGCGCGCTGCTGCGCTTCGAGATCGTCGATACCGGCATCGGCATCCCGGCCGCTTCACGCGGGCGCCTGTTCGAGAAATTCAGTCAGGCTGACGGCTCGATCACGCGCCGCTTCGGCGGCACCGGTCTCGGCCTCGCCATCTCGCGCCAGCTGGTCGAGCTGCTCGGCGGCGAGATCGGCGTCGAGAGCGAGGAGGGAAGCGGCTCGTGCTTCCATGTCAGCTTGCGCCTCGCCCATGCCGCGCTGGCCGCAACCGCGCCGGCGCCGGCGGCGCGGCCGCCCGCCGATGGCGGCGGCCGCGCGCGCGTGCTGGTGGCTGAGGACGACCGCACCAACCAGATGATCACCCGCGCGCTGCTCGAGCGCGCCGGCTACATCGTCGAGATCGTCGATAACGGCCTCGACGCCATCGCGGCGGTCGAGCGCGGCGGCTATGACCTGCTGCTCATGGACGTGCAGATGCCGCAGGTCGACGGCGTCGAAGCGACGCGGCGCATCCGCGCGCTGGGCGGCGGCAAGGCAAAGCTGCCGATCGTGGCGATCACCGCCCATGCCATGAGCGGGGCGCGTCAGGAGTATCTCGCCGGCGGCATGAACGACTACGTCTCTAAGCCGTTCGACGCCGGCGAGCTGGTGGCGACGGTGGCGCGTTGGACGGGCGTCGCTCCGACGCGCAGGCGGCGCGCCGGCGCGCCGGCGCAGGCGACGCCGCTGCCGATCCTGACCGAGAGCCGGCTGGCCGAGCTTGCCCGCATCATGCCGCCGCCGGCATTCGAAGGGCTCCTGCGCTCTTGGATGAGCGCCAGCGCGGCGCGGCTCGATCGCATCGACAGCTCTCTCGGCGCAGGCGATCTCGGCGCCGCGCAGCAGGACGCGCATGATCTCGCCGGCAGCTCCGGCAATATGGGCGCCAGCCGGATGGAAGCGCTGGGGCGGTCGCTCGAGCGCGCCTGCCGGGCCGGCGACGTCGCCGGCGCGCGCGCGCTCGCCGGCGAGCTGCGCGCCGCCTTGCGTCCCTCCCTCGATGCCGTCGCTCAGCGCTTGCCCGCGCGCGCGCCGGCGCCATCCTCAGCCTGAGCCCGGACATGTCCTCCACCCGCGAGCCCAAAGGTGCGGCGATCCTCGGCGTCGACGACGACATTGACCAGCTTATCGTGCTGCAAACCCTTCTCGACGAGGCTGGGTACACCTTCTTCGGCGCGACCAGCGGCGAGGAGGCGCTGAAGCTCGCCCAGCGCGCGGAGCCGCGCCTCATCATTCTCGACATGATGATGCGCGGCCTCGACGGCTTCGAGACCTGTCGGAGGCTGCGCCTGGATCCGGCGCAGGCCGGCGTGCCGATCCTGCTGCTGACCGGGCGCACGACCGAGGCCGACGTGCTCAAGGCCAAGGCGGCCGGCGCCAGCGATTTCGTCCTCAAGCCGTACGATGCCGATCGGCTCACCGCGCGGGTGCGCCATTGGCTGGTGCGTGGCGCCGGCTCATGATCCCGCCCGCCCGTCCTTGACGAGCGCGCATCCGGGTCTTCCCAATGTCGGCGCGGCGGCGTAGCGTCCGGAGATCGCGGGCTTACTCTTTCCGGGCGGAGGACCGATCACGGGCGACATCGTGCTTCTCGACCTCACGGGTGGCGTGGCGTTGCTGCTCTGGGGCATGCATATGGTCCATAGCGGCATCCTGCGTGCCTTCGGCGCCGATCTCCGCCGCTTCCTCGGGGCGGCGCTGCGCAACCGCTTCAGCGCCTTTGCCATCGGCGTCGCCGTCACCGGCCTGCTGCAGAGCAGTACCGCCACCGGGCTGCTGGTGACCTCGTTCGCCGCCGGCGGCATGTTGGCGCTGGTGCCGGCGCTGGCCGTCATGCTCGGCGCCAATGTCGGCACGACGCTGGTCGTGCAGGTGCTGTCGTTCGACATCTCCGCCGCGGCGCCGGTGCTGCTGATCCTCGGCGTCGTCGCCTTCCGCCGCGGCGCGCGGACGCGCGCGCGCGATCTCGGCCGGGTGGCAATCGGGCTCGGGCTGATGCTGCTCGCGCTGCACATCCTGCTGGGATCGCTGGTGCCGGCGGAGACCGCGCCGGCGGTGCGCAGCCTGCTGCAAGCGGTCACGGCGCAGCCGCTGCTCAACCTCCTGATCGGCGCGCTGCTGGCCTGGGCGGCGCATTCCAGCGTCGCCGTCGTCGTCATGGTGATGTCGCTCGCTTATTCGAACTTCCTGACGCCGGTGGCGGTGCTGGCGCTGGTGCTCGGCGCCAATCTCGGCAGCGCCATCAACCCGGTGCTCGAGGGCGGCAGCGGTGCCAACCCGGCGACGCGCCGGCTGCCGCTCGGCAATCTCGCCATCCGAATCGTCGGCTGCCTGCTGGTGCTGCCCTTCCTGGCGCCGATTGCCGGGATGCTGCAGGCGCTGGAGCCGAACCCGACGCGGCAGGTGGCAGATTTCCACACCTTCTTCAACCTCGCTCTCGCCGCACTCTTCATCCTGCCGCTCGACGGTGTCGCCTGGCTGCTGGAGAAGCTGCTGCCGGAGCGGCAGGAGGCGGCCGATCCCGGCCGGCCGCTCTATCTCGATCCGACCGCGCTCGACACGCCGACGGTGGCGCTCACCTGCGCCGCGCGCGAGGTGCTGCATATCGGCGACATCGTCGAGGCGATGCTGCGCCAGACCATGACGGCATTGATCACCGACGACCGCAAGCTGGTGAGCGAGATCGAGCGGATGGATGATGCCGTCGACAAGCTCGACGAGGCGCTCAAGCTCTACGTCACCGAGATCACGCGCAACAGCCTCGAGCCGGCGGACGCGCATCGGGCGATGGAGATCATCTCCTTCTCGATCAACCTCGAGCATATTGGCGACATCATCGACAAGAACCTGATGGAGCTCGCGGCGAAGAAGATCAAACGCCGGCTCAAATTCTCGCCCGAGGGCGCCGCCGAGCTAAGGGCGTTCCACCAGCGCGTGGTCGACAGCCTGAAAGTCGCCCTCGGCGTCTTCATGTCGGGCGACGTCAAGATGGCGCGCCAGCTGATCCGGGAGAAGGTGCCGGTGCGCGAGGCCGAGCGCGCCGCGGCGGAGAACCATCTTGCGCGGCTGCGCGAAGGCAGGCCGGAAAGCATCGAGACCAGCTCGCTGCATCTCGACGTGCTGCGCGACTTGAAGCGCATCCATTCGCATATCTGCTCGGTGGCCTATCCCGTGCTCGAAACGGCGGGCGAGCTGCAGCCGAGCCGCCTCAAGGAGCGGCGCATCCGCCGCCTGCGCGCCGCCTCGGCCGCCGACGAGGCGCCGCCGGAGGAGGAGGCGCCGCCGCGGCCGAGCTAGAGCGTGTTTCCGCTGCATGGAGGGCGGTGCGTCCTTCGAGACGGCCGCTGCGCGGCCTCCTCAGGACGAGGAAGGTTGTTGATGGCACAAAGAAAATCGCTTCATCCTCTGAGGAGCGCCCGCAGGGCGCGTCTCGAAGGACGCACTGAGTCGATCCAGCGGAAACTTGCTCGAGGCGGCTCTCAACTTGCCTTCACCTTCACATAGCTCCCGGGAGCGTCCTCGATCGGGCGGAGCTTGCCGTCGCCGGGCTGGCGCGCCGCGACCTCGCCGCCGGCATATTTGGCGATCCATTTCTCCCAGGTGGGCCACCAGGAATCCTGGTCGTATTTGGCGCCCTTGAGCCAGTCATCGGGGCTTTTCGGCAGCTTGGCGTTCTGCCAATGGCCGTATTTGCCCTGGCCCGGCGGGTTGACGACGCCGGCGATGTGGCCCGAGGCGGCGAGCACGAACTTCACCGGCCCCTTATAGATCTGCGTCGCCGCGTAGGTCGATTTCCACGGCGCGATGTGGTCCTCGCGGGTCGAGAGCAGGAAGCTGGGCACGGCGACCTTGCCGAGATCGATCGGCACGCCGCAGAGCGAGATGCCGCCGGGAACGACGAGCTTGTTCTCCTGATACATGTTGCGGAGATAGAAGCTGTGCATGGCCGCCGGCATGCGCGTGGAATCGCTGTTCCAGTACAGCAGGTCGAAGGGGAAGGGCTCCTTGCCCATGAGGTAGTTGTTGACCACGAAGGACCAGATGAGGTCGTTGGCGCGCAGCATGTTGAAGGTCGTCGCCATGTCCGAGCCTTCGAGATAGCCGTGCTCGCGCATCCGCTCCTCGAGCGAATGCAGCTGATCCTCGTCGATGAAGACGGAGAGCTCGCCGGGCTCGGCGAAATCGGTGAGCGCGACGAAATAGGTCGCGCTCTTGAAGCGGTCGTCGCCCTTCTCCGCCATATAGGCGAGCGTCGCGGCGAGCAGCGTGCCGCCGAGGCAATAGCCGATGACATTGGCGGTGCGCTCGCCGGTCGCCGCCGCCATCGCATCGAGCGCGGCGAGCGGCCCCTCGCGCATGTAATCCTCGAAGGTCTTTCGGGCGAGTTTCTCGTCGGGGTTGACCCAGGAGATCACAAAGACCGTGTGACCCTGGCCAACCGCCCAGCGGATGAACGAATTTTGGGGGCGCAGGTCGAGAATGTAGAATTTGTTGATCCACGGCGGGATGATCAGCAACGGCCGCCGCTTTACGG
>JBKQTR010000119.1:0-2831 GCA_052143095.1 Allostellaceae bacterium
GCGAAGCAAACAGGAGAGCGCAGTGCGGGAAATCCGCATGCTGCGTTCGACGAGGCGGGGGCTGGAAACGTGGCATGGCCGAGATGGTGTGACACTCGCAACCGAAAGAGCGAGCCAACAGGGAACACAAACTTCGGCCTAAACCGGCGCGCCAGTCCACGACCCTACTGAGCGGCGGGCGGAGGCCAGCGCGAGAGCCATCGAGCGCGCCTCCTCCGACGCGTACAGAAGTGAGCCGCCTGTGACCGCTCCAAGACGGGCGCGCCTGTTTCTCAGTGGTCGCTCGAGCAGCCCGTGCGATTGCGCTTTACTCCGCTCCCCCCGATCGATTACGCCACATTCGCAATAAGCCCCGGCTACAGCTTATTGTCGCTGGCGTCCGGGGTTTTGCGCGTTTCTGAGGAGATGAAGGAGCGCAATCTTCAATGGCGAACGTGGTTGTGGTCGGCGCCCAATGGGGCGACGAAGGGAAGGGCAAGATCGTCGACTGGCTGTCGATCGGAGCCGACGTCGTCGTTCGCTTCCAGGGCGGCCACAACGCCGGCCACACGCTGGTGATCGACGGGCGGGTGTTCAAGATGACGCTGCTGCCGTCCGGCATCGTTCGCGCGGGCAAGCTCGCGGTGATCGGCAACGGTGTCGTGCTCGATCCCTACCATCTCGTCGAGGAAATTGAAAAGATCCGTGGCCAAGGCGTCGAGGTCACTCCCGCCAACCTCAAGATTGCCGAGAACGTTCCGCTCATTTTGTCGCTGCACCGAGAGCTCGACGCTCAACGCGAGTCGGCGAGCGCCCGCGGAATGAAGATCGGCACGACCAAGCGCGGCATCGGTCCGGCGTACGAGGACAAGGTCGGGCGGCGCGCGGTCCGGCTGATGGACCTCTCCGAGCCGGCGACGCTCGACGACAAGATCGAGCGCCTGCTGGCGCACCACGACCCGCTCTGCCGAGGCATGGGCCTTCCCCCTCCCAGCGCCAAGGCCGTTCGCGAAGAGCTCCTCGCGATTGCGCCGAAAGTCCTGCCATTCATGGCGCCGACGTTCGAATTGCTCGACCGCGAGCGGCGCGCCGGCAAGCGCATTCTGTTCGAGGGCGCGCAAGGGGCGCTGCTCGACGTCGATCACGGGACGTATCCGTTCGTCACTTCCTCGAACACGGTCGCTGCCAACGCCGCCACCGGCTCGGGCCTCGGGCCGGGCGCGATCGGCTACGTGCTCGGCATCGCCAAGGCCTATGTGACCCGGGTCGGCGCCGGTCCCTTCCCGACCGAACTCCATGACGACATCGGCCGTATCATTGGCGAGCGCGGCAAGGAATTCGGCACCGTCACAGGCCGTCGCCGCCGGTGCGGATGGTTCGACGCCGTCCTCGCCCGCCAGTCGGCGCGCGTCTGCGGAATCGATGGCCTCGCACTGACCAAGCTTGACATCCTCGACGGCTTCGAAGAAATCAAAGTTGCGACCGGCTACCGCCTGGACGGCGCCGAGATCGACTATTTGCCGGCCACTCAATCCGCGCAGGCTCGGATTGAGCCTGTTTACGAGACGATCGAAGGCTGGAAGGGCATCACCAGCCGGGCGCGCTCGTGGGCCGATCTTCCGGCGCAGGCCATAAAATATGTGCGGCGAATCGAAGAACTAGTGGGCGTTCCGGTTGCGCTCTTGTCTACAAGTCCCGAGCGCGACGATACGATTCTCGTACACGATCCGTTTCAGGACTGAAAGGCGGGAGAATTCTACAATTTCGCTACATTTGCGAGCAGTTCGTCGATCATATCGAGTGGCGACGTGTAGCCAATGTTGCTCCCCACTTCGCGGGCTACCTTGGCCTCATCGAACATCGCGCTCGTGGTCGCTTCGCCGCCAACGATCAAAATCCCCATGGTCACATAGCACTCACATGCGACGCGAGCTTGAGGATCGCGCCTTAGGCATTCGTCCAGCACGGCATCGGAAACTTGATCGCAGAACTTGTCTGGATGACCTTCGGCAACCGACTCTGATGTGAAAAACATGTTCTTGGGAAACATATCGTACTCCGTCAGAGTAAATGCTTTTCGCGCCTAGGTTGGTCTGACGGCAGGAATGTTGCCCGGGACCTCCCGCGAGCCGACGCGCTTCCTGATCCCTGGCCGAAGAGCACAACTCCGAATGCCTGCGTCGTGGTCTCGACCTCGCCGATGCATCTCGTTGATGGTATGCCGCACCGTCGTTGGTCTCAATGACCTTGCCGACTTTGCTTTTGCTCTTTCGAAAAATGTCGACGCCGGCCGGCGTCAGGCTGGCGTCGAGTTCCGCGAAGACGAGTCTCCAGCAGCTGAGCCAAGTGTTCGGCCGGCCGACTACTGCGAACGTGAACCAGCGATGTGCCCACAAGGCGGGAAGCAAATCGTCTGCCCGCGCCGCCTCCGGGCGCTGAATGTCTCGTGCGTTGAGTTCGCCATCCGCCTTCCTGCCGTCGCCTCTAGCCTCTACCCCAGAGCGTCCAGCCCCATATTGCGCGGGATCAAGCGACACGCGCCGGCGGGTGAGAACCGAAATGATCGCGCCCATTGTACCGGCGTTTGCGCCTACGCGGGCGCCTTGCGCCCCGCCGGCATCGCCCGCTCGGCCAGCGCGACGACGGTTCCGAGAAGCTCGATCGACCGCAGGATCGCTTCCTGCGTGCCGGCCGACCACGATTTGCATCAGGTACCGCTGATCGCCAAAGATCTCGCGCTGGTCGAGCCGCTGCCCGCTCGAACTCGGCGCGCGACGACGACGTGCATCACCACGAGGTTGGTCGACGCCTCAAAAATCGGGCGGACAATGCGCACCGACCGACGAAGCGCT
>JBKQTR010000120.1:0-12871 GCA_052143095.1 Allostellaceae bacterium
CCTGCACGCTCGGCGGCAGAAGCTGCGCCTCGTCAATCTTCCAGGGGCGAAATTCCTTGCTCATGGCCCAGCAAGGAATCAGACTCGCCCCCACTTGACCAGCCATTTCTCAGACAGGCTCCTAGCCGGTCGGCTCGCGACGGCTCATCAACCGCCCCGCCACCGTCACCAGCACGGCGACGGTGACCAGGAACAGCGTCGCCAGCGCGTTGATCTGCGGACTCACGCCGAGGCGGACGCTGGAGAAGATCACCATCGGCAAGGTCGTCGAGGACGGGCCCGCGGTGAAGCTGGCGATGACGAGATCGTCGAGCGACAGGGTGAAGGCGAGCAGCCAGCCCGCCGCCAGCGCCGGCGCGATGAGCGGCAAGGTGATCACCAGGAACACTTTGAACGGCCGCGCGCCGAGATCGAGCGCGGCTTCCTCGAGCGAGCGGTCGAAGGCGGCAAGCCGCGCCTCGATCACCACGGCGACATAGGCGGTGCCGAGCGTGATATGGGCGATGGCGATGGTCGACATGCCGCGGCCCTGCGGCCAGCCAACCGCCTGTTCCAGCGCCACGAACAGCAGCAGCAGCGACAGCCCGGTGATGACTTCCGGCATCACCAGCGGCGCGGTGACGAGCGTGCCGAAGAGCGAGCGGCCGCGGAAACGCCGGTAGCGCTGCAGCGCATAGCCCGCCGCGGTGCCGAGCAGCAGCGCGCCGGTGGCGGCGACGACGGCGATCTCCAGGCTGATCAGCGCCGCGCCCTGGATCGCCTCGTTGTGCATGAGCTCCAGATACCAGCGCGTAGAGAAGCCGGCCCACACCGTCACCAGCCGCGAGGCATTGAAGGAATAGACCACGAGCGAGGCGATCGGCCCGTAAAGAAAGGCATAGCCCACCACCAGCATGACCGCGAGGAAAGGCGAGAGCCGGTTGGTCACGCGGTCTCCCCTTGCAGCAGCCGGCGGATGAGGCCCATGGGCACGACCAGCACCGCCAGCATGGCGATCGCCACCGCCGCCGCCATGGGCCAGTCGCGGTTGGCGAAGAACTCGTCCCACAGCACCTTGCCGATCATCAGCGTGTTGGGGCCGCCGAGCAGATCGGGGATGACGAACTCGCCCACCGCCGGGATGAAGACCAGCAGCGAGCCCGCGGCGATGCCCGGCAGCGACAGCGGCAGCGTGACGCGGCAGAACGCCTGCCACGGCCGGCAGCCGAGATCGGCCGCCGCCTCGAGCAGCGCGGGGTCGAGCTTCTCGAGCTGGGCATAGAGCGGCAGCACCATGAACGGCAGGTAGGAATAGACGATGCCGACATAGACGGCGAAGGCGTTGTTGAGCAGCGTCAGCGGCTGGTGCACGAGGCCCACGGCCAGGAGCGTATTGTTGATCACCCCGGTGCCGCTCAGCAGCCCGATCCAGGCATAGACACGGATGAGAAAACTCGTCCAGAACGGCAGGATCACCAGCAGCAGCAGCAGGCTGCGCCAGCGCTGCGGCGCGCGCACGATGCCGTAGGCGAGCGGATAGCCCAGCAGCAGGCAGAACACGGTCGAGACGCCGGCGAACTTGATGGCGTTGAGATAGGCGAGCGCATAGAGATCGTCGCTCACCAGCCGGCGGTAGCTCTCGCCGCTGAGCTGGAGCTGCCAGCTGCCGGTCTCGAGCAGCGGCGTGTAGGGCGGAATGCCGATCACGCTCTCGGCGAGGCTGATCTTGAGCACGATCAGGAAAGGCACGAGGAAGAACAGCACCAGCCAGGCGTAGGGCAGCGCCAGCACCGCGCGCCGTCGCAGCGCCGCGCTCATGGCGGCAGCACCACCGCCGCCGCCGGCGCAAACGCCAGCGAGACGGTCTCGCCCGCGGCGTAGGGCTGCGCCTGGCGCGCGGCGTTCACCTGCGTCACGCGCAGCACCTTGCCGCTGGCGAGCTCGACCTCATAGGTCGAGGCCTCGCCGCGATAGGCGGCGCCACGCACCCGGCCCTCGAGCCGATTGGCCGCGGCGGCGGCAGGAGCAAACGCGATCTTCTCCGGCCGGACGGCGATCGCCACCGCGCTGCCGGCGGCGAGCGCGGGATGCTCGATAAGGAGGGTCGCACCCGCCGCCGCGCTCTCGACCTCGATGAGCCCGTTTTGGGCGCGCAGCACGCGGCCCTCGAGCAGGTTCACCCCGCCGATGAAGTCGGCGACGAAGCGGCTTGCCGGCGTCTCGTAGATCTCCTGCGGCGTGCCGAGCTGGACGATGCGGCCTTGCGACATCACGGCGATGCGGGAGGCCATGCTCATCGCCTCCTCCTGGTCATGCGTCACCATGAGGAAGGTGATGCCGACGCGCTGCTGGATGCGCACCAGCTCGAAGCGCGTCTCCTCGCGCAGCTTGCGGTCGAGCGCCGCCAGCGGCTCGTCGAGCAGCACCAGCTTCGGCTCCCGCGCCAGCGCGCGGGCGAGCGCCACGCGCTGACGCTCGCCGCCCGAGAGCTGGTGCGGCTTGCGCTGCGCCAGCCGCGTCAGCTTGACGAGATCGAGCATCGCCGCCACGCGGGCCTCGCGCTCGGCCTTGGGCAGCCGGTCCTGCTTCAGGCCGAAGCCGACATTCTGCGCCGCGGTCATATGCGGGAAGAGCGCATAGGACTGGAACATCATGTTGACGGGACGGCGGTAGGACGGCACGCCCGCCATGTCGGCGCCGGCGATGAGGATGCGCCCCTCATCGGGCGTCTCGAAGCCGGCGAGCAGGCGCAGCAGCGTCGTCTTGCCGCAGCCCGAGGGCCCGAGCAGGGCGAAGAACTCGCCCGCCGCGATGTCGAGCGAGACGCCGTCGACCGCCGCCACGCCGGACGCGAAGCGCTTCACCACGGCCTCGATGCGCAGATGGGCGGCGGCCGGAGCGGGCGCCGTCACGTGCCGGTCTTGACCTTGGTCCAGGCGCGGGTCCGCAACCGGTCATATTGCGGCGTCGCCGGCGTGTCGAAGAAGAGGCGCGCGCGGACCTCCGCCGGGGGATATATCCCGGGATTGGTGCGGATCTCGTCATCGACGAGGTCGGTGGCGAGCGAGTTGGGATTGGCGTAGGCGACCGTGTTGGAGATGGCGGCGATGATCTCCGGGCGGAGGATGAAATCGATGAACAGCAGCGCGTTCTGCGCGTGCGGCGCGTCCTTCGGGATCGCCATCATGTCGACCCAGAGCATCGCCCCCTCCTTAGGGATGGCATAGGCGAGGTCGACACCATTCTTGGCGTCGGCGGCACGGTTCTTCGCCTGTATCACGTCGCCGGAATAGCCGAAGGCGACGCAGAGATCGCCATTGGCGAGGTCGTTGATGTATTGCGAGGAGTGGAACTTGCGGATGTAAGGGCGGATCGCCAGAACCGTATCGGCCGCCTTGTCGAGGTCTTGCTGCTCGCGGCTCAGCGGCTCGCGACCGAGATAGGCGAGCGCCGCCGGGAAGATTTCCTGCGGCGTATCCAGCAGCGAGATGCCGCATTCGGCGAGCTTCTTGGCATTGGCGGGATCGAAGATCAGCTTCAGGCTGTCGACCGGCGCTTTTGCCCCCAGCGCCGCCTTCACCTTCGCCGGGTTGTAGCCGATGCCGGTGGTCCCCCAGAGATAGGGCACGCCATACTGGTTGCCGGGATCGGCGCCGGCGACGAATCCCAGGATCTGCGGATCGAGATTGCCATAATTGGTGAGCTTCGCCTTGTCGATCTTCTGGAACGCGCCGGCTTGGATCTCGCGCGCCATGAACGGCGTCGCCGACGGCACGACGAGATCGTAGCCCGAATGGCCCGCCATCAGCTTGGTCTCGAGCGTCTCATTATTGTCATAGACGTCGTAATGCACCTTGATGCCGGTCTCCGCCTCGAAGCGAGACACCGTGTCGTCGGCGATGTAGTCGGACCAGTTGTAGATATTGAGCGTCTTGCCGTCATCGGCGCGTGCCGCGCTTTGCCCCAGGAGAGCGGCGGCGCAGAGGCATAAAACGAGGCGAGCGATCATCCCGGACCCCCGAAGCGCTGGCAGGCGCGCCATTCAAAGCGGCGGCTCGCGGGCTTGTCAATCGCCGCCGCCGCGCCATTGCCGGCCGTGCCGCGCGCGCTTCAGGCGAAAAAACTTGGCCCCCGCGGGGAATAAAACGGCGCTACGGCCCGTATAACCTGTAAGGGGAGCGACAGGAGATGGGACCATGGGATACTTTCATTGCGAGCCGCCGCTCTCCCAAATGCTCGAGGATCCCTTGACCCAGGCTCTCATGGAGAGCGACGGGGTCGATCCGCGCGAGCTGCGCGAGCTGCTGTGCGAGGCGCGCCAGCGCATCGCCGAGGCCGAGCCGAGCGACCGGGACTAGCTCAAATTCCGATTAGGTAGACGCGACCGTCCAGAGCCCTCTCCGCCCGCTCTTGCGCTAGGGTGTGTACATATCCCGAAAAACGCTGCAGTTCCCGCTACTTATTCCGCCGTCCCCGCGCCAGCGGGGACCCAGGGCAAGCGCTCCGCTCACTGCAGTTGAGGCCCCTGGATGCCCGCTTTCGCGGGCAAGGCGATCGTTGAGGGGTGCGCTGCCGTGAGATTTGTACGCTCCTAGCCCAGCGCCGCCCCGCCGTCGGCCCCGGGTGGTTTTCGCCAGCGCAGCACAGGTTTGCGCGCCGCCGCGGTTTCGTCGAGCCGCCGGCGCGGCGTGAAGCGCGGCGCGGCCTGAAACGCCGCCGCCTCGCCCGCCTTCGCCTGCGCCGCCAGCCCGCGGACCACGGCGATGAAGCGGTCCAGCGACGCCTTGCTCTCGCTTTCCGTCGGCTCCATCAGCAGCGCGCCATGGACGACGAGCGGGAAGTACATCGTCATGGGGTGGAAGCCCTCATCGGTCAGCGCCTTGGCGAAATCGAGGGTGGTGACGCCGGTATCCCTGAGGAAGCGGTCGTCAAACAGCGCCTCGTGCATGCAAGGCCCGGGATAGGAGGCGGTGAGCACGTCGCCCAATCGCGCCAGCAGGTAGTTGGCGTTCAGCACCGCGTCGCCCGAGAGCTGGCGCAGCCCGTCGGCACCGTGGCTCATGATGTAGGCGAGCGCGCGCACGAACATGCCCATCTGGCCGTGATTGCCCTTGAGCCGGCCGATGGCCTGCGCCGCCGGGCCCTCGGCCTGCTCGATGAGGCGGAAACCCGCCTGGTCATGCACCAGCCAGGGCAGCGGCGCGAAGCCCGCGAGGCTCGCCGCCAGCACCACCGGCCCGGCGCCCGGCCCGCCGCCGCCATGCGGCGTCGAGAAGGTCTTGTGCAGGTTGAGATGCATGCAGTCGATGCCGAGATCGCCCGGCCGGACGCGGCCGACCAGCGCGTTGAAATTGGCGCCATCGCAGTAGAAATAGGCGCCCGCCGCATGCACCGCCGCGGCGATGGCGAGGATCTCGTCCTCGAACAGGCCGCAGGTGTTGGGATTGGTGAGCATGATCGCCGCGACATCGGGCCCGAGCTTCGCCTTGAGCGCGGCAAGATCGATCCTGCCGCGCTCATTGGCCGGGATCGCGTCGACCTCGAAGCCGCAGGTCGCGGCCGTCGCCGGGTTGGTGCCATGCGCCGATTCCGGCACCAGCACGCGCCGGCGCTGCTCGCCGCGCGCCGCCAGCGCGGCGGCGATGCACATCATGCCGCAGAGCTCGCCATGCGCGCCCGCGGCCGGGCTCATGGCGACCGCCGGCATGCCGGTCAACGCCTTGAGCCAACCGGCCAGCGTGTCGATGAGCTCGAGCGCGCCCTGCACCGTCGATTGCGGCTGCAGCGGATGGATATCGGCAAAGCCCGGCAGCCGCGCCAGCTTCTCGTTAAGGCGCGGATTGTGCTTCATGGTGCAGGAGCCCAGCGGATAGAGCCCCATATCGATGCCGTAATTCTTCTGCGAGGCGCGCATGAAATGCCGCACCACCTGCGGCTCGCTGAGGCCCGGCAGGCCGATCGCCCCCTGCCGCCGCACCGTGCCGAGGCGGTCTTCCGTCGCCGGCTCCGGCAGGTCGACCCCGGTGCGCCCGGGCGCGTCCTGCTCGAACAGCAGGGGATCCTCGAGCTGCAGCCCGTGATTGCCGCTGAGCGTCGGCTCGGCCGCCGCGTCGCGCGCGAAGCCGCTGAGCGCCTTGCTCCAGCCGCTCATCGCAGCACCTCGCGCAGCCCCTCGGCCAAGGCGGCCATGTCCTCCTCGGTATTGGTCTCGGTGGCGGCGAGGATGAGGAGCTCGGCAAGCTCCGGCCGGCCCGGCCAGAGCCGGCTCGCCGGGACGCCGGCCAGCACGCCGCGCCGGGCAAGCGCCTCGACCACCGGGGCCGCCGGCCGCCCGAGGCGCAGGGTGAACTCGTTGAAGAAGCGGCCGGTCAGCAGGCTGACCCCCGGCAGCGCCGCGAGGCGGTCGGCGAGCCGCACGGCGTAGGCGTGGTTGAGCCGGGCGAGCCGGGTGAACCCGGCCTCGCCCAGCAGCGCCAGATGGATGGTAAAGGCGAGCGCGCACAGGCCTGAGTTGGTGCAGATGTTGCTCGTCGCCTTCTCGCGGCGGATATGCTGCTCGCGCGTCGACAGCGTCAGCACGAAGCCGCGCCGCCCCGCCGCATCGACGGTCTCGCCGACGAGGCGCCCCGGCATCTGGCGCACGAACTTCTCGCGCGTGGCGAAGAGGCCGAGATGCGGCCCGCCGAAGGTGAGGGCGTTGCCGAGCGACTGGCCCTCGCCGGCGACGATGTCGGCGCCCATCTCGCCCGGCGGCTTGACGAGGCCCAGCGACACCGCCTCGGTGACGATGACCACGAGCAGCGCGCCGGCGCGGTGGCAGGCCTCGGCCAGCGCAGAGAGGTCGCGCACCTCGCCGAAGCAGCCGGGATTCTGCGCGACGACGCAGGAAATCTCGCCGCCGACCAGCCCGGCGAGGTCGTCGGCCGCCGCGGGATCGGGGTCGCGCGCGACGATCTCGAAGCCGCCGAACCGCGCATAGGTCTCGGTCGTCTCGCGGTAATGCGGGTGGAGGTCGCCGGCGAGGATCGCCCGGCGCCGGCGCGTCACGCGGTTGGCCATCATCACCGCCTCGGCGCAGGCGGTCGCGCCGTCATACATCGAGGCGTTGGCCACCTCCATGCCGGTGATGAGCGCCACCTGCGTCTGGAATTCGAACATCGACTGCAGCGTGCCTTGCGACACTTCGGGCTGATAGGGCGTGTAGGAGGTCAGGAACTCGCCGCGCTGGATGAGATGGTCGACCGTCGCCGGAATGTGGTGGCGATAGACGCCGCAGCCGAGGAAGCTCGGCGCCGCCGAGGCCGGCAGGTTCTTTGCGGCCATGCGCTGGAGCGCGCGCTCGACCTCGATCTCGCCCATGGCGCGCGGCAGGTCGAGCGGCCGGTCGAGCGCCGCCGCGCGCGGCACGTCGCGGAACAGCGCCGCGACGCTGTCGGCGCCGATGGCGGCGAGCATGGCGCTGCGGTCGCCGTCGGTCAGCGGCAGATAGCGCATCAATGCAGGCCCTCGACAAAGGCGGCGTAGGCGGTTTCGTCCATCAGCCCGTCGAGCTCCTTGGGATCGGCGATGCGCAGCTTCAGGAACCAGCCCTCGCCCTGGGGATCGGCGTTGACCTTGCCGGGCTCGCCCGAGAGCGCATCGTTGACGGCGAGCACCTCGCCGGAGATCGGCGCATAGACCTCGCTCGCCGCCTTCACCGATTCCACCACCGCCGCCTCCTTGCCCTGCGCGACGCGGCGGCCGAGCTCGGGCAGCTCGACATAGACGACGTCGCCGAGCTGGGTCTGGGCGTAATCGGTGATGCCGATCACGGCGACATCACCCTCGATGCGTATCCACTCGTGATCCCTGGTGTATTTGACGGTGCTCATGGCAGTCCTCGCAACGGCGGCTCAGCCGCGGTGATAGCGGTGGGGAACGAAAGGCAGCGGCACGATACGCGCCGGGCGCGGCGTGCCGCGCACCATGAGCTTCAGCGCCGTGCCCAGCGTCGCCTGGGCGGCGGCGACATAGCCCATGGCGACGGGTCCATCGGTCGAGGGACCGAAGCCGCCGCTGGTGATGCGGCCGATCGTCGCGCCGGCATCGTCGGTGATCTCGGTGCCCTCGCGCGCCGGGGCGCGGCCTTCGGGCCGGATGCCGACGCGCTTGCGCTTGGGCCCGGCAGCAAGCTCGCCGGCGATCACCGCGGCGCCGGGAAATCCGCCCTCGGCGCGCCGCCGCTTTTGGATCGCCCAGGCGAGATCGGCCTCGATGACCGTGGTGGTCGCGTCGATGTCGTGGCCGTAGAGGCAGAGCCCGGCCTCGAGCCGCAGCGAATCGCGCGCGCCGAGTCCGACCGGCATCACCTCGGGCTCGCTCAGGAGGCGGCGTGCCACGCGCTCGGCCGCGTCGCCCGGCACGGAGAGCTCGAAGCCGTCCTCGCCGGTATAGCCCGAGCGCGTGACGAAGCAGGCGGTCCCGTCGAGCGACAGCGCGGCACCGGTCATGAAGCCGAGCGCGACCGCCGCGGGCGCGAGCCGCGCCAGCACAGCGGCGGCGGCCGGCCCCTGCAGCGCCAGCAGCGCGCGATCCCCGAGCGGTGTCACCACCGCCCGGCCGGCGAGGCGGTGGCGCAGATGCGCGATGTCCTGCGCCTTGCACGCGGCGTTGACGACGAGGAAGAGGTGATCGCCGGATTGCGTCACCATGAGATCGTCGAGGATGCCGCCGCGGTCATTGGTGAACAGCGTGTAGCGCATCCGACCCGGCGCCAGGCTCTTGATGTCGCCGGGCACCAGCGTCTCGAGCGCCTCGGCGGCGCCGGCGCCGGTAAGCCGCAGCTGGCCCATATGCGAGACGTCGAACAATCCCGCCTTGGCGCGTGTATGGAGATGCTCGGTCATGATTCCGGCGGCGTATTGCACCGGCATCTCATAGCCCGCAAACGGCACCATCTTGGCGCCGAGGCTCAGATGAAGAGCGTGAAGCGGCGTGCGCTGAAGAGAGTTATCGGCCATCGACCCTCGGGACAACAGGCTTCGCAGATCGCGCGAGCGACCGAAGCCCCCTCTGTCCCAGGACCTGAAAGATTCGCCGGACGGTCCGAAGGGGCGGCCGGGTTACCTCGTCGGTGAGGCGCGCAAGAACGGCGCGCGCCTGCTTTCCAGAGTGCCCTTTTCCCCAACGGTCCTTTCGCCTGAGAGTTTCCGGGGCGGTTGCTCCTTCGGCGCCGGGACGGAACCCGGTCTCTCCCATCGGGGTGCGACGGCAGGCGGCCACCTTAACCGGTATTCCTCACGGGAACAAGCGCCGAGCCGACGCTCTACTGTCGCTCGCGGTTGAGGTCGAGCTGCTGTTGGTTGAGCTGCAGGCCGACGATCACGGCATAGGCGCCGCCGGTGGCGACATCCTTCAGGGGCAGGTGCTCGGTGATCTCCTCGACCACCCGCATCTGCTTCTGCCGTGGCGCGAAATCGACGCGCAGCGCAAAGGTCTGCTTCGCCAGAATGTTCTCCTTCTGGTCGGCGACGGCGACGAAATAGCTGAACTCGCCCTGGCGCAAATCGGCATCGTTGCGCGCCACCACGAAGGTCAGCCTGGTCGTGACGCGCGCGCCGCCGACCTCGGTGCGACAATTGGAAACGACATCGGCGAGCTTGACGCCGAAGACGATGTCGTCGGGGTTGTTGCTGGTGGTCACGCCGGGGCGGAAGACGGTGTAGGCGTCGAGATTGGGCGCGGTGAAGACGACCGGGCAGCTGAGCTTGCCGACCTTGCCGGCGCTCGAGCAGCCCGCGGCGGCGAATGCGAGCAGGCAGAGCGGAACCACGCTGAACCGGATCGAGCGCATCACGCGAGGTTGTGCGTGCCGTCGCAGAAGGGCTTGCCACCGGTACGCTTGCAACCGCAGAGCCAGAGCTCACCGTCCGCGGCGGCGGTGAACGGCACCGGCGTCAGCCCGCTGCCGCGATGCGAGCCGTCGCAGAGCGGCTGCGACTTGCTCAGGCCGCAGGCGCACCACCAATACTCGCGCCCGGCCTCGGCCACGAGGAGATAGGGGCCCTTGCGCGCCGCTTGTGCTCCGCTCATCCCCCCTCTTCCCCCCGCTTCTTCGGTGTACTAACGTGCCGCCATCGCGGCCGGACGGCCGCCGCCGGCTCGAAACGCGCTGAACTCTATTCGACCGTCGAGCGCCGCACAAGGGCTCCAGGAGCCAGGATTCCTGGCCTGTCCGGCTTCGCAGGGACCATGGACGATGACCAAAGCGCCGCTGACCATTCTGCTCGCCGGTCCGCGCGGCTTTTGCGCCGGGGTCGAGCGCGCGGTGCAGATCGTCGAGCGCAGCCTCGAGCGCTTCGGGGCGCCGGTCTACGTCCGCCACGAGATCGTCCACAACCGCTTCGTCGTCGAGGCGTTGGAGCGCAAGGGCGCGGTCTTCGTCGCGGAGCTCGACGCGGTGCCCGAAGGCGCGGCGGTGGTATTCTCGGCCCATGGCGTGCCCAAGGAGGTGGCGGCGGAAGCATTCCGCCGGCATCTCGTCGCCGTCGACGCGACCTGCCCGCTGGTGAGCAAGGTGCATCGCGAGGCCGAACACCATTTCGCCCAAGGCCGCCGCATCGTGCTCGTCGGGCATGCCGACCATCCCGAGGTCATCGGCACCATGGGACAGCTGCCGCCGGGCGCGGTGCTGCTGGTCGAGACCGCCGAGGACGTGGCGAGGCTCGAGCTCGGCCCCGGCGAGGAGATCGCCTGCGTGACCCAGACGACGCTCTCGATCGACGATGCGCAAAGCGTCATCGCCGCGCTCCGGATGCGCTTCCCACGCCTTCACGAGCCGAAGCACGAGGACATCTGCTACGCCACGACCAACCGGCAGCAGGCGGTGAAGGCGATCGCGCGGCGCGCCGACCGGCTGCTGGTGGTGGGCGCCGCCAACTCCTCCAACGCGCTGCGGCTGGTCGAGGTGGCACAGAAAAGCGGCTGCCGCCAGGCGGCGCTGATCGCCCGCGCCCGCGACATCGACTGGGCATTCCTCGCCGGCGCCGAGCGCCTGGGCCTCACCGCCGGCGCCTCGGCGCCCGAGGCGCTGGTCGAGGAGGTCGTCGAGGCCTGTCGCGGACGCTACGAGGTCGCGATCGAGGACGTCGCCGTCACCCGCGAGGATGTGCGCTTCAACCTGCCGCGCCTGCTCTGCGCATGAAGCGCTGACGCGGCCATGGCGGTTTATACCGACGTCCCGGACGAGGAGCTGCGCGCCTTCATCGCCGATTACGCGATCGGCGAGCTGATCTCCTATAAGGGCATTGCCGAAGGCGTCGAGAACTCGAATTTCCTGGTGCGCACCGAGAGCGGCACCTTCTTCCTGACCCTCTACGAGAAGCGCGTCGCGCCGGCCGATCTGCCGTTCTTCATCGCCCTGATGGAGCATCTGGCGGCGCAGGGCATCGCCTGCCCGACGCCGGTGAAGGCCAGGGACGGCGTGGCCCTGCGCCGACTCTGCGGCAGGCCGGCGGCGATCGTCAGCTTCCTCGACGGCACATCGCCGCGCCGCATCCAGCTCTTCCATTGCGCCGGCGTCGGCGGCGCCTTGGCGCAGCTCCATCTTGCCGGCGCCGCGTTCCCGCTGAGGCGCCCCAACAACCTTTCCGTCGCCGGCTGGCGCGGCCTGTTCGACTCCTGCCGCGCGCGCGCGCATGAGGTGCGGCCGGGACTCGCCGAAGAGCTCGGCAGCGAGCTCGAGGCGCTGGAGCGGTGCTGGCCGCAGAGCCTGCCGACCGGCGTCATTCACGCCGATCTCTTCCCCGACAACATCTTCTTCCGCCACGAGGCGGTCTCGGGCCTGATCGATTTCTATTTCGCCTGCACCGATTCCCTCGCCTACGACCTCGCCATCTGCCTCAACGCCTGGTGCTTCGAGACGGATGGCAGCTTCAACGTCACCAAGGCGAAGGCGATGCTGGCGGGCTATCGCGCCCGACGGCCGCTGACGCCGGAGGAGTTCGCCGCGCTGCCGCTGCTGGCGCGCGGCAGCGCGCTGCGCTTCCTGCTGACGCGGCTCTATGACTGGCTGAACCATCCGGCGGGCGCCTTCGTGCGGCCGAAGGACCCGCTCGAATACCTGCAGAAGCTTCGCTTCCACCGCAGCATCGCGCACCCCTCGGCCTATGGACTCGACGCATGAGCGAGGCGACCGGCGCCGGCGTGGTCGAGATCTTCACCGACGGCGCCTGCAGCGGCAATCCCGGCCCCGGCGGCTGGGGCGCGGTGCTGCGCTACGGCGCGCATGAGCGCGAGCTGATGGGCGCCGAGAGCCCCACCACCAACAACCGCATGGAAATGATGGCGGCGATCGCCGCGCTCGAGGCGCTGAAGCGGCCGAGCCGCGTCCACATCCACACCGACAGCCAGTACCTGCGCGACGGCATCACCCGCTTCATCCATGCCTGGAAGGCGCGCGACTGGAAGACCGCGGACAAGAAGCCGGTGAAGAACATCGATCTCTGGCAGCGCCTCGAGACGGCGATGAAGCCGCATCGGGTCGAGTGGTTCTGGGTGAAGGGCCATTCCGGCCATGTCGAGAACGAGCGCGCCGACGCGCTGGCGCGCGCCGGCATCGCCGAGGCGCGCGCCGCCGCCGCGCTCGACGCCGAGCCGCCGCCGGCGAAGAAGAGAAAGAAGCGCTAGAGCCAGTTTCCGCTGCATGGACGCGGTGCGTCCTTCGAGACGCGCGCTTCGCGCGGCCAACCCGTTCGATCGCTCTGCGATCGAACCCTCTGGGGCCGACCGCGAAGCGGTCGGCCGGGTTGGCCATGATGTGGAAGTGATTAAAAGGGCATCGACCGATAATGCCCGAATCAAATTCTCCTCATCCATAGGAGCGGTCCGAAGGACCGCGTCTCGAAGGACGCAC
>JBKQTR010000121.1:0-2862 GCA_052143095.1 Allostellaceae bacterium
ACGGGCGGCACCTGCACTACCGGCTTTGAGCTCGCGCCGGGCAAGTCATGCACGATAACTGTCGTTTATACGCCGCTGGGTCCGGCGACGAGCTTCGGCAGCCTCACCCTTGCGAATAACGGCAGTGGACTTGCCACGGTTGCGCTCAAGGGCACCGGAACAATTGCGGAAGTGACGGTTTCACCGCGGTCGCTCGCTTTTGCGAAGACCAGCGTGGGCACGACCGCCAAGGCGAAAACCGTGACGCTGACAAATTCCAATAACGTGCCCTTGACGCTGGCGCCGTTTATCCTCGGTGGCGCTAATGGGGGTGATTTTGCGCAAACCAGTCTGTGTCCTGTGATCTTGAAGGCGCAGAAGACCTGCACCATCTCGGTTACTTTCACGCCCGCCGCCACGGGTTCAAGCAAGGCTGATATTGCGGTCACGGCGAGCCTCGACTCGACCAGCATCAACTTGTCGGGAAGCGGGAAATAATCGGCGGCGGGTCGCGGCGGAGGCCAGGCGTCAATCCGCCAACTACGACACAACTAATCTGGTTTCCCGTCGCTCTGCGGAGCGGCGGGAGGCCAGTACTTGCACGGGATAAAGGCATTATAATTCACGCGAACACCTCGCCGCCTGGCCCAACCTGAATCCTAGTTGAACCATTCAATCCGCGCGCTACAAAATGTATTGAAACAACGCCTGACCCCTAATAATCTTTAGGGGCCTCGATACGCAGCGAGGGTTGGTCGTAAGTGGGTTTGGAGCGGCAGCGCTATCGCTTGGTGTCCGAGGCTGGTTCGCTTCATTCGAGCTCTCGTTTGGCACCCCGCGCGGACACTTTCGCCGCGACCGGTAAAACTCCTTGGGAACTGGTGCTCGATTCCGGTTACAACTACGCGGGTGCGGGCGTAAACCGCCCTTGAGGTCACATGGATTTTGGGCTCACTCCTGAACAGCGTGAGCTGCGCAAGTCGGTGCTCGAATTTGCCCGCACGCAGCTCAACGGTGATATCGATCAACGCGACACGCCAGGCACATTCTCCCGCGAATGCTGGAAGAAGTGCGGCGACTTCGGCCTGCTCGGGCTCCCGATGCCGGTCGAGTATGGCGGCCAGGGCGAGAACATCACCACGTCCATTATCGCGATGGAGGCGCTGGGCAAGGGTTGCCGCGATAACGGGATCGTCTTCAGTATCAATGCGCAGCTCTGGTCGTGCCAGATGCCGATTCTGCACTACGGCAGCGAGGAGCAGAAACGCGCATGGCTGCCGCGGCTGATCAGCGGTGACGCCCTCGCGGCGCACGCGATTACCGAGCCCGACGCGGGGTCGGATGTCTTCTCCCTGACGGCGCGGGCCGAAAAGGTCGACGGCGGCTATCTCATCAACGGCGCCAAGACCTTTTCCACCAATGGTCCGGTGGCGGACCTCGCCGTCGCATTTGCGTACCTGAAACCGAAGACGGCGGGTGCGGCCAAGCAGCTTACGACTTTCCTCGTGCCGCGCGGCACAGCCGGAGTCACGTTCGGCCCGCCGATGTCCAAAATGGGCATCCGCACGTCACCGACCGGCGAAATCGCCTTCGAGGACTGTTTCGTGCCCGACTCTGCCCGCCTGGGCGCCGAGGGCGTCGGTATGCGGATCTTCAACTCCGCGATGGAGTGGGAGCGCGCCTGTATCTTTGCCAGCCACGTCGGCGCGATGGAGCGCCTGCTCGAAGACAGCATCAAGTACACGCGCGAGCGCAAGCAGGGCGGCCAGCCGATTGCGAAGTACGAAGCGGTCGCGAATCGCATCGTCGAGACCAAGGTCGCGATCGAGGCGGGTCGCCTGCTGGTCCACTATGTCGGCTGGCTCCACGAGAATCATAAGAGTGCGATCATGGAATCCGCGATCGCGAAGCTTTTCGTCGGTGAAAGTCACGTGCAGGCGGCGCTGGACGCGGTGAAGAACTTCGGCGGCTTCGGCTACCTGAAGGAATCCCCGGTGGAGCGCGAGCTGCGCGACTCGATTTCCGGGATTATCTACTCGGGAACCTCCGATATTCAGCGCCGCATAATCGCACGCTGTCTTGGGCTGTAGGAGGGTAGCCGTGTCTGTATTGCCCGATCTGGTCCGCCGCGCGGCGGAACGCTGGCCGGACCATCCCGCGATCGCGATGGATGGCCGGACCTTCAGTTACGCGGAGCTCGAAGCAACCTCGAACCGGATCGCGTCGACGTTGCGCGCGCGCGGGGTTCGCCTGGGCGACCGCGTGATGCTCTGGCTACCGAAGTCGCCGGAGGCGATCGCGGCCCTTTACGGCGTGATGAAGACGGGCGCGGCCTACGTCTCGGTCGATCCGTCGGCGCCGGTGCAGCGCGCGTGCTATATCGCGCGCGATTGTGCGGCTGCGGCGCTGATTACGGTCCCGGCGCGCGCCGCCCAGCTCGACAAGGAGTTCGCCGGCGAGGTGCCGATGCGCGCCATCCTCTATACCGAGCCCGCCGCCGATTCGCCTCCGATCGCGCAGGCGCCGGTGAGCTCATGGGCGGAAATTCAGGCGGCCGCGTCGGGCGCAATCGAGTCGGGCGCCACCGCGCGCAATCTCGCTTACATCCTCTACACCTCAGGCTCCACCGGACAGCCGAAAGGCGTGATGATCTCCCATAGCGCGTCGCTTTCTTTCGTCGAGTGGGCGGGTGACAAGTTCGGCGTCGGTCACGAGGATCGGCTGTTGAATCACGCCGGGTTCCATTTCGACCTGTCCACCTTCGACCTCTACGCCGGGGCGCGGGCGGGGGCGACCGTCTACCCGGTTTCGTCGCGGATCGCGCCTTTTCCGGCGGCGCTCGCCAAGCAGTGGAAAGAGCAACAGATTACCGTTTGTTACGCG
>JBKQTR010000122.1:0-2801 GCA_052143095.1 Allostellaceae bacterium
GCCCGAAGGGCGCCGCCGAAGGCGGCGCGAAGCGTCCTTGATGGCCGCGAGCACGACGGCATCATCGCCGCAGACGGACGACCTTGCTGCACCACTGGGCACATGTCGTCCCCACAGATTCGATCCCTAAAATACCGAACCACTGTCCGACCAGCGCGCGAAACCCTCAGCAGATGCAGATTGACCCGACGACGCGCCGTCTAAACGCGGGTTCTCGCCGCCGCCAACAGCGATGGCGAAAGCGATTGGTCTTGGACAGTTGGGCGGAAACGCGGGAGCGCGCAAACGCGGACGCCCGCCAAAGGCCATTCAAGACTAATCCGCATTGGCCGCCGATCCGCGATGGGACAGAACGCACCAGCGCCCTGCGCCAACGTCAGTCGCCGTTCTCGGACCCGGGCGTTCGACAGGAGAATTCGTCGGCATTTCAATATCGCGGGTTATCCACAACGCAGACGAGATCATGGCGGAGATCGTGGCCAAGCGGCTGGTGGAGCATTTGGAGCATGCCGGCTTCGTCGTCATGAAGCGCTCGGCGATCGGAGGCGGCGCGGGCGCTGATTTGAGCGGTGACTTGGAACCGTCTTCGCCTCAATCGCGTTTTGAGCGGTAATGGAACACTATATTCCGGGTCTGGCGATAACCTTGGAGCGTCTGGCGCTTGCCGAACGGGGTGTTGCCGAAAGCGAAAACCTTGTCCGGCGACAGCGCGAGCTCATCGATGAGTTCGAGGGCGATAATTTCGTCACGATCCTTGCGAAGATAGTGTTATCGGAATTCGAGGAAACTCTGGCGCAACAAACCGCGGATCGAGATCGGCTCCGCGAGGAGCTGCGCGAAGGGCCTCTGAACTCATTGCAAGGCCGATAATAACTTGCCTAGTCTTGGGGGAATCGCGACCTCTACCGATGTGTTGGTTTGGCGCGTCGACCAACCTGCGCGTTGCTAGGGCCGGGTACGCCGCCCAGGGCGTCCATCGGCTGCCGAAGGCGAACAGGGGCCGATCATCGCGCAGGGCGCGCCCCAGAGGCCACGCCCGGGCGTCCGGGGGCGCCGTGATTGGCTCGCCCGTCTAATGCGGTTCGGTAGCCGGGCGTCTCGGCGTCCGCTTCGCTTGACGGCTGCGTGAGGGCCGCAAGCGCGTCCACAACGCCGATGAGATCATGGCCGAGATTGTCGCCAAGCGGCTTGTGCAGCATTTGGAGCGCGCGGGCTTCGTCGTCATGAAACGCGCGCCAATTGGCGGCGGGGCTGCGCTCGGGCGCGGGTTCGAGGATTTCCGCGCGAGCGGCATGAGCTGAAATGAACTCCGAGGCGATGCAGGTTATGGAGACAGTTGCAACACCTATACCCCGATGTACGACGCATATGGCAATTACATCGGCCAGCAGTTGGTGAACGTCTGCTAGCGGAAGGGACTTGAGGGTCCCCGGACATTTGGGGCGCTCAAGCTGACCGCCGCGGGAATCAAACGGTTTTCTGCATCCGCGCCGGTTGCTCGGTAGGTGTTTGCTGCACGCCGAAACGCGAGTAGCGCCGGGTCCGACCCAGCGCTGAGCAGTGACCGGATGCCGCCCAACAGACTATGCTTGGGCAGACCGCCGGCCAGCGCCGACAGGTAGGCCTTCGCCCATTTCTTGATGTCGTCCTGCATGAGATGGGCGAGCATCGGGGCGTGCCGCTCCCGTCGCTCCTCGAGCGGCATCTCCAAGGCGCGCTTCAGCGCGGCCGCGACGGCGTCCGTCTCGTGCGGATTGACGATCAAGGCGCGGTCGAGCTCCTTCGCCGCGCCGGCGAACTGCGATAGCATCAACACGCCGGGGTTCTCGGGATCCTGCGCCGCCAAATACTCCTTGGCCACGAGATTCATCCCGTCGCGCAACGGCGTCACCATCGCGACGTCGGCCGCGCGATACATGCCGGCGAGAACCGTGCGCGAATAGGAGCGGTTGACGTAGCGGATCGGCGTCCATGCGGCGTCGCCGAAGCGCCCGTTGACTTGCCGATGAGGCCCGTCACCTCGGATTCGATGTCGCCGTACTGCTTGATATCGGATCGGCTCTTCGGGGTCAGCTGCAAGAACGTGACCTTGTTATGCCACTCCGGATTGAGCTCCAGGAACCGCTCGAACCCCTTGATGCGGTCGGGAATGCCCTTCGAATAGTCGAGCCGGTCGACGCCGAGCACGAGCCTGTTGCCGCCGAGGCTCTCGCGCACTAACGCGATCATCGCCGAGCGTCCGGCGTTGCGGGCGAGGCGCATATAGGCCTTGGTCTCGATGCTCACCGGGAAGGCGCCGAGTCGCACCCGGCGGCCGTCGATCTCGTAGCAGCAGCTGCGCATCTGCGCCGCGCCCTGCGAGGCGAGGTAGTGGGCGAAATTGTCGCGGTCGTTCTCGGTCTGGAAGCCGACGAGGTCGCAATAAGTCAGCCCGCCGAGGATCTCCCGGTGATGGGGCAGGGTCTGCAGGATGTCCGGCGGCGAGCAGGGCGTATGCAGGAAGAAGCCAATCCTGTTGCGATGACCGCGCGAGCGCAATTCGCGGGCGAGCAGCATCAGATGATAGTCGTGGATCCAGACGATGTCGTTCTCGCGGATCAGCACGCTCAGGCGATCGGCGAACATGCGGTTGACCCGAATGTAGCCGCTCGCGTCGGCGCGCGAGTCCTCCTGGAGTGCGACCCGGTAGTGAAGGATGGGCCACAAAACGCTGGTGGCGAGGCCATTGTAATATTCCTGGATGTCGGTCTTCGACAGATCGATCAGGACATAGGTCACCTTGTTGATGTCGACGGTTCGCG
>JBKQTR010000123.1:0-4188 GCA_052143095.1 Allostellaceae bacterium
GGCCCGGGCATGACGATCGAGGGGGTTGGCAATGATTAGGGGAGCGCGCGTTACACCAAAACCGTCAACCGGACAGCCGTGGGCTTGACCCGGCCGAAGTGCAACGCACGCCGCAGAGACTCGCGTCCGTTGCTCCAAGAAATTTCCCCGGACAGCCTTGCGCTTTCGCGGGGACGGCGAAATCGTCTTGGTCCACCTAATCGGAACTCGCCCTAAGGCCCGCCGGGGACGCCGCTGCTTAACCCGTAAGTCCCAGATTCCGTCAACCGACCGCCGGTGCGTTGGCGCGGGCGAAGGGCTCGCTGCGCGCAACCAGCCGCTTCAACCGCATGCTCAAAAAGACACGCGATCACGCTTGATCTCTCGGGAGAAATTGCCCGCGCCACGAGTGCCTACGCGGCATCGGACGTGCCAGCGCCCTCGCCCTTGCCAAGGCCGGAGCCAGGGGTCGATGTCCGCAAATTCCCGCCCCTTTCCGCCGTCATCCTATGCCGGTGCGGACGTGATGCCGTGACGCTCGCGCTGCTGCTGGCGCAGCCGGAAGGCCAGCACCAGCAGCGCGCCGCCGAAGAACAGCGCGTAGGCGCCGATCCACCAGGTCAGCACCAAGGCGCCGATGAAAGGCTGCAGGATCAGCAGGATGCCCCAGATCACCGAGATCGCGCCGCCGAACCCCATCAGCCATTTGCCATGGGCCGGCTGCAGCCGGACGGTGGCGCTCAGCAACAGCGCGCCGCTGACGATGGCCCAGGCGCCCATGAGATAGACGAAAGCGAGCACGGTGATGGCCGGCCAAGTGACGGCGATGACGCCGGCGACGAGGTCGGCAATGCCTTCGAGCGCGAGCCAGCCCCAGCGCTCGTGCTTGGTTGCGGCGCGCAGCCCGGCGATGAGGGCGAAGACGCCGTCGGCCAGCATGTAGGCGGCAAAGAGCAGCACCAGCGCCGCCAGCGTCACGCCGGGCAGCAGCACCGCGATGAGGCCGAAGAGGATCGCGAAGACGCCGCGCAGCCCCACCGCCCACCAGTTCCGCGCCAGCAGCGCGTTCATCGCTGCCATCGCCGTCTGGTCGCCGGCATCGGCAAAGCCGCCGCCCGCCGCCCCCCAGGTGAACGTGCCGGGCTTGGCGCCCTGATAGGCTGGATCGGCTTTGGTCTCGCGCGCCGACGGGTTCGCCCCGGGGCCGCGGTTACGATCGTTGTCTGCGCCCATTGTCATGCCTCTTTTGCTGTGTCGTCCACGGCGTGCCGCAACGCGCGCGCGACCGCCCCGCCGCCGTCGGCGGGGCGCAGCGGTGCGCCCCTCGGTCACGCCACCGCGCTCTACGGTGTCTCGGCTTTCGCGGCCGGCTCGGCTGACGCGGCGGGCTTGTCGCCGGCGGCAGCGCGATCCACCGATTGCGGCTGCGGGGCGTCGGCACCCTTGACCGCGATCTTGCGCACTTTCTCCTGCACCGCCCGCGGCTTCGGGATGGTGATGGCGAGCACGCCGTTTTTGAACACCGCCTCGACCGCGTCCGGATCGGCCGAGAACGGCAGCTGCAGCGTGCGAGAGAAAGCGCCCCGGGAGCGTTCCACCACGTGATAGCTCCGCTCCCCCTCGCCTTCCGTCTTGTCCTCCTCCGCCTCCCTCTCGCCGCTGATGGTCAGCATGTCGTCGGCGAGCGTCAGCTCGACGTCATCCTCGTCGAGGCCCGGCAGGTCGGCGGTGATGCGGATATCGTCATCGGTCTCGCTGACATTGATCTGCGGCGTGAGCATCGCCGCCGGCGCCGCGCTCGGTGCGGCGGCGAATGGGCTCAGGGCGCCGAAGCCGCCGAGAAACTCCTCGAACATACGGTTCATGTCGCGACGGAATGCCGAGAACGGATCGGAATTCTCCGGCCAGCGTGACACGGATCGGTTTTTCTGGATGGGAAACAAAAATCTCGCAACCATGCGGTTTCTCCTCTCGCTTCGCGCCGCGATCCCAGCTTGTGCGGGCCGGACTCAGGCGCTGATGGTGATGCGGTCGTCGACTTTCTTGACGCCCGGCGCCGACCAGGCGGCGCGCTCGGCCTCCTGGCGCGCGGCCCAGGACCGCACCGCCGGCGGCTCGCCAGCAACGCCCTGGCGGGGCGTGCAGGGGAAAGTATGGCGCGCAGGAGCGGCCACGCCTTGATCGCCATCAACTTCATTGGATTTTTTTGCGCGGCGGCGGGCCGCGCCAGCCGCCGCTCGGGTTGGAACTTTCGCCGTAGGCCCTCGTTTGACAGCCACCTCGATCGCCATGCGCGCGGACATTTTCTCCGCCTACCATTACGCGTGCCTTGCTCTCTCGCGGTGACTCATCCAGCGCGCGCGGAGGACAAATGCCGGTCATCTACCCCAAGCCGACGAGGCCGATCGCGGCGAAGCCGCCGCACCGATCTGCCGATATCCCGCGCCGGTTGCCGCCGGGGGCGATGGAGGCGCTCGCGACGCTCTATTCCTGTCGGCGCGGCCAGGAGATCTATCGTCGCGCCGATCGCGCCGAGACCTGGTATCGCGTCGTTGCCGGCCTCGCGCGCAAATGCACGGTGATGGCCGACGGAAAGCGGCGCATCGTCGATTTCCTGCTGCCCGGCGATTACTTCGGGCTGACCGCGCGGCACGAGCATGCGTTTGCCGTCGAGGCGGTTGTCGACGGCACCGTCATCGCCCGCTATCCGCGCGGCCGCGTCGAACGCATCGCCAATTCCGACCCCGAGATCAATCAGCTCGTCCGCGACATCGCCTTCGAGGTGATCGTCCGCCTGCAGTCGCGCATCCTCATCCTCGGCCGCACCACCGCCGTCGAGAAGGTCAGCGCCTTCATCGTCGAGATGGCGCAGCGCTCGTCCAACGGCGTCGGCGCTCCCTTCACGCTGCCGATGTCGCGCTACGACATCGCCGATTACCTCGGACTTTCGGTTGAAACCGTGAGTCGCGCCGTCACCGACCTGAAGCTCAACGGCGTCATCACGCTGGCCGGCAAGCGCCGCATCACCATTCTCGACCGCTCCGCCCTCGAGGAACGCAGCGACGGCGGCGCCGCGGCGTGAGCCGGCATCCGCTTTTCCGCGCGGCGAATTGACGGTCGTCAAGGTCGGCGCCCGCCGCTTCGGGCATGCTGGTGGGGTGAGCGCCTCCTGTCATCCGGCGCAACCCTGACAGCGGAGATCGGCCATGGCCGTGCGGAAACTCGAACGGGCGGGATGGCAGGCGTTTTTCGACCTTCTGTCGAAAGGCCTCGTCGGCAAGCGCGCTGAGATTGAAATCGCTTCGCTTGCGCTCGGCACGCAGGTCGAGGCGGAATGGCTGCCGCTCCTCGGCATCGTCTACGATCCCAAGAGCGACGTCGTCGAGGTCGCTCTCGACGGGCTCGATCACCTCATCCACCAGCCGCGCGAGCTCTATCTGGCGGTCGATGACGACGCCTTGGCGAGCCTCGTGATCGTCGACGACGATGGCGCGCGCCAGACCGTCCGCTGGCGCGATCCGCTGATGCTGCCGAAGCCGCTCGTCACGCAAACGGGGGCGGCCGGGGCGTAAGGCAGGGCAATTCCATATGCTTATTCCGCCGCCGCGGCGCAAGCGGCACGCACACATCTCTGCCCCTCCCCCTTGAGGCTAGCGTGAGCAGACATCTCGAACGGGCGCGCCCACCGTCCGGGACGTGCCACGATCCTCCCCTCTCCGCCCCATTGGGGCGGAGAGGCCAGGAGAGGTGGGGCTGGCAATGGTCTTAAGACCTTCTGGTCCAATCTGTCAGACATCTATCCGGTTCGGACCACCCCCCCCCACCTCTCCCAGCCTCTCCGCCCCCGAGGGGCGGAGAGGAGAAGATTTGCCGGGGCGTGAGAGTCGCCAGTCCGGAACAAATGATCGAGATGTGTGCTCACGCTAGCCCTCAAAGGGGGGAGGGGCTGCGCAGCAACTGTGCGCGCCTCAAAGCTCGATCGCCAGCCCGTCATAGCCAGGCTCGACGCCTGCCGGCAGCTCGCGGCGGAGCGTCGCGTAATCGAGGCTCTCATCCATATGCGTCAGCACCGCGCGCTTGGGCCGCACCCGCTCGATCCAGGCGAGCGTCTTGGCAAGGTGGGCATGCGTCATATGCGGCGTGCGGCGGATGCAGTCGACGATCCAGAGCTCGATCCCGCGCAGCGTCGCGAAGGCAGCCTCGTCAAGC
>JBKQTR010000124.1:0-4869 GCA_052143095.1 Allostellaceae bacterium
GCTCGCTGCGCTCGCGCCCTCTCCCCCGCAAGCGGGCGGAGAGGGCTCCGGGCGGTCCCGCCGCGGATGCACTTGATCTTAGGCTTTCAACCGCCTGGATCAAGCGCCGGCGCGCCGAGGATAGCCAGCCGCCAGCGGGGCGCCTAATCTCGCTGCGGCGAGCGCCGCGCCTTGCTCCCGCGCTCGCCCGGAGAGGCCATGAAAATCGCCGCTTGGGTCATCGTCATTCTTTTGCTCGTCGCGGGCATCGCGCTTTTCGTCGACGCGCTGACGACCACGCACAGCGTATGGCTCAGCATCCCGCTGCTGGCGCTCTCAGGCGCGCTCGGCGGCCCCGCGGTCATTGCGCTGCTGGCGCTGCTCGGTCTCTATGACCTCGCCATCGAACTCAACGGCCATCGGCTGGAGTTCCGCAAGCGGCAGAGCGATTGACGCGCCGCCATGCCGGATCGGCAGGAGAAGGACATGACCGCGTATTTCATCGGTGAGCACGAGATCACGGATCCCGCGACCTACGAGGAGTACCTGCGCCAGATCGCGCCGATGATCGAACGCTTCGGCGGTCGCTACCTGACGCGCGTCGGAACGCACAAAGTCCTGGAGGGAGACCGGCGCCCGAACCGGGTGGTCATCATCGCGTTTCCCGACATGGACGCGCTGAACGCCTGGTATCGCCTGCCGGAGTATCAGCCGTTCATCGCGCTGCGCCAAAGCGCCTCGGCCGACGTGCTGATCGCGGTCGACGGCGTATAGGCGCCGGAATGCCCCTCGGGCCTCAGGGCCGCACCTGGCCATTGCCGCGGACGAGGTATTTGTAGCTGACCAGCTGCTCGGCGCCGACGGGGCCGCGCGGCGGCAGGCGGCCGGTCGAGATGCCGATCTCGGCGCCCATGCCGAACTCGCCGCCATCGGCAAATTGCGTCGAGGCGTTGTGCAGCACGATGGCGCTGTCCACCTCGGCGAGGAAGCGCTCGGCCGTCGCCTTGTCCTCGCTGACGATGGCGTCGGTGTGGTGCGAGCCGTAGCGGTTGATGTGCTCGATCGCGCCGTCGACGCCGTTGACGATGGCGACCGAGAGGATGGCGTCGAGATACTCCGTGCTCCAATCCGCCTCGCTCGCCGGCAGCGCCGCCGGATCGAGCGCGCGCACCGCCGCGTCGCCGCGGATCTCGCAGCCGGCCGCATGCAGATCGGCGAGGATCGGCGACAGCATCGTCGCCGCCACGGCGCGGTCGACCAGCAGCGTCTCGGCGGCGCCGCAGACGCCGGTGCGGCGCATCTTGGCGTTCAGCACGATGCGCCGCGCCTTGGCGAGATCGGCGGCGCGATCGACATAGACATGGCAGACGCCTTCGAGATGCGCGATCACCGGCATGCGGCTCTCGCGCTGCACGCGCTCGATCAGCGAGCGACCGCCGCGCGGCACGATGACGTCGATGAACTCGGCCAGCGTCAGCATCATGCCGACGGCGGCGCGGTCGCGCGTCGGCACCAGCTGCACCGCGTCCTCGGGCAAATTCGCCTGCTTCAACCCGCTGCGCACCGCGGCGACGATGGCGCGCGAGGAATGGAAGCTCTCGGAGCCGCCGCGCAGGATGGCGGCATTGCCGGCGCGCAGGCTGAGGCCGCCGGCATCGGCGGTGACGTTGGGCCGCGATTCGTAGATGATGCCGATGACCCCCAGCGGCACGCTGACACGGGCGATGTCGAGCCCGTTGGGCCGGCGCCAGCGCGCCAGCTCCTTGCCGACGGGATCGGGCAGCGCCGCCACCGCGTCGAGCCCGCCGGCCATCGCCTCGAGGCGCTTGTCGTCGAGCAGCAAGCGGTCGACCAGCGCCGCCGCGAGCGATTGCTGCCCGGCATCGGCGAGGTCGATGCGGTTCTCCTCGAGGATTTCTGCGCGCCGGGCGCGGATCGCCGCCGCAGCGGCGGTGAGCGCGGCGGTCTTCTGCGCCGGCGCGGCGCGCGCCATCAGCGTAGCCGCGAGCCGCGCCCGCGCGCCGATGGCGCGCATCTCGGCATAAAGCTCGTTGGTCGCTTCCAGCGCCGCCATCTCAGCTCACCACCAGATCGTCGCGATGAATCATCTCGTGCCGCCCACGGTAGCCGAGGATGGTCTCGATTTCACCGCTTTTATGGCCGGCGATGGCGCGGGCGTCCGCGCTCGAATAGGCGCTGAGCCCGCGCGCCAGCTCGCGCCCCTCGCGGCTGCGCACCACCACCGCATCGCCGCGCTCGAAGCTGCCCTCGACCGCGACGACGCCGGCCGGCAGCAGGCTGGTGCCGCGCCTGAGCGCGGCCGCGGCGCCGTCATCGACGATGAGCGCGCCCATCGGGTTGAGCGCGCCGGCGATCCAGCGCTTGCGCGCGGTGCGCGGCTCGGCGGCGGGGAGGAACCAGGTGCAGCGCGCGCCGGCCTCGAGTGCCGCGAGCGGATGGAGCGCATCGCCCCTGGCGATCGCCATGCGGCAGCCGGCGGCGAGCGCGATGCGCGCCGCGGCGAGCTTGGTCACCATGCCGCCGGAGCTGTAGCCGGCCGGCGCGACGCCGCCCATCGCCTCGATCTCCGGCGTGATCTCTCTGAGCTCCGGGATGTGCGTCGCGCTCGCGTCGCGGCGCGGGTCGGCGGTGTAGAGCCCGTCGATGTCGGAGAGCAGCACCAGCGTGTCGGCGCTGATCATCTGCGCCACGCGCGCGGCGAGCCGGTCATTGTCGCCGAAGCGGATCTCGGCGGTGGCAACCGTGTCGTTCTCGTTGATCACCGGCACCGCGCCCAGCGCCAACAGCTGCTCCAGGGTGGCGCGCGCGTTGAGATGCCGGCGGCGCTCCTCGGTGTCCTCCGGCGTCAGCAGGATCTGCGCCACGGTGAGGCCGTGGCGGGCGAGCGCCTCCTGATAGGCATGCGCGAGGCGGATCTGGCCGGTGGCGGCGGCCGCCTGCTTCTCCTCGAGCTTCAACGCGCGGCCGGTGAGGCCGAGATGACGGCGGCCGACGGCGATTGCGCCGGAGGAGACGATCAGCACCTCCTGGCCGCGCGCGCGGCAGCGCGCGAGATCCGCCACCAGCGCCTCGAGCCAGGCGCGGCGGATATCGCCGGTGGCGTCGTCGACCAGCAGCGCCGAGCCGATCTTGACGATGAGGCGCTTGGCCGCGGCAAGGCCGCCGCTCATGACGCGGCTTCCGACGCCGCCTTTGCTTCGGCGACCGCCTCGCGCTGGGATTTGATCACGGCGTAGAGCGCCGCCAGCGTCTCCGGCACGCCCTTGCCCGAGACGCCGGACAGCGCCAGCACCGGCTGCTTGCTGGCGCGCTGCAGCTTGCGGCGCTTGGCGGCGAGCTCGGCCGCGGGCACGGCGTCGGCCTTGTTGAGGCCGATGATCTCCGGCTTCTCGGGCAGGCCGTGGCCATAGCGCTCGAGCTCGCGGCGCAGCACGCGATAATTGGCGACCACATCCTCCTCGGTGCCGTCGATCAGGTGCAGGATCACGGCGCAGCGCTCGACATGGCCGAGGAAGCGGTGGCCGAGCCCGGCGCCCTCGCTCGCCCCCTCGATCAGCCCCGGCAAATCGGCGATGACGAACTCCTCGCCATGCGCCTCGACGACGCCGAGCTGCGGGCGCAGCGTGGTGAAGGGGTAATCGGCGATCTTGGGCCGGGCGCGCGAGGTGGCGGCGAGGAAGGTCGACTTGCCGGCATTGGGCAGCCCCACCAGCCCGGCATCGGCGATCAGCTTCAAGCGCAGCCAGATCCAACGCTCCTCGCCGGGCCAGCCGGTGTCGGCGCGGCGCGGCGCGCGGTTGGTCGAGCTCTTGTAATGCGCATTGCCGAAGCCGCCATCGCCGCCTCTAAGCAGGACATGGCGCTCGCCGGGGGCGGTGAGGTCGAGCAGCACCTGCTCATTCTCCTCGTCGAGGATCTCGGTGCCGACGGGCACGCGCAGCACCACATCCTCGCCGGCGGCGCCGCTGCGGTTGGCGCCCATGCCGTGATGGCCTTTCTCGGCCTTGAAATGCTGCAGATAGCGGTAGTCGATGAGCGTGTTGAGATTGGCCGCCGCCTCGATCACGACATCGCCGCCGCGGCCGCCATCGCCGCCGTCGGGACCGCCGAACTCGATGAATTTCTCGCGCCGAAAGCTCACCGCCCCGGCGCCGCCGTCGCCGCTTCGGACGTAGATCTTGGCCTGGTCGAGGAATTTCATGCGTAGGTCTCAAGCCCAATGAAAAAGGGGGAATGCGGCCATTCCCCCTCGAGCAGTCGCGGCGAGGCGCGGCGCGCCGGGCGGAACCGCCTATTCGGCGGCCTCCGACGGCAGCGGTGCGACCGAGACATAGGTGCGCCCGCCGGTGCTGGCGTGAAAGGCGACGCGGCCGTCGATCTTGGAGAACAGCGTGTGGTCGCGGCCCATATCGACATTGTCGCCGGCATGGTATTTGGTGCCGCGCTGGCGCACGAGGATGTTGCCGGCGAGCACGCTCTGCCCGCCGAACTTCTTGACGCCGAGGCGGCGGCCGGCGCTGTCGCGCCCGTTGCGCGAGGAGCCGCCTGCTTTCTTATGCGCCATGGCCTTTCTCCTTGGCTAGCCGGCGGTGA
Organism: Allostellaceae bacterium; assembly: GCA_052143095.1. Lineage (GTDB taxonomy): Bacteria > Pseudomonadota > Alphaproteobacteria > ATCC43930 > CGMCC-115725 > DAHUYF01. The sequence continues at coordinate 4,594 of JBKQTR010000124.1, forward strand.
TGCCGGTGACCTTCAGCACGGTCAGCGGCTGGCGGTGGCCGTTCTTGCGGCGGTAGTTGTGCCGCCGGCGCTTCTTGAAGATCAGCACCTTGTCGGCGAGCTTGTGCTCGACCACGGTGGCGGTGACGGAGGCGCCGGCGACGGTGGGGGAGCCCGCCTTGTCTCCGACCATGAGCACGTCGCCCAAAGCCACGGTCGAGCCCGGCTCTCCCGCCAGCCTCTCGACGGCAATGACGTCGTCCTTGGCGACCCTGTACTGCTTGCCGCCGGTGCGGA
>JBKQTR010000125.1:0-22552 GCA_052143095.1 Allostellaceae bacterium
CGTGGCGCTCATGGCTTTTGCGAGCGGTAGCCGGGGACCCTGGTCAGGTGCAGATCATGTACGGGCTTATGGGAGAGCGCCGTCTCACCGAGTGGACGGTGCCATGGCTTCGTGGTTTCGAGGGCGCCCAACCCGTGCGCATCGGAAACGCCGCGGCGGACCAACTGCAGCTCGACGTCTACGGCGAGGTCATCGATGCGCTTTATCACGGGCAGCGCGGCAGACTGGCGGCGGACGAGGCCGGCTGGAGGTTGCAGCAGGAATTGCTCCAGCATCTCGAGACGATCTGGCGCGAGCCCGATGAGGGGATTTGGGAGGTGCGGGGCGGTCGCCAACAATTCACCTATTCCAAGGTAATGGCATGGGTAGCCTTTGATCGCGCCATTAAGAGTGTTGAAGAGTTTGCTTTGGACGGACCCGTCGATCATTGGCGGGCACTGAGGAAGACGATCCACGATGAAGTCTGTGGCCGCGCGTTCGACGCCGAGATCGGCGCTTTCGTGCAGAGTTATGGCTCGAAGGCACTAGACGCCAGCGTACTTCTCATTCCACTCGTCGGGTTTCTCCCGCCGTCCGATCCTCGCGTGCGAAGCACCGTGCAGGCGGTCGAGCGGCGCCTGATGGTCGACGGGCTCGTCATGCGTTACGATACGCACGTCACCAGAGATGGTCTTGCAGGAAACGAAGGGGCTTTCCTTGCCTGCAGCTTCTGGCTAGCGGACAACCTCGTCCTATTGGGCCGACATGACGATGCCCGCCGGCTCTTTGAACGGTTGCTTTCGCTCCGGAACGATGTCGGCTTGCTCTCGGAAGAATACGACCCGCATGCCAAACGTCTCGTCGGCAATTTTCCCCAGGCGTTCTCGCACATCACTTTGATCAACACGGCGCATAACCTGACCCGGACCGAGAAACCAGCCGAGCAACGCTCCACACGGATAAAGATGCGTAACCCAACCATTCGACGAAATCACCCACGATCAGGTCGCGGATGACGCACGAAACGCGGGATCGCGTGACGTGAGGCCAAGCCAGGAGGCGGACTGACACCAACGCTCAATGACATGCGCTCAGGCTTGAGGGGGACGGATGCGATTTTACATTCTGAATTAATTGGGCGAACCTTAGGAACTAAAGCACGCCCTGCGGGTTCCCAGCGGAGGAAGCCTGGCTGCCAGGAACAGAGGTCGGCTCTCGCTCGAGAGGATGTCCTCCTGGCTCCACTTCTTGTTCAAACCGCCTTCGTCCGATGCTCGCTCGGATGTGCCGTGGACATACGCTTCGAGCCACACGGAGGAGAGCGATGACAGATCGTCGCGAACGCCCCGAAGGCGCCGCCAGTCTCGCAGGTGCGGAGCGGGCGCCAGCACGGTTGGCCGCCAACGCCGCCGCCGCGTAGCGTCATGCCCGACAATCAACCCATGCTTTCGACGGCGACGGTGGCGGGCTCGGCGCCGCGGCCTCAGGCGCGTTCGGCTGATCCCTGCGCCATGGTGATCTTCGGAGCCGGTGGCGACTTGACCAAGCGCTTGGTCGTGCCGGCACTCTACAATCTCTCGCGCACCAAGGTGCTGCCCGAGAACTTCGCGTTGATCGGCGTGGACCTCGCGGAAGGAACCGCGCAGAGCTGGCGCGAACACCTTTACGATATGCTGAAGGAATTCGTCGGCAACACCGCCGCCGAATTCAACATTGACCGGATCGACGAGGCGGCATGGAAGCGCCTTGCAGACGCGATGTCGTACGTCCAGGGCGACATGACCAAGCCTGCGCTCTACGAGAAGATCAGCGGCGCGCTCGAGGAGGTTGAAAAGACCCATGGCACCAAGCGCAACGTTATCTTCTACCTCGCCGTCGCCGACCGGTTCTTCGGCACCGTGGTCGACCAGCTCGGTAAGGCGACGTTGACCGATGAAGGCGAGGACGAGAACGGAAAGACTCGGTTCTGGCGCCGCGTCGTGATCGAGAAGCCGTTCGGCCACAGCCAGGACTCGGCTCGCGAGCTGAACGCTCGTATCCTTCGCACGTTGCACGAGGACCAGATCTTCAGGATCGACCATTTTCTTGGCAAGGACACGGTCCAGAGCATCATGGCCTTCCGTTTCGCCAACGGCATGTTCGAGCCGATCTGGAACCGCGACCGGATCGATCACGTGCAGATCACCGTGGCGGAGACGGTGGGCGTGGAGCAGCGCGGCAAGTTCTACGAGGCGACCGGTGCGCTGCGCGACATGGTGCCCAACCACGTGTTCACGCTGATTTCGATGGTCGCGATGGAGCCGCCCGCGGGCTTCGACGCCGCCTCGATCCGCACGAAGAAGACGGAAGTGTTCGCAGCGATGCCCGCCGTCAGCCCGGCACGGGCGGTGCGGGGCCAGTATGGAGCCGGAACGGTGCTGGGCAAGCCGGTGAAGCCGTATCGGAAAGCGCCGAACGTCGCGGCAGAGTCGAACACCGAGACCTATGTCGCGATGCAACTCGAAATCGACAACTGGCGCTGGGCCGGGGTGCCCTTCTACATCCGTACCGGCAAGCATATGTCGCAGCGAATGACGGAGATCGCCATCCGCTTCAAGCAGGCGCCCTATACGCCGTTCCAGGACACGGGCGTCGACACTCTGCGGCCCAACTGGCTGGTCCTCGGCATCGCGCCAGGCGAGGGAATATCCCTGCAGTTCGAAGTCAAGCGCCGCGGGCCGGTGGTGGAGCTCGCCGCGGTGAGAATGGATTTCCACTATGATGACTGGTTCCCGAAGGAGCCGAATGTCGGATACGAGACGCTGCTCTATGATGTGATGATCGGCGATCCCACGCTCTTCATGCGCGCCGAAATGGTGGAACAGGCTTGGCGCGTCGTGCAGCCCGTGCTCGATGCCTGGGCGGCAGAGAAGACTGACTTCCCCAACTACGATTCCGGCAGCGACGGCCCGAAAGCGGCTGACGAGCTGCTGAGGCGTGACGGCGAGCGGCGTTGGCGGCCGGTGGATCCGCCATCGGAGCGGCGGTCGTGAGCGGGCAGCGGGACATCGGCGATGATAATCCGATCGTCTTCCTCGTCGACGTGGACAACACGCTGCTCGACAACGACCGGATCCAACAAGACCTGAAGGACCATCTCGATCGCGCTTTCGGCGTCGTCTGCCGCGAGCGCTACTGGACGATCCTGGAGGACCTTTTCGCGGAGCTGGGCTACCGCGACTATATCGGAGCCCTCCAGCGCTACCGTGTCGAGCACCCGCGCGAGATAGAGCTGCTGTCGATGTCCTCCTTCCTCATGGATTACCCTTTCGCCGACCGACTGTTCCCGAGCGCGCTCGAGGTGCTGAAGCGCCTGCGCAGCCTCGGCCCGACGGTCATCCTGTCGGATGGCGATGTCGTCTTCCAGCCACGCAAGGTCGAGCACGCCGGTATATCCGAGGCGGTGGCCGGACATGTGCTCATCTATATCCACAAGGAGGCGGCGCTCGATGACGTCGAGCGGCGCTACCCGGCCGCGCATTACGTCCTTGTGGACGACAAGCTGCGTATCCTCACCGCCGTCAAGCAATTCTGGGGAGAGCGCGTGACCACCGTGTTCGCGCGCCAGGGAAGTTTTGCTCACGACCCGAAGGTGGTCAGCGCTTTCCCGCCGGCGGACCTAACGATCGCGCGCATCGGGGGTCTGCTCGATTGTGACCTACCGCGGCTGCGCGCCACCTCGGGACCCCTTGCATTCAATCTGGAGGCGACGCGATGAAGCCAACCAGCACCCTCAACGAGCTAGGCCAGAGCCTCTGGCTCGACAATATCACCCGCGAGTTGCTGAACGGCGGCACACTGAAACACTACATTGACGAGCTTGCCGTAACCGGGCTCACATCGAATCCCACGATCTTCGACCAAGCCATCAAAAGCAGCACGACCTATGACGAAGACATTGCCCGAAAGGCGCCGTCGGCAACATCGGAAGAAGACTTGTTCTTCGAGTTGGCGCTGGCGGATCTGACCAGGGCGGCCGAGCTGTTCCAACCCGTCTTCGCACGAACCGATGGCGTCGACGGCTGGGTGTCGCTCGAGGTCTCGCCGCTTCTGGCTCATGATACCAAGAGCACCCTGGCGGCGGCGCGCACTCTCCATCAGCGGGGCCGCAAGCCCAATCTCTTCATCAAGATTCCCGGCACCCCGGAAGGACTGCCGGCGATCGAGGCGGCGATCTTCGCCGGCGTTCCGATCAATGTCACGCTACTCTTCTCCCGGGAGCAATATCTCGCGGCGGCGGAAGCCTACCTGCGCGGCGTCGAACGGCGCATCGAAGCAGGGCTGAACCCGGCGGTCGGATCGGTCGCCTCGCTCTTCGTCAGCCGCTGGGACGTCGCGGTCAGCGGCAAGGTCCCGAGCGAACTGGCCAACCGGCTCGGTATCGCTGTCGCCCAGCGCGCCTACAAGGCCTATCGGGAGTTGCTCGCCTCGGCGCGCTTCCAGCGGGCCGCCAATGCCGGCGCCCGCGCTCAGCGGCTCCTCTGGGCCAGCACCGGCACCAAGGACCCGAAAGCCTCCGACATCCTCTATGTGAAAGCGCTCGCCGCGCCCTTCACGGTCAATACCATGCCGGAGGGCACCCTCAAGGCCTTCGGCGACCATGGCGAGCTCGGCGACATCCTCGCAGCGGACGGAGGCGACTGCGAGCAGGTCCTTGCCAGCTTCGCCAAGGCGGGTGTCGACATCGACGGGTTAGCCGCACGGCTCCAGGAGGAGGGGGCCGCGTCCTTCATCAAGTCCTGGAGCGATCTCATGTCGCGCATCAAATCCAAGAGCGCCGCAATCCGCAAGGCGAGCTGACGCAGAGGCGAGCGGGCGCAAGCGGGGAGCAGGCGTGCAACAGAGTCCACGAGGGAACAGTCGATGAGCGTCCTGGCTTTGCGGATGCGGCCCGCCTGGGCTGCGCTGGAGCGCCATTTCGAAAAGATGAGCGGCCGCCACCTCCGGCAGCTGTTTGCCGAGAATCCCAAACGCGGGGAAGAGCTGGCGCTCGAGGCCGCCGGACTCTATCTCGATTATTCCAAGAACCGGATCACCGACGAGACTCTGAGACTGTTGCTCCAACTGGCGCAGGAATCGGGATTGCGGGAGCGCATCGACGCGATGTTCGGCGGCGAGAAGATCAACGTCTCGGAGGAACGCGCCGTCCTTCACGTGGCGTTGCGCGCGCCGCGGGGCGCTTCCATCCTGCACGAGGGCCAGAACGTGGTGCCCGAGGTCCATGCCGTTCTGGACAAGATGGCCGCTTTCGCGGATCGGCTCCGCAGCGGCGCCTGGAAGGGTCACACGGGCAAGCGCATCCGCACTGTGATCAACATCGGTATCGGCGGCTCCGATCTCGGGCCGGTCATGGCCTATGAGGCGCTCAAGCACTACAGCGAGCGGAGCATGGCCTTCCGCTTCGTGTCCAATGTCGATGGCACGGACTTCGCCGAGGCGGTTGGAGACCTCGATCCCGCGGAGACGTTGTTCATCATCTCCTCCAAGACTTTCACGACGCTGGAGACCATGACCAACGCGCATACCGCGCGCGACTGGCTGGTGGCTGGCCTGAAGGGCGATGCCGCCGCCACTGCCAGGCATTTCGTGGCCGTCTCGACCAATGCCAAGGAGGTGGCGGAGTTTGGCATCGACACGGCCAACATGTTCGGATTCTGGGACTGGGTCGGCGGGCGCTATTCCATGGACTCGGCCATCGGGCTCTCGACCATGATCGCCATCGGTCCGGCCAACTTCCGCGCCATGCTGGACGGCTTTCATCAGATGGACGAGCATTTTCGCACCGCGCCCTTCGAGCGCAACCTGCCGGTGCTGATGGGACTGCTCGCCGTCTGGTACAATGACTTCTTCGGCGCCCAGACCGTCGCGGTGCTGCCTTACGAGCAGTATCTGAAGCGCTTTCCCGCATATCTCCAGCAGCTGACGATGGAAAGCAACGGCAAGCACGTGACCCTCGACGGCGTTCGCGTGAATTACGATACCGGGCCGATCTACTGGGGCGAGCCGGGGACCAACGGCCAGCACTCCTTCTATCAGCTGATCCATCAGGGGACCCGGCTCATACCCTGCGATTTCATCGCCTTCACTCAGGCCCTCAACCCCCTGGGCAGGCATCACGACATGCTGCTTGCCAATGTCTTCGCCCAGACGGAGGCACTGGCCTTCGGCAAGACCGCTGAAGAGGTCAGGGCCGAAGGTACGCCGGACTGGCTCGTGCCCCATCGGCTCTTTGAAGGCAATCGACCTTCCAACACCATTCTCCTTGACCGGCTGACACCGGGCGCGCTGGGCAAGCTGGTCGCGCTCTACGAGCACAGCGTCTTCACCCAGGGCACGATCTGGAGCATCGATTCCTTCGACCAGTGGGGCGTGGAATTGGGCAAGGTGCTGGCCCAGCGCATCATTCCGCAGCTCGAGAGCGGGACGGATCCAAAGCTCGAGCATGACAGTTCGACCAACGCGCTGATTCGGCGTTATCGCAAGTCGAAGGGACCTGCCTGATGCCGCGAGGATATGACCGCGCGCTCTACATGCTGCCCTTCGATCGCCGCGCCTCCTTCCAGGCGACGTTGTTCGGCTGGACGTCGCCGCTGAGCGAGGCGCAGACGGTCGAGATCGCCGGCGCCAAGCATGTCGTCTATGAGGCGTCACATCGGCGTCCGCCGCCGAGATTGCGCGCCGCTATCGCGAGTTCGTGGACATCTTCGAGACTGCCGGACGCTCGACCGCGGGTCGCACGGCGGCTTGATCGGATTGGATCGTAGGGAGGACTTCCTCGTGCAGCTGGGAATGATCGGCCTTGGCCGGATGGGAGCAAATATGGTGCGTCGGCTCCTGAGGGGCGGCCATCAATGCGCGGTTTTCGATACCTCCGCGCCAGCGGTCGCAGAGATGGCCAAGGAAGACGCCGTCGGTGCCTCCTCCCTGTCGGAGCTCAGCAAGAAATTGGCAAAACCCCGAGCGCTCTGGCTCATGGTCCCGGCGGGCGTGGTCGACAAGACCATCGCCGACCTCCTGCCCCATCTCGAGCGCGGCGATATCCTGATCGACGGCGGCAATTCCTATTACATCGACGACATCCGCCGGGCCAAGGAGCTGACGCCCAAGGGCATCCATTATGTCGACGTCGGCACCAGCGGCGGCGTCTGGGGGCTGGAGCGGGGCTATTGCATGATGATCGGGGGCGAGACGGACGCGGTAAGGCATCTCGACCCGATCTTCGCCACCCTCGCGCCGGGTCGCGGCGATATCCCGCGCACCCCGGGACGCCAGAAGGCCGGTGGAACATCGGAACAAGGCTATCTGCATTGCGGGCCGAGCGGCGCCGGCCATTTCGTCAAGATGGTGCACAACGGCATCGAATACGGCGTCATGGCCGCCTATGCGGAGGGGCTTGCAGTCCTTAAGGCGGCCAATGTCGGCAAGAAGGCGGGCGTGGTCGATGCGGAAACTACGCCGCTACGCGATCCCGAGCATTATCAGTATGATCTCAACCTCCCCGATATCACAGAGCTCTGGCGCCGTGGCAGCGTCATTGCCTCCTGGCTTCTCGATCTTTCGGCGGCGGCGCTGACGCGGGACCCGGCGCTCTCGAGCTTCGCCGGCCGGGTGTCGGATTCCGGCGAAGGACGGTGGACCCTCAAGGCTGCCATCGACGAGGGCGTGCCGGCCCATGTCCTGTCATCGGCCCTCTACGAGCGCTTCAGCTCTCGCGGAGAGGCGGATTTCGCGAACAAGCTGCTCTCTGCCCTGCGCTCCGAGTTCGGCGGGCATCACGAGAAGTCATCCACATGACGACCGACGAGCTCGACCAACTGGCGATCAACACGATCCGCACCCTCTCCATCGATGCAGTCCAGCAGGCAAAGTCGGGCCATCCTGGCACGCCCATGGCGCTGGCGCCGCTGGTCTATACGATCTGGAACCGGGTCATGCGCTTCGACCCGAAGGACCCGATCTGGCCCGATCGCGACCGCTTCGTCCTGTCCAACGGCCACGCCTCGATGCTGCTCTGGTCCGTGCTGCATCTGACCGGGACCCAGGCGGTGAATGCCGATTATGAGCGTCCGGGCAAGGCTTCGGTCACTCTCGACGACATCCGCCGCTTCCGCCAGCTCGACAGCAAGGCTCCGGGCCACCCGGAATATCATTGGGTCTCGGGGGTCGAGTGCACCACCGGACCATTGGGCCAGGGGATCGCTACCAGCGTCGGCATGGCGATGGCCCGGAAGTGGCTTGCCAGCCGCTACAACCGGCCCGGCTTCGATATCTTCGACTATGACGTCTATGCGGTTTGCGGCGATGGCTGCCTGATGGGGGGCGTCGGCTCGGAGGCGGCCTCTCTGGCCGGGCATCTCGGGCTCGACGACCTCTGCTGGGTCTACGACAACAATCACATCACCATCGAGGGCAATACGCGCCTCGCCTTCACCGAGGATGTCGCGGCGCGCTTCCTCGGCTATGGCTGGAACGTGCTGCGGGTCGGCGACGCCAATGATATCGAGCGCATCGAGCACGCGCTGGCGGTCTTCCGCCAGACCGAGGGCCGGCCGACCCTGATCATCCTCGACAGCCACATCGGCTATGGCTCGCCGCACAAGATCGATACCGCCGCAGCCCATGGCGAGCCGTTGGGCGAGGAGGAGGTCCGCCTCACCAAGCGCAATTACGGCTGGCCGGAGGACGCGAAATTCCTCGTGCCCGACGGGGTGCGGGAGCATTTCGATGCCGGGATGGGTGCGCGCGGTGCCGAGGCGCGGCGACGCTGGGAGGCGCTGTTTGCCGCCTATCGCAAGCAATTCCCGGAGCTCGCGACGGAGATCGAGCAGATGCAGCGGCGCGAGCTGCCGGCGGGATGGGACCGCACCATGCCGAGCTTTTCGCCCGACCCCAAGGGCATCGCCGGACGCGACGCCTCCGGCGAGGTGCTGAACGCGCTCGCCCGGAACATTCCCTGGTTCCTGGGCGGCTCGGCCGACCTCGCACCGTCGAACAAGACGACGTTGAAATTTGCCGACGCCGGCGACTTCCAGGCCGCAACCCCCGGAGGCCGGAATTTGCATTTCGGAATCCGCGAGCATGCCATGGCGGCGATCGTCAACGGTCTGTCGCTCTCGAAGCTACGGGCCTTCGGGGCGACCTTCTTCATCTTCAGCGACTATGCCCGGCCGGCCATCCGGCTCTCCGCCATCATGGAGCTTCCGACCATCTTCGTCTTCACCCATGACGCGATGGGGGACGGCGAGGATGGACCGACGCATCAGCCGGTGGAACAGCTGATCTCGCTGCGCGCCGTCCCCGGCCTCGTCGTGCTCAGGCCTGCCGATGCCAACGAGGTGGTCGAGGCCTATCGCTACATTCTGCAGCTGCGCCACCAGCCGGCGGTAATCGCGCTCTCGCGTCAGCCCCTGCCGACGTTCGATCGCAGAAAATACGCCTCCGCCGCCGGCGTCGCGCAGGGTGCCTATGTCATGGCGGACGCCGCGCGCGGCCCACCCGAAATCATCCTCATCGCGTCGGGCAGCGAAGTTTGCCTGGCCGTCGAGGCCCACGAGACGCTGACCTCCGAGGGAATCCGCTCCCGCGTGGTCTCGATGCCTTCCTGGGACATCTTCGAGCATCAGCCCCGATCCTATCGGGAGAGTGTGCTGCCTCCCAAGGTGACGGCGCGCGTCGCCGTCGAGCAGGGATCCGTGCTGGGCTGGGAGCGTTATGTCGGTGCCGCCGGCGAGGTCATCGGCATGAAGACCTTCGGGGCCTCCGCGCCGCTGAAGGAGCTGCAGCGCAAGTTCGGTTTCGAGCCCGAGCGGATCGTCGCGACGGCCAAGGAGCTGCTCGGAGGCAAGTGACCGTGCGGACCGGCAACGCGGCGAGGATCGCGTGGCGGGGCCGAGGCTAGCCCAAGCGCCGTGGACAAACGTGCGTGGCGCCTTTGCCTAGCGCTCCAACAAATCCGTCATGGCGCGCTCGAGGTGGCGGACGCTGTTGCAGACACCGGCGTAATGGCAATAGGGGCGATAGCGCAGCATGTCGCTGTCGCCGGAGCCCCAGAGCGAGTCCGGCTCGGGGTTGAGCCAGATCACCCGCTTGCAGCGCTTCTGGATCGCCTCGAGGATGTCGGTGCGCGGGTTGGTGTAGTTGCCGCGGCCGTCGCCCATGATGATGACGCTGGTTTGGCGGTCGAGGAGAGCGAGCCAGCCGCGCTCGAAATCCTCGAGCGAGCGGCCGTAATCGCTGGAGCCGAATCCGACCTCGCGCAGGATGGCGGCGATCGCCGGCTCGATGTCGTTGCGCTCGAGCAGGTCGCTGACCTCGACCAGGCGGTCGGAGAAGGCGAAGGCGCGCAACCCCGCCATCACCTCATGCATGCTGTAGAGAAACAGCAGCAGGAAGCGCGCCACCGATGCCACGGACCCGCTGACGTCGCAGATCGCCATCACCTTGGGCCGCTCGATCTTCTGCCGCTTCCAGGAGGTGCGGAACAGCGTGCCGTCGGTCGCCATGTTCTGGCGCAAGGTGCGGCGCAGGTCGAGCTGGCCGCGCCGCGCCCGCCTGCGGGTGCGCGCATGCTTGGTGGCGAGGCGCTTGGCCAGCGTGCGCACCAGCGCATGCATGCGCTGGAAGTCGCTGCGGTCGAGCTGGGTGAGCTTGGCGGTGGTGAGGAACTCCTCGCGCATCGCCCGCGTCTTGCCGGTGGCGTAGACCGCGAGCTGGCGGCGGACGAAGTCGCGCACGCCCTCGCCGAGGCGCCGGCGCTGCTCGTCGAGCCGGTCGGCGCGCCCCGCCGCCTCCGGCGCCACCTGCCGGCGCAGCGCCTCGATCTCGCGGTCGAGCGCTTCGAGCCCCATCTCGTTGAGGATGCGCCGGCCATAGATATTGGCCTGGGTGAAGAAGCTGATCTCGGAGATGCCGACGCCGTTGGCCGCCGCCTCCATCGCCGCGGCGAGCGCGGCGCTGTCGCCGTCGAGCAGCATCCGGCCGAGCGCCGAGCCGTCCTCGCCGCCCGCATCGGCGGGCGGCGGCTTCCCCGAGTCGGCCAGCGCCGACAGCGCGTCGCGGGTGAAGAAAAGGTCGAAGCATTCGCCGAAGGCTTCCTTCTCGGCCTCGGTCTTCGCCAGCACCAGCCCCAGCGCATCCTTCAGCGCCTCGCGCTCGGCAAAGCCGGTGACCGCCACGGTGGCGAAGGCGTCGATGCTTTCCGCCACCGAGACGCGCACGCCGCCATCGCGCAGCGCCTGGAGAAAGCGTAAGAGCGGCGCCGCGAGTGCGCCAGCACTCGTCGGCGGCGGCGTCAGCGGTTGCGCAGCAACCGCGGGAGCCGCACCGGGCGGACTAGCCTTGCCCATGCCGCCTACACCGTCTCGCCACTGTCGCGGCGGGCCTGATGGGTGAAGGCCGGGAGCTTGCTCTCGACCGCCTTCACATCGCCCTCGAATTTGAGCAGCACGTTGAGCGTGTCGCGCACCATCTCGGCCTCGAGATGCTCGGCATGCAGCAGCAGCAGGACCCGCGCCCAGTCGATGGTCTCGCTCACCGAGGGCAGCTTGCGCAGATCCTGGCTGCGGAGCTGCTGGATCAGCGCGACGATCTCGCGGCGCAGCGTGGCGGAGACGCCGGGCACCTTGACCGCGATGATGCGCTCCTCGAGCTTGGGCTCGGGAAAGCCGATATGGAGGTGCAAGCAGCGCCGCTTCAGCGCATCGCCGAGATCGCGCGCGTTGTTGGAGGTGAGCACGACGAAAGGCGGTACGGCCGCGCGGATGGTGCCGATCTCCGGCACCGTCACCTGGTAGTCCGACAGGATCTCGAGCAAAAAGGCCTCGAACTCCTGGTCGGATTTGTCGACCTCGTCGACCAGCAGCACCGCGCCGCCCGGCTGCTGCTGCGCGCGCAGCAGCGGCCGGGGCTCGAGGAACTGCTCGGAGAAGAAGATGTCGCCGGCGCCGTGCAGCTTCTTGATCGCGGCGCTGAGGCTGCGGACGCCGTTCAGCTCCTCGCCGAGCTTGTCCTTAAGGATCTGGGTGTAGAGCAGCTGCTTGGCGTATTTCCACTCATAGAGCGCCTTGGCCTCGTCGAGCCCCTCATAGCATTGCATGCGGATGAGCGGCAGGCCGAGAAAGGCGGCGCTGGCCTTGGCGAGCTCGGTCTTGCCGACGCCGGCCGGTCCTTCGACCAGGATCGGCTTCTGCAGATGCTGCGCCAGGAACACGGCGGTGGCGATCTGGCGACTGCAGATATAGCCGGCCTCAGCCAGCCCGGCGATCACCGCATCGATGGCGGTGCGGGTCGAGTGATCGAGATCGTTCATGAGGTCGCGTGTTCCAGGACGGAGAGGCCGAGGCGGGTCTGCGTGGCGAGGCGCGCCACTTTGGCGATATCGAGCGATTTGTCGAGGTCGCGCAGCAGCGCCGCCTCCGCCGCGCTCCAGGCGAGGCCAAGGCGCGCGGCCAGCGCGTGCAGGCGCTCGAGCAGGAGTTGCGTCAGGACGCGGGAGCCCACGAGCCGGGCGGTCTGCGCCGGCGCATCCTCCGCCGCGTCGTCGAGCGCCTCAGCCAGGCCGAGCGCCAGCGTCTCGAGCGCTGCGGCAAGCCCGGCGAGCGCGCCGAGCTCGGCCGCCGCCGCCTCGCGCGCCTCGCCCGACGGCGCCAGCGCGGCGGCGCGGTCGAGGAGATGCTGGAGCGCGCCCGAAAGCTTGCCGGCGGCAACCGCGTCCTCGACGGCGCGGAACGGGATCGACATCGTCTCGAAGGCGCGGCCCTCGGCGCCGATCAGCGCGTCTTCCGGCACGGCGCAATCCTCAAGGCGCAGCCCGCAATGCGGCGCGGGGCGAAGGAAATCCACCACCGGGCCCGGCACCAGCGCGAGGCCCGGTGTGTCGCGCGGCACCAGGAAGGCCGAGAAGCGCTTGCGTCCGGCCTCGACCGCGCTCACTGCCAGCACGATGAACGCGGCGGCGATCGGCCCGTTGGTGACATAGGCTTTCTCGCCCGCGAGCCGCCAGACGCCGCCGTCGCGCCGCGCGCTGCTTTTGAGATGCTTGGGATGGGCGCCGGCGCCGGGCTCGGAGATGGCGACGGCCAGCGTCGCTTCGCCGCGCGCCACCAGCGGCAGCCAGCGCGCCTGCTGCGGCGGGCTGGCGAAGCGCTGGAGAAAGAAGCGGCCGGTGAGGCAATGGCCGAGCCAGGAGCTGGCAAAGCCGAGATTGCCGCCGACGCGCACCAGCGCCGCGCCGGCGAGGACGAGGTCGCGATAGCCGCCGCCGAGCCCGCCGAACCGCTCCGGGGCAGCGATCCCGAGCAGGCCTGCCTCGCCCAGCGCCGTCCAAAGCTCCTGTGGAAACCGTCCCGGCCGCGCCAGCGCCTCGCGTCGCGGCGCGACGTGACGCAGGGCAAATTCCGCCATTCTCGCGGCGCCGTTTCTCTCCGCCGGATCCATGGGGGTGCTCTTAGCACGCCCGGGGCGGTTTTGCAGCGCTGCGGAAATAGCGGACGTCCGCCGAGGCGCACCCCCTGGGTTCAGCGCGGCGTGAACCGCTGAGCGCCCGGAGACCTGCTTGACAGGCAGCGTTTCACGCGCCGGATAAGGTCGTCGATCTCAAAGGGCTTCGGAATGACCTCGGTTGCGCCCAATTGGTGCGCCAGCCGGAGATAGAAGTCTCTCTTGTCGTCACCGCCGGAGGGCGACGAATCAAAACCGGCCGAAACTGCGATGATCTTGGCTTCCGGTTGCAGGGCCAGAATCTCCCGGATCGTCTGGAAACCCTCCTGGTTGGGCATGAAGACGTCGGTGATGACCAAGTCCGGCTGGTTGCTCTCGAACTTTCTGATCCCCTTGGCGCCGTCCTCGGCGACGACAACCTCGTATCCCGCATCCTCCAGGATATAGACGAGGGTTTGACGAACCTCGGGATCATCCTCAATGATAAGGATCTTCGTCATTAAGAGCCCTTCACCGGCGGCCGCGGCGCGATAGTCTTGGCCAAGTTGCCAGCGCAGCCTTTGTCTCGAATGTCTCCATTCGGGCAGCCTTACTATAGTCGCCACGTTGCCAGATTTTGGGGCTCATCTAAAATAACCCGTGCTACCGCCGACTTAACAAAAGTGTACGATCCTTCCAACATAATGCCAGGAATTGACGCAACCGTCCCACACCATAAAGTGTTATCGATATATGACATCACTTGGTCGTTGAAAGCCGATGCGTAGGAGGTGATGACGGAAAGGTCATGAGAGCGCGGATGATCGGCGATGCTTCGGATTTTAGCAAGATTGCGCCAAAGCGCGGAATCGCCAAATTCGTCACGCCCTTGCGACGGATGAATCTGACCTTTCGCATGTTTCTGCTGGTGTTCATCGCCGTCCTTCCGGCGCTCGGCATTCAGGCCTACAACGAGTACGATCTGAGAAAAGCGCGCGAAGCCGAGATGCGCCACGAAGTCGTGCAGATCACCACGCAATTCGGCAAGGAAATGGGCGAGCTGCGCGAAGGCGCGAGCCAACTGCTCCTTGCCCTCGGCCAATTGCCCGTCGTGAAGCTGCAGGATGCCTCCGCCTGCAGCGCCCTCTTCGCCAATCTGAAACAGAGTTATGTGAGCTACAATCTGATTGCCGCCACGGATGTGCAGGGCAACATCTTCTGCTCGAGCTCGCCGAAATCCCGCGCGTCGGTCGCGGATCAAGCGTTTTTCATCCGAGCCATGGCGCTGAAGGGTGACTCGGACGTTGCCGTCGGCAATTACTGGGTCGATCCCGGAACGGGTCAGAAGTCGATTCAGTTCGCTCACCGCTTCTACGACGACCAGGGACGCTCGGCAGGCGTCGTGTTTGCCGCGTTGGATCTCGACTGGCTTTCCGAGCATCTCAAGGACAGGAAGCTGACGGCGGGCCAATCGATCGTGATCGCCGATCGCGAGGGCAACATCATCGCGCGGCTGCCGAATCCGGAGCAGTGGTTCGGCAAGAACATGCGCCCGACCCACGAGGCGATCATGGACGGGTACACGACGGGGTGGGAAGAAGCCGTCGGCGTCGATGGCATAACGCGGATTTTCGGCTATCTGCCCGCCCAGCTCCCCCCTTATGATCTCTTTCTCAGCGCCGGCCGATCGAAAGCCGAGGCGTTCACGCCGATTGACAATGCCACCCAACGAGGCATCGGACTGATCCTCCTCGGATTCCTGCTGGCGATTGCCGCGGCTTGGTACGGCGGCCGCATTTTTATCCGGCGTCCTATCGATGCGCTGCTCGACGGCGCCAACAAGTGGAGCAAGGGGAATTATGACGCCCGGGTTCCGGTGCAGGATTCCGGCACCGAGATCAGCCGTCTGAGCATCGCTTTCAACGACATGGCCCAGGCGCTGGCGGCCGACGCCAAGGCGCAGATGCTGGCGGAAGAGAAATTGCGGCAACTGAACGCTTCGCTCGAAGATCGCGTCGCGCTGCGCACGAATGAACTCGCCCAGGCCAACCAACAGCTCAAAGCCGAGATCAAAGAACGCGAGCGTATCCAGGCGGATTTGCTGCACGCGCAAAAGATCGAGGCGATCGGGCAATTGACCAGCGGCATCGCGCACGACTTCAACAACCTGCTCACCGCGGTCCTCGGCAATCTCGAGATTGCCCGTCGCCGCGTCAGGGACAAGCGGGTCGTGGAGGTTCTCGATACAGCGACGCGGGCGGGCAAGCGAGGCGCAAAACTGGTCGGCGATCTCCTGACCTTCTCGCGCCGCCAGCGCCTTCAGCTGGATCCACTCGACGTGAACAGCACGATCGAGAACGCGCAAGAGCTGCTGAAACGATCGATCACCTCGATCATCCGCACCGACATGAAGCTCGAGAGCGGGTTATGGAGAGCCATGGGAGAGGCCAGCCAGCTCGAATTGGCCGTGCTGAATTTGGCAATCAACGCGCGGGACGCGATGCCGAGCGGCGGACGCTTGACCATCAGCACCGCCAACGTTCCCGCAGGCGATCCGCGCTTGCCGCTGGATTTGGCCGGTGATTGCGTCATGGTCTCGGTTGCCGACACCGGCACCGGCATGAGCGAGGAAGTACGCGCCAAGGTGTTCGAGCCGTTCTTCACCACCAAGGGCCTCGGCCAAGGCACTGGATTGGGACTCAGTATGGTCTATGGCCTGGTCAGGCGATGCGGCGGTTCCGTGAGCATCGATACGCGCCTCAATCATGGCACGACGGTCAGCATGTTTTTCCCGCGTGCAACCGCCGAATCCCTGCTGCTCGGCGAGAGACGGTCCGCCGGTGCCGACACGACCGTCGCGCCGCAATCGCTTGCTTCCACCGTACTCGTCGTCGATGACGATCCCGACGTCCGTGCCTTTGTCACCTCGCTTCTGCGCGACATCGGCTACGCCGTCGTAGAGGCGGAGGACGGTCAAGCCGCGCTCAAGGTTCTCGAGCAAGCGGGCGACGTCGATCTGCTGATCACCGACTTGGCGATGCCGTCGATGACCGGACCGGAATTGATCATGCGGGCGCGCCAGGCTTCGCCGGGCTTGCCGGTCATCTTGATCACCGGCGCGGCCAACGTGACGGCCGGCGATCTATCCTTGGCAAACGCGCAATTTCTCAAGAAGCCGTTCGATATCCAGGACCTCGTTACAAAGATCAATCGCGCGCTGGTCGGAACCGGGCCCGCCTTGCCGCCGGGAAGTCGGTTTCCGCATGCGATGAACGAGTAGCGTTCCACAGCGTCGCGCCTCCTGCGGACTGGGTCACCCGCCGTGCTCCGTCCCCTCCGCTCGACGCCGGACCGGACCGGGCACGGCCATCCAGTTGACGAACCCGCCGGCAAGCGCAATTCCAGCGCAGACCGTCACATCGGCGGCAAATCCTGCGACGGCGATGGCGGCGCCGCCGACCAGGGATCCGAGCGAAATGCCGACGAAGAGCGCGCTGTTGTTCCAGGCGAGAACCGTCGCGCGCCGGGCGGGGAAGTCGGCGGCGAGACCGGCTTGCTGGGCGGGGAAGAACATCTGAGCGATCAACGAGGCGAGGCCCAGCATCGCGTCGACCAGGTACCGGCTGGGCAGCGCAAGCCGAAGCAGCAGAAAACAGACGCCAAGACCGGCGACGCATGCTACCGCCGTCTTCTTTGCTCCGAAACGATCGGCCGCACGTCCGCCAAGCAGCGTGCCGGCAAGCGCGCAGCCGCCGTAAACCACGATGGTACGAGCGATCTGCGCGGTGGAGAAGCCCAGTTCCGCAAGGCCGGCGCCGAGATAGGTATAGACGCCATAGAGCGCCGTGCTCCAGACGACCGTCGGCGACATCCGTCGCGCGAGAAGGCGTGCGCCGAGGGCCTGAAGCTGCAGGCCGGAGGAACCGCCGGCGCGTTGCCCGCCCGGCCACAGGCCGTAATTCGCGCCGGCGAGGACAAGGCTGAGGCCGGCGAGCCCGACGAACACGCTTGACCACCCGAAAGTAGCAGCGACCATCGTGCCGATCGGCGCCCCCACCGCCAGCGCGCTGAGCAATCCCGAGACCACGATCGCCATCCAAGTGGCGCGCCGTTCCGGTGGAGCGGCGTCGCCGACGACGGCATAGATCGCGGGTGAGATCCCGGCTGCTGCGGCGCCGGCAAGCAGCCTTGCCGCCAGAAGCCACGCGAAGGATTGAGAGCAGGCCGTTAATAGGTTGGCGGCGCCAAAGCCGAGGAGACACCAAAAGAGCGTCCTGCCGCGGCCGCGCCGATCAGCGACATGTCCGAGGATCGGCGCGATCACCATATAGGCGACGGCAAACACCGTGACGCCGAGCCCGGCCAGCGCCGGCGGGATTTTATACTCGGCGCCAATCATCGGCAGGAGCGGGGAAACAATAAACAAATCGGTGCCGACAACGAACAGAGTACACCAGCCGGCCGCCAGTTTGGTGAACGATCCCATCCCTGTTGTTTCCTGTCCGCGAGAGGTGTTCCCGGTGCCAAGGAGGAATTTCCGGTAAATGCCCGGGAGCGATCGGCGCCGATGCGCGAGCCGCTATCTGTCGCCTCCCCGGCGCGCGCGTGACATCCAAAATAAGGATAAAATTAAGGACAATTAAGTAGTAGCGCCCTGAAATACGCAGAATGATGTGGCATTATGGCGCTCGACGTTTGAGGATTGTGCGATGAGCGCATCCGCTTCTTGCCGAGGCGAGCGCGGACGGGAGTGAAAGGTAGCACATGATCAATCTCCGCAACATCCCACGTGAACGACCGGCCGCAGCCGCGCCCGCGCCCGTCGAGCAGTTCCCCGATCGAATCAGAGCCATCGCGGCCGACCATCGTCCGTCTCGGATGCCGTTTTTCGATCACCTGGCGGCTCTGCCCGGTTCGGTCGCGCGCGACCCGATGCTGCTGGGTCGGCTCCATCTGGTGTATCAATCGGCCATGCACGCGACGCGTGCCGCGGTCTATTACCTTCCGCATCTCGACAGTCCCGCGATGCGCAAGCGCAAGCTGCAGATCTTTATCGATGATGACGGGCTCCCGGGCGGCGATACGCATCACTATCAGCTGACCAGAGCATTCCGGAATATCGGGGCCAAGTGTCTGCTCGACGATGAGGAGTTTGGCGACCCGAGACAGTTGTGTCGTCATCTCGATAAAGACATGGCGCATTTCGTGCGGCTCACGACGGCACTCTATGCGCGGTCACTGGGTCCGTGGTGCGCGGTCGAGGTGATGTCGGATGAGTGGATGCGCGCGCTTGCCAATTCCTTGGCGGTCCATTTCCCCGGAATCCTCGCGGAGCCTTATTTCGCGGACTGCTTCGCGCAAGGCGTGGAAGAGCGCCATGCCGAAGAATCGCTCGCCGTCACCCAGATGGTCCTCGACAGTCATCCGGAGCTTTGGACCGAGACATTGCGGGACGCGGAGGCGATGGCCGAAGCGCTCGACGGCGTGTGGATTGTTTTGGACAAGATTGTCCGAAGCGCCGTCGATTAGCCGCTCTGCAGCACCTGGCGCACCTTGGCGCCCAGCGCCGCGGTGGTGAAGGGCTTGACGATGAGCTCGACGCCAGGATCGAGCCGGCCTTGATGGACGATAGCGTTGCGCGCGTAGCCGGTGGTGAAGAGCACTTTGAGATCGG
Source organism: Allostellaceae bacterium (assembly GCA_052143095.1). Lineage (GTDB taxonomy): Bacteria > Pseudomonadota > Alphaproteobacteria > ATCC43930 > CGMCC-115725 > DAHUYF01. The sequence continues at coordinate 19,109 of JBKQTR010000125.1, forward strand.
GCCGGCGGCGCTTGGCCTCGTCGGCGAGCTGGCGGCCGTTGAGGCCGCCGGGCAATCCCACATCGGTGAACAGTAGCCGGATCTCCGGCTCGGTCTCGAGCAGGCGCAGCGCCTCGGGGCCGCTCGGCGCCTCGACCACGCGATATCCCAACCCGCGCAGGATGCCGGCGCCGTAGCTGCGGACGTCGTCGTCATCCTCGACGATGAGGATGGTGATGCCGGCGACCGGCGCGGGCGCCGCCCTGGGCTCGACCGCGCCGTCGCTCGGCGCCTCGACGTCGGCGAGCCGCGGCAGATAGAGCTTCACCGTCGTGCCCTCGCCGGGCTCGCTGTAGATCTTCACATGGCCGCCGGACTGCTTGACGAAGCCAAAGACCTGCGGCAGTCCGAGGCCGGTACCCTGGCCCACCTCCTTGGTGGTGAAGAACGGCTCGAAGGCTCTCTCCGCCACCTCGCGGGTCATGCCGCTGCCGGTATCTGAGACGGCGATCAGCACGTATTGACCAGGGGCCAAATCCTGATTCGTCTCGGCGTAGCTCTCGTCGAGGAAGGCGTTCGCCGTCTCCAGCGTCAGCTTGCCGCCCTGCGCCATGGCATCGCGCGCGTTGACCGCGAGGTTCAGCAGCGCGTTCTCGAGCTGGTTGGGATCGGCGAGCGTGCGCCAGAGGCCGCCGCCGAGTACGGTCTCGATGACGATGCCCTCGCCGAGCGAGCGGCGCAGCAGGTCGGACATGCCGGCGACGAGCTTGTTGGCGTCGATCGGCTTGGGCTCGAGCGGCTGGCGGCGGGCGAAGGCGAGCAGGCGATGCGTCAGGGTGGCGGCGCGGCCGGCCGCGCGCATGATCGCCTCGGCCATGCGCTTGGCCTCGGCATTGTCGGGCAGATGGTGTTGCAGATTGTCGAGATTACCCATGATGACGGTGAGCAGATTGTTGAAGTCATGGGCGACGCCGCCGGTGAGCTGGCCGATCGCCTCCATCTTCTGCGACTGGCGCAGCTGCTCCTCGATGCGGCGGCGCTCGGTGGTGTCGCGCAGGAAGGCGAAGGCGCCGATGATGCCGCGGTCGGGCGCGTCGAGCGGCGCGAAATTGACATCGCTGAAGCCGCTCTTGCCGGGCGGCGGGTAGTTGTGCGGCAGGTCGCGCAAGGAGCTGCGACGGCCCTCCATGGCGGCGCGCCAGGCCGCCGCGACCGGCGTGCCGATGAAATCGGGGCGGCGCTCGAAGAGGCGGCGTCCGAGCACGGTTGCGCGCGGCATGCCCGATAGCGTCTCCATGCGCGGGTTCCAAGCGATGTAGCGCATCTCATTGTCGATGCCGATGATGCCGTCGCTGCTGCTTTCGATCAGCAGCTCCGAGAGCTGGCGCTCGCGGTTCACGGCTTCCTCGGCATGCTTTCGGGCGGTGATGTCGATAATGACAGTGATGGTGCGGAGGAATTCGCCGCGCGCGTCCTGCTCGAGATAGGCCGAGACCAGGCCGTCGAACACCTCGCCGGATTTCTTGACGAACTGCCGCTCGGCATCGCGCAGCACGCCAGTCCGCTGCAGCTCCTGCCAGCGCGCATCGTGCAGCGCCAGGTTTCCGGGCACGTAGAAATCCGCGATCTTGCGGCCGATCACCTCCTCGCGCGCATAGCCGAAGAGGTCGAGCCAGCGCGCGTTGACGTCGACGATGCCGCGCAAGGCGTCGAGCGAATGCATCGGCACTGGCGCCTTGTGGAAGAGCGAGCGGTGGCTCTCCTCGCTGGCGCGCAAGCGCTGGTTTGCCGCGGCGAGATCGCGCGTGCGCTCGGCGACGCGCTGCTCGAGCTCGTCGTTGACGCGCCGCAGCGTCTCCTGCGCCTCGCGTATGTCGTCGATGTCGACGGCGGTGCCGAGCCAGGCGACGGTCTTGCCGTCACGCTTCAAGGGCAAGTTGCGGATAACGTGCCAGCGATAGGCGCCGTCATGGCGCCTGATGCGGCACTCCACCGTGTATTCGCGGTCGTAGAACGCGCCTTCCATGCGCGCCTTGACCAACCTGCTCTGGTCGTCGGGATGCTGCAGCGCGGTGCGCGCGGCAGGATCGGTGCCGATGGCATGGCCGACATACTCGACGAAGTGCCGGTTGTAGTACTCGGCGATGCCGTCATTGCCGATGACGAAGGCGATCTGCGGCAGCGCCTCGAGCATGTCCTGGAAGCGCTGCCGGCTGTCGCGCAGCGCCTGCTCGCGGCGCTTGTCCTCGGTGACGTCGAGCGAGACGCCGATCATGCGCACCGGCCGCAGCGACGCGTCGAAGAGCGTCCGGCCGCGCGCCGCGATCCAGCGCTCGCCGCCCTCGGGATCGACGACGCGGTACTCCACCGCGTAGCCGCCGCCGCCGGCGGGGTCGTGCGAGCGGCGATGCGCCTCGACGACGCGCTGGCGGTCCTCGGGCAGCACCGCGGCGATGAAGGCGTCGAAGCTCGGCTGCACCTCCGGCAGCACGCCCAGCAGCGCCCTCGCCTGGTCGGTCCAGGCGCGCTTGCCGGTGAGCATGTCGTAGTCCCAGATGCCGAACCCCGCCGCCTCCATGGCGATGCGCAGATGGTCGGCGCCGCGGCTCGACGCCTCCTCCGCCCGCTTGCGGTCGCTGACATCGCGCCAATAGACGCCGGTGACGTCGCCGGCGATCGGGCAGACGCGGACCGCGAGCCAGTGGCCGGAAAGCGGCGAGAGCACCTCGTACTCGGCCGCGCCGCCGGCCGCCGCCTGGCGCAGCCGCCGCTCGGCATCGGAGCCCGCGAGCTCCGGAAAGCGCTGCCACAGGATCTCGCCGATCAGCGTCTCGGGCGCGGCGCCCCAAAGCTCGCCCGCGCGCCGGTTGACGTGGACGAGGCGCCAGTCGCGGTCGACGGCACAGAAGGCGTCGGCGCTGCCGTCGAGCGCGGCGATGGCGAGCGCGGCGACGCCGCGCGCCACGGCCGGCTTCGCCCCCGGCGCCTCCTCGCGATGTCGGCCGCGCTTTACCATTGTCAGCCGCGATTGTCGCGCAAGCTCCGGTAGCCTGCCAAGAGACTCGCTTCGCCCCGGCGGCGTGCCACAGTAATGCCGCACGGGCGGCTCAGGCGACGACGATCTCGCCCACCATGCCGGCCCAATCATGGTCGGCGCAGCTCATGGGATAGCGCCCCGGCCGCAGCGCGACGAAGCGCAGCTCCTGGCGCTCGCCTGGCCGGAGCACGACCTCCTTGCCGCCTTGCGCGAGGCTGTCGGGATTGTCGAGCGCGATCGAGGCGAAAAATTCCGGCGCAGTCAGCTCGTGCAGCTCGGCGCCGCGGTTCACCAGCACCAACCGGTAGGGAAGCCCGTGCTGGAAGAGCAGGCGATCGGGTGAGAAGCGGTATTCGGTCATCACCAGCTCGACGGTCTCGGCCGTCGCCGCGCCGGCACCCCCGGCGCACGCGGCCGCCGCCGCGCCC
>JBKQTR010000126.1:0-6115 GCA_052143095.1 Allostellaceae bacterium
GGCCAGGATGAGGAAAGTTACTGATGGCACAAAGAAAATCACCTCATCCTGAGCGCGAGCATAGCGAGCAGTCGAAGGACGCACTGAGTCGATCCAGCGGAAACCTGCTCTAGGAGACTAGCGCCATGCAGGTCTCGCCCGGCTTCGACGAGTTCCGCGCGAGATACGCCGCGGGCAAGCCGGTGCTGGTCTGGACCTCGCTGGTCTCCGATCTCGAGACGCCGGTCTCGGCCATGCTCAAGCTGGCGGATGGCCGGCCGAACAGCTTCCTCTTCGAATCCGTCGAGGGCGGCGCCGCGCGCGGGCGCTATTCCTTCATCGGGATGAAGCCCGATCTCATCTGGCGCTGCGTCGGCGACCGCGCCGAGATCAACCGTCAGGCACGCTTCGACGGCGATGCCTTCATCCCCGCGCCCGGCGGCGCGCTGGCGAGCCTGCGCGCGCTGATCGCCGAATGCCGCGTCGAGACGCCGGCGCCGCTGCCGCCGATGGCCTCGGGCCTCTTCGGCTATATCGGCTACAACATGGTGTCGCTGATGGAGCGGCTGCCGGACGCGAACCCGGACACGCTCGGCATTCCCGACGGGCTTTTCCTGCGGCCCAGCGTCATCTGCATCTTCGACACCATCGCCGACCGCGTCACCGTGGTGACGCCGGCCTGGCCGGAGCCGGGGCTCGCGCCGGCTGCTGCCTACGACCGCGCGCGCGAGCGGCTCGCCGACGTGCTGACCGATTTCGAGCGCAGCCTGCCGCATCGCCGCGAGGCCGCCGAGGTAGTGCAGGAATTGCCGCCGCCTGCCGCCAACATGACGCGCGCCGAATGCCTCGCCATGGTCGAGCAGGCGAAGGAGTACATCCGCGCCGGCGAGATCTTCCAGGTGGTGCCGTCGCTGCGGCTGCGCGTGCCGTTCCGGCTGCCGCCCTTCGCGCTCTACCGCGCGCTGCGTCGCCTCAACCCCTCGCCCTTCCTCTTCTTCCTCGATTACGGCGGCTTCGCCGTGGTGGGGTCGAGCCCCGAGGTGCTGGTGCGGCTGCGCGACGGCAAGGTGACCATCCGCCCGCTCGCCGGCACCAGGCGGCGCGGTGCCACCGCGGCGGAGGATGCGGCGCTTGCCGCGGAGCTGCTCGCCGATCCCAAGGAGCGCGCCGAGCATCTGATGCTGCTCGACCTCGCGCGCAACGATGTCGGCCGCGTGGCAAAGATCGGCACGGTGCGCGTCACCGAGCAGATGGTGATCGAGCGCTACAGCCACGTCATGCATATCTGCAGCCATGTCGAGGGCCAGATCGATCCCCGCCACGACGCCATGGACGCGCTGATCGCCGGATTTCCCGCCGGCACGCTGTCGGGCGCGCCCAAGGTGCGCGCCATGGAGCTCATCGACGCGCTCGAGACCGAGCGGCGCAACCTCTATGGCGGCGCGGTGGGTTATTTCGCCGGCGACGGCAGCATGGACACCTGCATCGTGCTGCGCACCGCGGTGGTGAAGGACGGGCAGATGGTGGTGCAGGCCGGCTGCGGCGTCGTCGCCGACAGCGATCCCGCCGCCGAGCACCAGGAGATCCTCGACAAGGCGCGGGCGTTGTTCAGAGCCGCCGAAGAGGCGGTGAGGTTCGCGCGGGGATAAGCGGGCGCGGCATACTCACAAACGAGCAGGGCCGGGCCAGCATATGTCCGCGATCGGCCTTAGTGCCGACCACCGGAACGCGATCAGCCAAGTCGCAAGCTGACCCAACCCGGACATTCCGAACCTATCAGAATATCGCGGCACGGGGAGTCTGACCGACATCGTCTGGTCAGTGCGGCTGCCGCGACTCTCCTCCCAATCGATGCGTTTCTTAGGGCGCCGCTAGTGTTGCGTCAGATAAGCCTTGGCCTCCACCAGCTCGGGCCTCTGGGTGTCCGCCTTGTCGCATTGCGCCACGAGTTGCGCGTAGAACTCGCGCGCCCGTGCCGGAGCCTCCAGGCGCTCGGACGCTCTCGCGGCACCGAGCAGGCTGCGGAAGCGCTTGGGCTCGGCATCGAGCGTGCGCTGATATTCCACCATAGCTTCCGTTGGCCGATCGAGCTCGAGCAGCAGGTCGGCCAGCAGCTCGCGCGCTGGAAGGATCGCTGCCGGCGTCACCGGGTGCTTGTCCATCGCACTTTCCAGGTCGGCCGCAGCCCGCACCAATTGAATGGCGTCGGCGTCATTCCCTTGAGCGCGCTTGGCCATCCCTGTTGCGGCCAGGCGCTGTACCTCGACCTGGTCGGCCCAGTATTTGTCTTGCGATGCGATGAGCTTGTCTTCAAGGGCGCGGAGCCGCGCGATCTCGCGCTCGGCACCGCTCTGATCGCCGGTGCGCGCCGCGCCGAGCGCGCGGGTGAAGGCGTTGAGCGCTTCGGCCCACGGAAACCGCTCCCATGCGAAGGGGATATCTGGCATCGCCAGGGACGCGGCGTCGGACCAGCTGCGCCGCTCGAGGACATAGCGCGCCGGAATGGCGGCGATGGCATAGGCGGTAACGAGAATGGATGGGCCCTTGCGCAAGGTACCGAGTTCGTCGACGACGCGCTTGGCAGCGCCATCCTGCGCGCCCTGCAAATAGGCATATTCGAGGTAGTCCATCGTATGCAGCGTCTCGCCATCGAAGGCGCCCGGACCGCCGTTCTCTTCGGCGTAGGACCGCGCCCGCTCATGGGCCGCCTCATTCGAGGCAATCGATTCCTGCCACAGCCCCAGCCTGGTGAAGATATGGCTCGGCATATGCAGCGCGTGCGGCACGGCAGGCGCGATCGCGGCATAGCGGCGTGCGGCCGGCAATCCTTGCTCGGCCAGCGCTGCCGAATCGTAGCTGTGGATGAGGTAGTGCGCGATCCCCGGATGATCGGGCTCTGTGCTCTGCGCCTTTTCAAGGATGGCCGCCGCCTTGCGTTGGTTCGCGTAGGTCTTGTCCGTCGGCGGCGCCGTTGCGTCGAGCGCGAGCGCGTAGAACACGGCGGCCTCCAGGTCATCGGGATAGCGCAGATAAATCTGCTCCATCGCTTTCTCATAGGCAATACTGCGCGCGCGGTGGTCCGACGTGCCCCAGTCCTTGTAGAAGGCGCCGATCGCCTCGATATAGTCGCGCTCGCGGTCGGTTTTGGCGCCGATGCTCCGCGCTTTCTCGACGGCGGCTGCGCCCATTTTCAGCGATGCTTCGCTGGGCGGGTACCACAGGGGGTACCACACGCTCATTGCCACGCCCCATTGCGCCATGGCACAGCCGGGGTCGGTCTCGCCGACGGCGGCGAAGGTCTTGGCAGCTTCCGGATACCAGAACGAATGCAGCATCGCGACGGCACGATCGAACTGTTGCTGCGCGGGCGCGCTGCAGGAGATGGGGAAATGCACTTGCCCCACATGCTCGCGAGCGCTTTCGGCCTGGGCTGGCGCGACCAACGCTATGGCAACCGCGGCGATCCAGGCCGCAAGAGATGCCCGCCATTGATCCCGCATGACGGTGTTCATCGCTCCCCTCCGACCGCACTGCTTGTTCCATGGGCGAACGCGCCGGCCCTGTGATTGCCGTCACATGAAGGTTCCTCTTGGAGCTCGGGAAATGACGCTTCCCCATCCTAGACCGTGCCGCGGCGACGTCCGTCCATTGGCCGCAGCGTGAGATGACGGCTCAGCATCGGCGTGCGGTGATCACGGCGCTATCCATTTTGCGCCCGCAATGTCCCAAGGGCGCCCGAATCAGGAAGCGACAAGCCATGCCCCATGGTAATATGTCGCATCGACGGGGTGGGTCAGGGTGCAGCCGTTTCCTCGCGACGTGAAGAAGGCGTTGGAACTGCTCGGGGCGGATCCCGCGCGAGAGGGCGGTATCGACGACCTCGCCGTGGCTTGCGGCGTGGGGCGCCGTACCCTCGAAAAACATTTCCGCCGGTTCCTTCATCGTACCCCCGTTGAGGCGCGGCGGAATTTGCGCCTGGAACGGGCGCGGCGCGACTTGCTGCGGGCCCTCCCTGGCGCCGAGGTGACCGAAATCGCGCTGCGGTGCGGCTTCAATCACCTTGGCCGCTTTGCCGCGCTTTATAGCGCCCGCTATGGTGAAAGCCCGTCGGCGACCCTGCGGCGCTCGCGTCGTGTTATGGCGCTTGCGAGCGGCTCGCCGGAGAGTTTTCCATTGTCTCTCGACCGGCCTGCCTTGTGCGTCTTCCCGTTCGACGTCATCGGCGACGGCGCGCCCGAGCTCACTGCCGTTCCGGAGGAAATCGCCGCGAGGCTTTGCCGCAATCGCTGGATTGCCGCCGCCGAGCCTGGTCACGCCCGCTATCAGCTACGCGGAAAGGTCTGCGCTGATCGTGCGGGCCGCTTGCGCGTCTTGGTCAGGCTTATCGATGCCGCGACCCGCCGATATATCTGGGCCGATCGTTGGGACGGCGACGCTAGCGAATCCTTTGCCTTTGAGGAGCGAGTCGCCGCCGGTGCGGCGGCCGCGATTGAGCGGTCGGTGCGGAATGCCGAGATCGATCGGGCCTATCGCAGAGACCCCGGTCAACTCAGCGGATGGGAGCTGACGATGCGGGCCTTGCCCTGCGCGCTGTCGATCAACGCGGCGTCGCAGCGAGAGGCGCTCGAGTTGCTCGAGCAGGCGATGGAGCTAGCTCCAGAAGATGCATTGCCGATAGCATTGGCGGCATGGTGCCATGGACAGCGCGGCGGTCATCATTTCACCGCGCGGTCAATGGCGGAGAAGCAAGCCGCCCGTGAGCTCGCCGGGCGTGCCGCGCGGCTCGATACCGGCGATCCCGTCGCGATCGCGCTCGTGGCTTCGGCCTATACGCTCGCGCATGATCTGCAGGCGGCGGAATTCCATTTCGAACGGGCGCTGGCGCTTGACGGTGCCTGCGTTTGGGCATGGAATCGAAGCGGCTGGGTGAGCGTGTATCGCGGAGAGACGGCGGAAGCCATCGAGCGATTCCAAATCGCGCGCAGCATTGCCCCCGATGACCCGCTGAGTTTCTTTTGCTCGATCGGAATTGCCGCCGCGCATTTCGAGGCCGGTCGATACGATGAGGCGGCGCGCTGGTTTACGCGCGGCCTCGCCGAGCATCCATCGGCGGTTTGGGCAAATCGGTTCCGAGCGCCGGCCTATGCGCTGGCTGGTCGAAAGGAGGAGGCGAGGCGGAGTGTCACCGAACTCCTCCGCTGCTATCCCGATCTTACGATCACCGATGTCAGATCGGCATTGCCTCACACGCCGAGTTTTCTCGACCGAGCAGCCGAGGGACTCGAAGCTGCGGGGCTACGTCCTTAGATCTCCCTCAGGGCTCGAGTCCCAAACAATTGCCCCGCATGGCAGTGCGGCACCGATGCCGACTTCCGGGCAGCCGGCGGATCAAGAAGCCCAAATGGCGCACAGACGCGCCCAGAAAAGGTCCCCTTATCGCACATCGCGTCGTTCGCGGCACTGCAACATCACGGCAGCTGTTGAGGGCAGAGCGGCCGCAGCCCGGACATCGCGAAACCGACGCGAATGACCCAAAGCGGCCACTTGCAATTTAAAGACCAATTGGTCTATATATCACCAATGAGCCACCAAATCCCAGTGCAGTTGCCCCGTGGCCGCCCCCGAAGTTTCGACACGGAAGCCGCTGTCGAACGCGCGATGGGTGTGTTCTGGTCGCGCGGCTATCACGCCACGGCGTTACCGGACCTTCTTCGTGCGACGAAGCTCTCGCGTGGCAGCCTTTACGCCGCTTTCGGTGACAAGCACTCGCTCTTCTTGCGTGCGCTTGACCGCTACGTTGCCAATGCCCTGACACGGATGGATATCGAACTCGACCCCCGCAGAGAGCCGGTCGCCGGCCTGCGGGCCTACCTTGCCGGCTACGCTGACCGCGCGAGCGGTGCTAATGGTCGGCGCGGATGCCTGCTGGTGGCCACAGCCATGGAACTGGCTGGCCATGATGCTGAAGTTGATCGTCGCATCGGGAGCTTTTTCAAAGCCATGGAGGTTAGGGTGGCTGATGCACTTTCCCGTGCGAAGGCGGCGGGTAAGTTGGCCGATGGTGTTGAGCCTTCAAGCGCCGCCCGAATTCTCGTCTGTTTCGTCGAGGGGCTGCGAGTGGTCGGTAAAACGGCAC
>JBKQTR010000127.1:0-18343 GCA_052143095.1 Allostellaceae bacterium
TCGTCATGCGCGGGCTCACATGAGGGGTGTTGATGTCAAGGCCATTGTGTGCACCTCTTTGTTCGACCTGGATCCACCTCTCCGTCCCGACCCTTGGATTGATGCAGTGCGCCGCGCGGAGATCGGGGCAAGGTCGGCCCGGAGGGCCGCTGCGGAGCAGCTTGACCTTGCGGCGATCGAGCACGGCGCGAGGCTCGTGGAGGTCGGGGGAAGCTCGCGCCTTGGAAGATCGGGGCCGAGCGCTGGGTTCTCGAGAGTGGGCCGCGGCGGCGATGCCGCGGAGCCTCACATGCGGTCGCCCGTCAACGGGCGCACCAAGTCGCTGATGCTCGCGAACATCGCGCTCGGGGAGACGGAACCAGTCTTGAACATCGACCTTCGCGGGTCATCCGCGCATACGGTCCGCCCACCCCTCTCCGGCGAGGCTGATCGGTCCTCGCCGAAGCCTTTTGCGCGCTTTCGCCGCGACTCAGGCGCTCTTGAGCACCGCACCCTCGGGGATGGTGCCCTGGGTGACGTAGCGCCAGAGCGCGACCAGCAGCTTGCGGGCGAGCGCGACGATGGCGATGCGGCGGACGCGGCCCTGCTCCTTGCCGACGCGCTGGCGATACCAGCGGCTCAAGGCCGAGTCCGGCTGGTGGCGCAGCCACAGCCAGGCGAGCTGGACCATCGCCTTGCGCAGGCGCGGATTGCCCGCGCCGCCGATGCCTTGTTCGTGCGCCAGCTGGCCGCTCCGCCAGGGCGTGGCCGCCAAGCCCGCATAGGCGCCGATCTGCCTTCGGTTTGCGAAGCGGCGCCAGAAGCCTTCGAAGGCCAGCACCGCCGTCGTCTCCTGGCCAAGGCTTCGCAGCTGCGGCAAGAGGGCCGCCGGATCGCGTCCGCCGGCGCCCGCGAGCGCCCGCCCGCTCGCCGCCTCGACTTCGGCGATCTGTGCCACCAGCAGCGTGATACGATCGAGAATGCGGCCGAGGTCGGCCAGCAGGCGCGGCGGCAGCGGTCGCCCGTCTCCGGTGGTGAGGCCAGCCAGGCACTCGCGTGCGCCGCGCCGCAGCGGGTTGAAGTCGCGCACGCCCTGGCTCATCAGAAGCCCACGCATACGGTTGGTCTCGCGGGTCCGCTCGCGCACCAGCGCCTCGCGCTCGCGGTTGAGACGCCGGCGGTCTTCCTCCTCGATGCTCGGCGGCCGCACCATCGAACACACGCGCGGCTCGCGCCGGAGCCAGGCCAGCAACACGCGGATCAAGGTCTCGCCATCGATGCCGTCGCTCTTCGCCCGCCGCTTGCGGCGGGGCGCCGCGATCGACCCGGCGTCGACCACGTGACTCTCGATACCGTTCAGCTCGAGCAGCCGGTGCAGCCAGAAGCCGTCGAGCCCCGCCTCGTAAATGCTTACCACCTTCACCGGGCCGCCAACCCGCCGCTCCGCCTTCGCCTGCAGCTCGCGCAGCAGGGCCAGCAGACCCTCGCCGTCACCACCGTCGATCCACCGCTTCGACAGCTTCTCGCTACCCGGCGACAGCGACGTCACCAGCCACTTTTTCGGACTGAGTTCCAAAGAGGCGACAATCCGGGCATGCTGCCCAGGGATGGTGGCCTGACCAGGGGACGATTGATCGATGACGCTCATCAGTTGCTCCTGCGTAGAGTGTGGATTGAGCAACCGACTGCTACAACGTCAGGCCGCCATCCGCCACCCTCATAGCGTCTTGTCCCGCGCATCCGCGTCATGCGGCGCGCTCGTTGCAAGACGTGGATGCCCGGGACTCGCCCTGCGGGCGGCCTGCCTTCGCCGAAGCGAAGCCGCTTCGGCTTCGCGCAGGCAGGCCCGGGCATGACGATCGAGGGGGTTGGCAATGATTGGGGGAGCTTGAGTCACACCAAAACCTTCAACCGGCCAACCGTGGGCCGAGCCCGGCCATGACGATAACGGCGAGTCCGTCGGTGCGCGCTGGCTGCCGCATTCTGGACGGCCCCCGCCGATCTGGAGAGCAGAGTTAAACTTCTTTTACCATTGCGGCGCCATGATCGGGCATGCCGATGATGGACGCCTCCTACGCCCTCCAGGTGGTGCAGAAGATCGCGCTGGACGCCGCGCTGCTGATCGCGTTGGCGCAGCTGCGCGTCAACGCCCGGTGGTTTGGTCCGCGGGCGCGGCAGGCGCAGCTCGGGCTGATCATCGGCATCATCCTGATCGTCGGCATGATCTATCCGATCCATCTACCCTCGGGCGCCCCGGTCTATGGCGGCCCGTCCTTCGTCGGCGTGGCGGGATTCCTCGGCGGCCCGATCGCCACCGCGGTGACGCTCGCCCTGGTGATGCCGTTCCGGCTTTGGCTCGGCGGGTCTTACGCCGCCAGCAGCATCACCGTCCTGCTGTTGGTCGCTGCGCTCAGCCTGCTCTATCGCCGCGCGGTCATGGTGTGGAGCGAGCAGCCGGGCTACGCGCATCTGCCTGTCCTGTCGCTCATCGTCTCGCTCAGCGCGATCGCCGGCTTGACGCTGGTCCCGCCGATGCAGCGGTCGATGCTGCTGCACCAGCTCGGGCCGGCTTTCGGCGCCGGCACGTTCATCTCGGCCTGGCTGCTCGCCGCGCTGTTGCTTTATCAGCAGCGGCGCGACGCGCGCGAGGGCGCGCTGGACGAGGCGCGCGCGCTGCTCACCTCGATCACCGGCGGCTTCCCCGGCATCCTTTATCGGCGCGTGCTCATGCCCGACGGCATGCTTCACTACACCTATCTCAGCGGCGCGGTCGAGGCGATGCTCGGCGTCGGCGCCGACGAGATCCTCGCCGATCCCGGCGTCGCCCGCGACCGCGTCCATCCCGAGGACCAGGCCACTGTCGACGAGGCGATGCGCCGCGCGGCCGAGGCGCTGTCGCCCGCGACCATCGAGCACCGGATCCTGCGCTATGACGGCAAGATGCGCTGGGTCCGCGACATCTCGCAGCCGCGCCGGCAAGCCGATGGCGCGGTGGTCTGGGACGGCTGCATGGTCGACGTCACCGAGACGATCCGGGGCGAGCAGGCGCTACGCGACACTGAGGCGCGGATGGGCACCCTCCTCGACCTGCTGCGCGATGCCTATGTCGCCGCCGACGCGCAGGACCGGATTATCGGCTGGAACGACGCGGCCGAGCGGCTCTTCGGCTGGTCGCGGAATGAGGCGCTTGGCCGTCCGTTGGGGGAGATGCTGCTCCCCGAGCGCGACCGCCATGCGCATCGCCGCTGGCTCGCGCACATCGCCGATCGCGGCAAAGGCGAGGTGCGCGACCGGCACGCCGTAGCCGTGGCGCTCCACCGCGACGGCAGCGAGTTTCCCGTCGAATACGGCTTCGCGGTGCTGCAGACCGGCCAGGGCTGGACGTATCACGGCGTCGCCCATCCCATCGGCGAGCACCGCGCGCGCAAGCGCGCTGCCGAGTAAGGCGCGGGCGCGCGACGGCCGAAAAAAAGGGCCGCGCGTGACGCGCGGCCCAAGTTCAGGGAGGAAACGCCTGTTAAGGCGTCCGCCCCGGATGTGGCAAACCAGCACTCCCGCGGCAATCAGGCACCGACGCATGTCCGCGTTGCGCCCGACGCAGAACGAGCTCACCGGGAGGTCATTGCCGGGCTGGCGCCTGGCGCAGCCGCTCCGTCGCCGCCGCATCGACCCCGCCGGCATCATCGAGCGCGACGCCGAAGCGCTCCGCCGCTTGCGCCGCGGTGTAATAGCCGCGCCGCACGTCGCGGGCGACCAGCGCCGGCGCGCGCTCGAAAGCCGGGCCGTAGCCGCCGCCGCCGGGCGTCGAGACGGTGATGGCATCGCCCGGCGCCACCTCGATGTCCTGGTCCTTGGAGAGATGGGGCGGCACATAGGCGCGGTCCCCCTGCTCGACCAGCACGGTATTGACGCCGCCATCGCCGCCGCCCAGCGCGCCTTGCGGGCCGACCCGGCCGTGATCCATGACGAAGGAGGCGCGCGCCTCGCCGCGGCGCAGCCTGAGCTTGTAGCGCACGCCGAAGCCGCCACGCTGCCGCCCGGCGCCGCCGGAACCCTCGGCCAGCGCGTATTCCTCGAACAGCACGGGATAGTACTGCTCGACGACCTCGAGCGGGGTCGTCTTGGAGATGCCGATGGTGGAGCAGCCATTGGCGATGCCGTCGAGGCTGCGGCTGCCGCCATAGCCGCCGCCGCTGATGAGATACATGACGTAGTTGCGCTGGCGCAGCGGGTCGAAGCCGCCCAGCGCGAAATTGCCGCTGGTGCCGGCGGGCGCGGCGAAGAGCCGATCGGGGATCGCCTTGACCAGGGCTGCGAACACCGCCTCGGCGATGCGCTGGCTCACCTCTGCGGCGCAGCCGGACACCGGGCGCGGATATTTGGCATAGAGAAAGGTGCCGTGCGGCTCGGCGATGTGCAACGGCTCGAACGTCCCGGCGTTGATCGGCACTTCGGGAAAGACGTGCTTGATGGCGAGGTAGATCGAGGATTTGGTGGTGGCGATGACGCTGTTCATGGGGCCGCGGCAGGGCGGGCTCGAGCCGCTGAGATCGAAATGGAGCTCGCTGCCGGATTTGCGGATCTCGAGCGCGATCTTGAGCGGCCGGTCCTCGACGCCATCGCTATCGACATAGGCCTCGCCGGTATAGATGCCGTCGGGGATGGCGGCGATCTTGGCACGCATCTGCTGCGCCGCGCGCCGCCTGAGCTCGGCGATCGCCGCCTCCACGACGTCCGCGCCGTAGCGGTCGAGCAGCGCGGTGAAGCGCTTCTCGCCGATGGCGAGCGCCGCCGACTGCGCCTTGATGTCGCCGATGCGCTGGTCCGATATCCGGATATTGGCGAGGATGATCGACAGGATCTCCTCGTCGAGCGCGCCTTCCTTGTAGAGCTTCACCGGCGGCAGGCGCAGCCCCTCCTGCTCGACCTCGGTGGCGTTGGCCGAGAATCCCCCCGGCACCGAGCCGCCGGTATCCGGCCAATGGCCGGTATTGGCGAGCCAGGCGAAGAGCCGGCCGCGGTAGAAGAACGGCTTGACGAATTTCACGTCCATCAGATGCGTGCCGCCGAGATAGGGGTCGTTGACGATGTAGACATCGCCCGGCCGCACCTCCTTGGCGCGCTCGATCACCGCCTGGGTCGAGAACTGCATGGTGCCGACGAAGACCGGCAGGCCGAAATCGCCCTGCGCGATGAGCGCGCCGTCGTCGCGGTGATAGATGCCGTCGGAGCGGTCGAGCGCCTCGGAGATCACCGGGCTGAACGCGGCGCGCACGAAGGCGAGATCCATCTCGTTGCACACCTGGACGAGCCCGTTCTGGATGACGGCGAGGGTCACGGGGTCGAGCGCGTTGGGCGCTGCGGTCATGCACTTCCTCCGATGGTGACGATGAGATTGCCGAGCGGGTCGATGGCAACGCGGTCGCCGGGCTCGATGATGGTGGTGGCGTCGAGCTGCTCGACCACCGCCGGCCCGGCGAACGCGGCGCCGGGCGGCAGCCCCTCGCGGCGATAGACCGGTGTCTCGCGCCAGCCGGCATCGAACCACACACGGCGCTGCCCGCTGCGCGCGGCATCGAGGCTTGCCGCCGGCTCGGCCGAGGCGAGCGCGGCGAGGTCGACCGGGCGGCGCCTGCCGATCACCGCGGTGTGCAGATTGACCAGCACGGCACGGATCTCCGGCAGGGCCACGCCGAAGCGCTGCCAATAGGCGGCCTCGAAAGCGCGTTGCAGCTCGTCGCGCGAGACATCGATGCCCGGCAGCTCCACGCTCAAGAGATGGCTCTGCCCCTGGAATTGCATGTCGGCGCGATGCAGCAGCCGGATCTCTTCGATCTCCGCCTGCTCGCGCGCCAGCGTGCGCTCGCCCTCGGCGATCTGCGCCGCCAGCACCTCGCGCACGAGGCCGGGGGCGAGCTGCGGCACCGGCTGGTTGACGGTCCGGACATAGTCGTGGCGCAGATCGGCGACGACGCAGCCCAGCGCGTTGGTGAGGCCCGGCCGCATCGGAATGAGCAGGCGCGGAATGCCGAGCTCGCGCGCCAGCGCCGCCGCATGCAAGGGGCCGGCGCCGCCGAAGGCGAAGAGCGCGAAGTCGCGGGGATCATGGCCGCGCGACAGCGACACCATGCGGATGGCGCCCGCCATCTTGTCGTTGGCGATGCGCAGGATGGCGGCGGCGCTCGCCTCGGCGTCGAGCCCGAGCCGCGATCCCACGGTCGCGACGAGGCGCGCGCGGATCTGCGCCAGCGGGACCGGCCGATCGACCGCGAGCAGCCGGTCGGGGTTGAGCCGGCCGAGCAGCAGATTGGCGTCGGTGATGGTGGGCTCGTCGCCGCCGCGGCCGAAGCAGATCGGCCCGGGATGAGCCCCGGCGCTCTCCGGCCCGACGCGCAGCATGCCGGCATCGTCGATACGCGCCAGCGAGCCGCCGCCGGCGCCGATGCTGTGCACGTCGACCATCGGCACATGGATCGGCATGGCATATTCGAGCTCAAGCTCGGAGGAGACCAGCGGCACGCCGTCCTGGATCAGCGCCACATCCGAGCTGGTGCCGCCCATGTCGTAGGTGATGACGTTGGCGAAGCCGGCGGCTTTGGCGGTATAGGCGGCAGCGATCACCCCCGAGGCCGGGCCCGACATCACCGTGGTGACCGGCGCCTCGCCCACCAGCCGCGCCGAGACGGTGCCGCCATTGCCCTGCATCACCAGCAGGTCGCCGCGATAGCCCTCAGCCTTGAGCTCGCTCTCGAGGCGGACGATATAGCGGTGCAGCACCGGCTGTACCGCGGCATTGACCGCGGCGGTGACGCCGCGCTCGTATTCGCGATATTCCGACATCAGCTCGTGGCCGACGGTGACGTAGCCGTTGGGCCAGAGCGCGCGCGCGATCTCCGCCGCGCGTCGCTCATGGGCGGGGTTGATGTAGGAGTGGAGGAAATGGATCACCAGCGCCTCGGCGCCAAGCCCCAGCAGCTGCGCCAGCGCCTGGCGCAGCCCGTCCTCGTCGAGCGCCTCAACCACCGCGCCTTCGGCATCGACGCGCTCGCGCACTTCGAGCCGCAGCTCGCGCGGGATCAGCGGCTCGAACGCGCCGATGAGGCCGTAGGGCTTGGGCCGCGTGCGCCGGCCGAGCTCGAGCACGTCGCGGAATCCCCGCGTGGTGACGAGGCCGACGCGAGCGAGTTTGCGCTCCAGCAGCGCATTGGTGGTGGTCGTCGTGCCATGCACCACCGCGTCGATCCCGGCGAGATCGGCGCCGGCCTTCGCCACCGCCGCGAGCACGCCGAAGGCCTGGTTGTCGAGCGTGGTCGGCACCTTGGCGATGCGCACCTCGCGTCGCTCCTCGTCGAACAAGATGAGGTCGGTGAAGGTGCCGCCGACATCGACGCCGATAATGCGCAAGGACTCTCTCCCTCAGGCGCTGAGATAGGCGTGCTGCACCGCCTCATCGGCGACCAGCGCGGTCATCGTGCCGCCATAGCGGATGCGGCCCTTCTCGATGATGGCGGCGCGATCGGCCACGCGCGCGGCGAAATGCAGATTCTGCTCGGAGAGCAGCACGGTGAGGCCTTCCGCCTTCAACCGCAGGATGGTGTCGGCCATGGCCTCGACGATCTTCGGCGCCAGCCCCTCCGACGGCTCGTCGAGCAGCAGCACCAGCGGGTTGCCCATGAGCGTGCGGGCGATGGTCAGCATCTGCTGCTCGCCGCCGCTCATGCGCCCGCCCGGCCGCCGGCGCAGCTCCGCGAGATTGGGAAACAGCGAGAACAGCGTCTCCGGCGTCCAGTGCGGCGCGCCGGAGCGCGGCTTCTGGCGCGCGACGTCGAGGTTCTCCGCCACGGTGAGCTCGGCGAAGATGCGGCGATCCTCGGGCACGTAGCCGATGCCGAGCCGGGCGATGGCGTGGCTCGCGCTGCCGTCGATGCGCGCGCCGCGAAACCGGATCGCGCCCGATTGCGGGCGCAGCAGGCCGATGATCGCCTTGAGCGTCGTCGACTTGCCGGCGCCGTTGCGCCCGAGCAGCGCCAGCACCTCGCCGCGCGCCAGCGCGAGGTCGACATCGAACAGCACATGCGCCCGGCCATACGCGACATTGAGCCTCTCCACCTCGAGCAGCGCTTCCGCCATGGCCGTCACGCGGCGAACATGGCGCCGGAGCCCAGATAGACCTCGCGCACCCGCCGGTCGGCGCGGACGGCGGCAGGTGGTCCCTCGGCGAGGATGCGGCCGCGGTCGAGCACGATGATGCGGTCGGCATGGGCGAAGACCACGTCCATGTCGTGCTCGGTGAAGACGAGGCTGATGCCTTGCGCCCGCGCCAGCCCGGCGGCGAGCGCCATCAGCATCAGCCGCTCCTGCGCCGCCATTCCTGCCGTGGGCTCGTCCATCAGCAGCAGCTTCGGCGCCTGCGCCAGCGCGATCGCCAGCTCGACGCGCTTCAGATCGCCATAGGCGAGAATGCCGCACAGCCGCTCGGCCTGCGGCGCCATGCCGACGCGCTCGAGGAGATCCAGCGCCTCGGCGCGGTAGAGCGCGGCGGCGCGCGGCAGGAAGGAGAAGATGCGGCGGTGATAGGCTACGAGCGCGAGCTGCACATTCTCGCGCACGCTCATCGAGGCGAAGCTCTGGGTGATCTGGAAGGTGCGGGCGACGCCGAGCCGGCTGATCCGGCGGGGCGCGAGACCGGTGATGTCGCTGCCGGCGAGGTGGACGGTGCCGCGGTCGGGCCGGATCTGGCCGCCCAGCATGTTGAAGCAGGTGGTCTTGCCGGCGCCGTTGGGGCCGATCAGCGCCAGGAACTCGCCTTCTTCCAGCGCGAAGTCGACGCCGGCCACCGCCTCGACGCCGCCATAGGCCTTGGCGAGGCCCTCTACCGCGAGGAGCTTCATGCCGGCGCCTGCGCCCGCCGCAGCTTCCGCGTGGCGAAGCCCACGATGCCTTCGGGAAAGGCCAGCACCAGTGCGATAATGACGAGGCCGAGCAGCAGCCGCCAGAGATCGGTGTAGCGGCTGATCTCCTCCTGCAGCCCCACGAACACCACGGTGCCGACCAGCGGACCCGCCAGCGTGCCGACGCCGCCCAGCAGCACCATGAGCAGCGCGTCGATCGAGCGCGAGATGGCGATGTATGTGGGAAACACGCTGCCCTTGCTGTACGCGAAGAGGCCGCCGGCGAGCCCTGCGAACAGCGCGGCGATGACGAAGCCGGTCCAGCGCACCGCCATCAGATCGATGCCTGTGGCCTCGGCGCGCAGCGGCGCGTCGCGCCCGGCGCGCAGCGCCGCGCCGAACGGCGCGAAGACGATGCGGCGCAGCAGCCAGAGGCTGCCGGCGCAGAGCGCCAGCGTCAGCAGGTAGAACACCGTCTTGCCGCGCGCCCAGTCCGACGGCCAGACGCCGAGGATGCCGTTGTCGCCGCCGGTGATATCGGTCCATTGGAAGGCCACCGACCAGACGATCTGCGCCACTGCCAACGTCAGCATGGCGAGGTAGACGCCGGACAGCCGCACGCAGAACCAGCCGCAGGCGAGTGCCAGCAGCGAAGCGGCGAGCGGCGCCGCCGCGAGGCCGACCAGCATCGGCGCGCCGGCTTCGCGCGCGGCGAGCGCCGCGCCATAGGCGCCGAGGCCGAAGAAGGCGGCATGACCGAAGGACGGCATGCCGCCCGGCCCCATCATGAAATGCAGCGAGGCGGCGAAGAGCGCGAGGATGACGATCTCGGTGACGACGGTGACGGCATAATCCCCCGCCAGCGGCGGCAGCACCGCCAGCAGCAGCAGTCCCGGCACCACCCAGCGCCAGGCGCGGGCACCGCCCGGGCGCAACGCCTGCACCTCGGCGCCGGCGCCGCGCGGCTCGGCCACGGCGCGACCGAAGAGGCCATAGGGGCGGAAGGCCAGCACCACCGCCATCACCAGGAAGATCAGCACCAAGGTGATCTTGGGGAAGACGACGATGCCGAAGGCCTGCAGCACCGCCACCAGCAGCGCCGCGACGTAGGCGCCGGCGATGCTGCCCATGCCGCCGACGACGGTGATGACAAAGGCCTCGGCGATGGTGGAGATGTCCATTTGCAGATTGGCCGCCTCGCGCGGCAGCTGCAGCGCGCCGCCGAGCCCGGCGAGCAGCGAGCCCAGGAAGAACACGCCGGTGAAGAGTCGGCTCTGGTTGACGCCGAGCGCGGCCACCATGTCGCGGTCCTGCGTCGCCGCGCGCACCAGCGCGCCCCAGCGCGTGCGGTGGAAGAGCAGCCACAGCGCCGCCAGCACGGCCGGGCCGATGGCGATGAGCAGCAGGTCGTATTGCGGGACGGCGCGGCCGAGGATCTCGACCGCGCCGCGCATGCCCGGCGGCCGCGGCGCCAGCAGCTCCTCCGCACCCCAGAGCTTCAGCGTGAGATCGGCCACCACCAGCACCACGCCGAAGGTGGCAAGCAATTGGAACAGCTCCGGCGCGCGATAGATGCGCTTCAGCAACGCGATCTCGACCGCGGCGCCGATCGCGCCCACCGCCAGCGCGGCGAGGACGACGCCGCCCCAGAAGCCCAGCGGCGAGCGCGGCAGCATCTCGATCAGCGAATACGCGATATAGGCGCCCAACATGTAGAAGGAGCCGTGGGCGAAATTGACGATGCGGGTGACGCCGAAGATGATCGACAGGCCCGACGCCACCAGGAACAGCGAGGAGGCGCTGGCGAGCCCGTTCAGCAGCTGGATGAGGATGAAGTCCATGCCGTCAGCTCAGATCGCGCTGCAGGTCGATCCTGCGTCCTTCGACATGCGCCCGTTGGGCGCAAGCTCAGGATGAGGATGAGTTGTGGATGGCATAAAGGAAATTCGCCTCATCCTGAGCTTGGCGCGAAGCGCCATGTCGAAGGACGCACGATACCCATCCAGCCCCGTCACTTCGCCGGCCGCAGTGTCGCCACCTCGGCGTCGGTCGGCTGGTAGTTCTTGCCGTCGTCATAATGGAAATCGACCATCACGCCCTTGCCGTCCCTAACCGCGGTCTTGCCGACATAGGCGCCCATGGTCGATTGGTGGTCGAGGGCGCGGAAGGTGATGCGGCCGAACGGCGTCTCGACCGGCAGGTCCGCCATCGCCGCCATCAGCTTGTCGGTATCGGTCGAGCGCGCCTTGGCGAGGGCGGCGGCGATCGCCTTGAAGGTCGAGTAGCCTACCACCGAGCCGAGGCGCGGATACTCGTTGAAGCGCTTCTGATAGGCGTCGAGGAATTTCTTATGCTCGGGCGTGTCGATGGCGTACCAGGGATAGCCGGTGACGATCCAACCGCTCGGCGCCTCATCCTTGAGCGGGTCGAGATATTCGGGCTCGCCGGAGAGCGCGCTCACCACCGCGCGCCCGCTGAACAACCCGCGCGTCGTGCCTTCGCGCACCAGCTTGACGAGATCGCCGCCGAACTCGGCATTGAAGATCGCCTCGGGCTTGGTGTCGATGAGCGCTTCCACCGTCGGCCCGGCATCGAGCTTCTGATTGGCCGGCCATTGCTCGCCGACCCATTGCACATCGGGGCGCTTGGCCGCGAGGAGCTTCTTGAAATTGGCGACGAAGGAGGTGCCGTACTCGTAATTGGGCGCGATCGTCGCCCAGCGCTTGGCCGGCAGCTTCGCCGCCTCTTCCGCCAGCATCGCCGCCTGCATGTAGGTCGACGGCCGCAGGCGGAAGACGTAGGCACTGCCCTTCTGCCAGACGATGGCGTCGGTCAAGGGCTCGGCGGCGAGGAACAGCACCTTGTTCTCGGTGGCGTAATCGGCGACCGCCAGGCCGATATTGCTGAGAAAGGTGCCGGCGAGCAGCGCCACCTTCTCGTTGCTGACAAGCTCGCCGGCGATGCGCACGGCATCTTCGGGCTTGCCGCCGTCATCGCGCGAGACGACTTCGAGCGGCCGCCCCAGCACGCCGCCGGCCGCGTTGATCTCTTCGACCGCGAGCGTCCAGCCGTTGCGATAGGGCACGGTGAAGGCGGCGATCGCGGTGTAGCTGTTGATCTCGCCGATCTTGATCGGCCCTTGCTGCGCCGGCGCCGGCGAGGCGGCCAGCAACGCCGCGGCGAGGCTCACGCCGACAATTCCCAGTGCCTTTCTCATAACCGTCTCCCTCAGCGTCCGATGCGATGATGTCAGCCTGTTGCCGCCATGCCTAGTCTGCTCACGCCGCCGGGGCAAGGCGCGCGGCGACATCGCCCACGACGCGAAGCCGCCCGTGCAGCGCCAGCACCGCGCCGAAGATCAGCCCCTCAGCGCGCATCGCCGCCGCGGCGACGGCGCCGCGGCGGAGCGCCTCGTCGACCAGCGCCGGCGGCAGCGCGCCGACGCCGGTGGTGACGAGCCGCGCGCCGAGATCGCTCGCCTCGTCGAGCGCGCAGGCGGGGCTGCGCGCGATGGCGGGGTGATCGACATCGACCGCGTTGGCGACCAGCGTCGCCGCCGCGTCCGCCGTGGCGCCGTCGCCCGCCAGCACGGTCGCGGCATCGGCGATGCCGAGCGAGAAGCTGCGCCCGCGCCAGCCGCTGGTGGCGACGCCGCGCACCGGCCAGTCGGCAAGCAACCCGGCGCTGCCGGCGAGCGCGGGGCGGGCGACATCGGCGACGAGGCCGATATCGAGCCGCTCGCCCGGCGCAAGGTGGAGCGCGATGTCGCCGCCGTTGTTGACATAGGCCTTGGCGAGGCGGCGGCCTGCCAGCATCGCCGCCAGCACCTCGTCGGCAACCGCGCCCGCCACCGCCGCCATCGGCGTGAGGAACGCCGGGTGATGGCGCCGGCAGGCCCTAAGCATGCGCCGCGCCACCCTCCCGTCGACGCCGGGATGCGCGGGATCGGCGGGGCGGCGCAGCAGCGCCAGCTCGGCCACGAGCTCCGGCAGCACGCTGGCGAAGCGCTGCCAGGCTTGGGCGTAGGCTGCGGCGATCTCCGCGCGCTCGCCCCAGGCCTCGATCACGAGATCGATCGGCCCGTGCTGGAGATGGAGCCGCCTGCCGTCCGGCAGCAGGCGCCGGGCCGGGCCGCCGCTCATAACTCCTCCGCATCGCGCGCCACGGCGGGCGGCCAGGGATTGCCGTCGCGCCACGGCGTGCTCTTGAGGCGCGGCGAGGCCAGCACCTCCTCGAGCCGGCGCACGCGGTCCATATGCCCGCCCAGAGCGGCGTAATCCTCAAGCCGCATGGTGAACTCGATCGGCCCCACCAGCGCCGGCGTCGGCACATAGCCGAAGGCCTTGTCCGGCAGCTGCGTGACATCGACCATCAGCGTGATGCCGCCGCCCGGCCAGACATAGCTCGGCGCGCCGCCGCAGGTGACGCGCACCAGCGCGTCCCGCACCGAGCGCGTCAGCCGCACCGGGTTCTCGGTGACCCCCGCGCGCAGGCTGCCGCCGGCGCCGGCCATGAACAGCACCGAGGTCAGCGCCGGCTCGCAATTCTCGCCGATGCGCTCGACCACCTTGCGCACCTTCTCCGGCATCGCCGCCGGCGCCGGCCGCAGCGTTTCGTCGAGGACGAAATAGGCGGCGTCCTCGCCGGTGGTGGAGACCATCAGCAGCCGCACTCCCGGCCGCGCCGTCTTGGCGTCGATCGTCTCGATGATCGCCAGCGGATCCTCGATGTCGGTGCCGCCCCAGCCGCGCCCAGGCGCCGCGACCTGGAAATAGCGGCCCGGGGTCGAGCGGCGGCCGCGCACGCGGATGCCGGAAGGCGCCATGCCGAGGAAGCGCCCGGCCTGATGCTCGGTCAGCACGCCGGTGATGTGATCGTCAACGACGATCACCTCGTCGACATGGCCGTGCCATTGCTTGGCGAACATGCCGATGGTGGCGGAGCCGCAGCCGACGCGCATGCGCACCTCCTGCACGCCGTCGATCACCGGCGCACGGCCGGCCTGCACGGTGAGCCGCGCGCCGCCATCGACGGTGAGCGCCACCGCCGCCTTGTTGCACAACGCCAGCAGCGTGTCGCAGGCGACGACGCCCTCTTTCTTGCTGCCGCCGGTCAAATGCCGCACGCCTCCCAGCGCCAGCATCTGCGAGCCATATTCTGCGGTGGTGACGTGGCCGACCTGCTCGCCCTCGGCCCTGACCGCGGCCTGCTCCGGGCCGATATAGCGGTCGGTGTCGATCTTCACCTTGACGCCGCAATAGCTGAAGATGCCCTCGGTGACCACGGTGACGACATCGACGCCGCGATACTGGCTCGCGACGATGAAGGGCGCGGGCTTGTAGTCGGGATATGTGGTGCCGGAGCCGATGCCGGTGACGAAGGTCGGCGCGCCCGAGACCAGCGAGCCGTCCCAATCGGCCTCGGAGAGGAACGGCACCACCGCGCCCTGCTCGTCGATGACATGCTGTGCCAGCACCATCGGATCGGTGCGCGTCAGCACGCCGTCGATATTGGCGTAGCGGTCGCAGGCGCCGGCCTTGCCCGGACGGATGCGGCACAGCACCGGGCAGGCGTCGCAGGTGACGAGATCCTCAGCCATGGCAGCCTCCCTTGCCGGCGGCGAGCAGCGCCGCGCGGACCCGGTCGGGCGTCGCCGGCACCTGGCGCAGCCGCACCCCGGTCGCGTGATGGATGGCGTTGAGGATGGCGGGCGCGGTCGGCACCAGCGCCGGCTCGCCGATGCCCTTGGCGCCATAGGGGCCGAGCGGGTCGGCCGCCTCGATCAGCAGGCACTCGATCTCCGGCACGTCGCCGATGGTCGGGATGAGATAATCGTGCAGATTCTCGGTGCGGCCGGGGATGTATTCCTCCATCAGCGCCAGCCCCAGCCCTTGCGCGACGCCGCCCTGGATCTGGCCCTCGACCTGGGTCGGGTTGATGGCGCGGCCGACATCATGCGCGGCGGTGATGCGCGTCACCTTGACCGTGCCGAGGCCGAGATCGACCGCGACCTCGGCGAGCTGCGCGGCAAAGGCGTAGCTGGCATAGGGCACCCCCTGCCCGTCCTCGTCGAGCGGCGTGGTCGGGGGGTCGAAGCTGCCGCTGCCGGTGAGCACGTCGCCGGTCTCGTTCGAGGCCGGCAGGCCCGCGAGATCGAGCGCGCGCACGGCGTCGCCCTGCCGCACGACCAGCTCCGCGCCGCCGAAGCGGATCTCCGCCGCCTCGCCGAGTCCGGCCCGCGCCAGGATCTGGCGGCGCAGATCCTCGGCGGCGCGCGTCACCGCGGCGCCGGAGACGAAGGTCTGGCGCGAGGCCGAGCTCTTGCCGGCATCGGCGGTGCGGTCGGTGTCGCCGGCGACGAGGCGCAGCGCGGCGAGCGGCGCGCCCAGCGCATCGGCGCAGATCTGCATCAGGATGGTGTTGGCGCCCTGGCCGATATCGACCGCGCCGCTGTAGAGCGTCAGCGCGCCGGCGCGGTCGAGGCCGATGCGCATGGTCGAGGGGTTCGACATCGAGGTGTTGCCGATGCCGTACCACATCGCCGCCACGCCGACGCCGTGCCGCAGCACGCGGTTGTCGCGGTTGAAGCGCGCCGCCTCATCGCGCGCCGCCTGCCAGCGCGGCTTCAGCGCCTCGAGGCAGGGAACGAGGCCGACGCTCGCCGCCAGCACCTGGCCGGTCGCGGTGGCAAGCCCCGGCCGCAGCGCGTTCCGCAGGCGCAGCTCCAGCGCGTCGATGCCGAGCTTTTCCGCGAGCTCGTCGAGCAGCGTCTCGGTCGCCACCGCCGTCTGCGGCACGCCGAAGCCGCGGAAGGCGCCGGCCGGCGTCTCGTTGGTGTAGATGGCGCGGCCGATGGCGCGAATGGTCGGTACGACATAAGGCCCGCTGGCATGCACCGGCACGCGGTTCGCCACCGTCGGGCCCCAGGAGGCATAGGCGCCGGTGTTGAAATCGGCGTGGAAATCGATCGCGGCGAGCCGGCCCTCGGCATCGGCAGCAACGCGCGCGCGGATGGTCGCGGGATGGCGCTTGGTGGTGGACGCCATGGATTCCGGACGGGTGTAGACGCAGCGCACCGGGCGGCGCAGCAGCCAGGCAGCGGTGGCGATCAGCGGCTGCAGCGAAAGATCGAGCTTGCCGCCGAAGCCGCCGCCCACCGCGCTCGGCACGATGCGCACCTGGTCCGGCCGGATGCCCAGGATCAGCGCCATCTCGTCGCGATCCATGTAAGGCGTCTGGGTGCAGGCGAAGATCTCGATGCGGTCGCCGACGCGGCGGGCATAGCCGGCCTCGGGCTCGATATAGGCATGCTCGACGAAGGCGGTGCGGTACTCGCCCTCGACCACCGCTGCCGCGCCGGCGATCGCCGCCTCGACGTCGCCGCGCACGACGCGGCCGGTGATGAGCACGTTGTCGGGCTTTTCCGCATGCAGCGCCGGCGCGCCGGGCGCCAGCGCCGCGTCGATGCCGGTGACCGGCGGCAAGGGCTCCCAGGCAAGCGGCAGCGCATCGTCGGTGATCGCCTCGATGGTGGCGGCATCGCCGACCAGCGCCAGCACCGCCTCGCCGCGGAAGCGCACCTCGCCCTCGGCCAGCGCCGGCTGGTCCTTGCCGGTGGGGTAGACGCCGAAGCGGTTCGAGCCCGGAATGTCGGCGGCGGTCAGCACGCGCGCGAGCCCGGGATAGCGCGCCCGAAGCGGCGCCAGCGAGCCCAGGGTGAAGCGCGCGCGGGCATAGGGCGAGCGCACCGCGCGCAGCCAGAGCGCGCCCGCCGGCGCCTCGTCGGCGCCGAAGCGCTCGCTGCCGGTGAGCTTCGCCGCACCATCGACCTTGGCGACGCGCGCGCCCACCGCCGCGCCGACCGCCGGCGCCGCTTCGCGCTCGGCGCCGGCGACGTCGAGCACCGCCTCGACGATCTTGCGATAGCCGGTGCAGCGGCAGAGCACGCCGCCCAGGCCATCGCGCACATCCTGCTCGTCGGGATGCGGCTGCCGCGCCAGCAGATCGGCGGCGGCCATCAGCATGCCCGGTGTGCAGATGCCGCATTGCGCAGCACCATGGCGCAGAAAGGCCGATTGCAGCGGGCCGAGCGCGCCGGATTGCGCCAGCCCTTCGACGGTGACGATGCTGCGGCCGGCGGCTTGCGCCGCCGATACCAGGCAGGCGCAGATTTGCTGGCCGTCGAGCAGCACGGTGCAGGCGCCGCAATCGCCGGCATTGCAGCCGATCTTGGTGCCGGTGAGGCCAAGCTCGTCGCGCAGGAGATCGGCAAGCCGCCGCGCCGGCGCCGTCTCGGCGATGCGCTCGCAGCCGTTGACGGTGAGGGCCAGCCTCATGCGGCGGCTCCGGCAAGCTCGTCGAGGAGGCGCGCGATCACCGTGCGCGCGGCGTCTCGGCGATAGGCGGCGGTGCCGCGGACATCGTCGATCGGCGCGAGCGCCGCCAGATGTTCGCTCTCGACGGCGCGGCCAAGTCCGGGCGCGCAGCGCCGCCCGCTGAGCGCCGCCTCGAGATCCCTAAGCCGCTGCGCCACCGGCGAGCACGCGCCAATGGCGATCCGCGCCGCCGCGATGCTGCCATCGGCGATTTCGAGCACTGCCGCCGCCATGACGATGGAAATGACCAGGTATTTGCGCGCGCCGAGCTTGGCGAAGCCGGCACGGGCGGGATGGCGCGGCTTCGGCACCAGCACTGCGGTCATGAGCTCGTCGGGCGCGCGCGCGGTGCGGCGGTTGCCGGTGATGAAGTCCGCCAGCGGCAGCACGCGCCGGCCGCTTCGCGCGGCGAGCTCGACCGCGGCATCGAGCGCCAGCAGCGGCGGCACGCCGTCGGCGGCGGGCGAGGCGTTGCAGAGATTGCCGGCGATCGTGCCGGCATTCTGAATCTGCACGCCACCGACCTCGCGGGCGGCGAGCTTCAGCCCGGCGAACCAGCCCGGAAGCTCCGCCGCGGCGATCTCGCTCCAGCGCGTGGTGGCGCCGATGCGGAGATGATCGCCGGCATCGGCGATGCCGCGCAGCGGCGCCAGCGCCGTGACGTCGAGGATGTCGTCGGCGACCGGCCGGCCGACGCGCGCGGGATAGAAATCGGTGCCGCCGGCCAGCACCGTCATCGGACTTTCCGCCAGCGCCGCCAGCGCCTCGGCAAGATCCGTCGGGCGCAGATAAAGCCCCATCCGGCCGCTGCCCTTTCGTTCGTGTACATACTATTCTAACAGCCGACCCCGGCCCCGATGTCAAGCCGAGTTTTTAAGAGCCTGTTTCGGAGATGGGATGGGTCTGCGACATCGTCATTTGGCGTCGGGCTAGGAGCGAGGAGCACGGCGATGCCATGAGCATCGTAAGCGACGAGCGACGACGTCCCGGCGGCAAATGCCGATGTCCCTTCGGGTTGCGCAAGGATGGGGCGCTGCCGCGTCGCGCGGCCTTGACGATGCTTCCAGCATCGCCTGCGGCCGCGCTCCTAACATCGCC
>JBKQTR010000128.1:0-5745 GCA_052143095.1 Allostellaceae bacterium
AACGCTGACCCGAGTGCGGATCACGCTACTCAGATTGGACTTGAACGGCAGCGCCGTGATTATCGGGTGTGCCGGGAACGATCACCAGGTAGCGACGCGGGGCCTTGTACTCGCCGCGCACCAATTGGCGGATCGGTCCGATTGCATTAACGATGGCTGCCCCCGCGGGGTTCGTCATGAAGCCTTGCAGTGGTTCTAGAACTCCAGCGCCCGATGGCTCACTCGCAAGCGCAAGCAGATATGGCTTTCCTGGCTCGAGCCCAGTGACAGCGGCCTCTAATACTTGCACCAGCCCCTGGTCGGACAGGGAAACGCTTGTGGGCGCATTTTCCTCCTTGTTTGTCCCCGGCCGCACGAGCCACAGCTCCGCAGTTTGGCCAGCTAAGCCGAGTGGCTGCAGGTTACGAGTTCCGAGCCCTTCGGGGACGACCATCATCCTGGTCATTGCCGAATTGTAGGGGCCGCTCACACCGGGTACGGCATCGGGCACATAGACGAGGGCTTGCGGCGCTTGGCCGACCGGACTGGTCGCGATGACTTCGTTTTTCAATGTGTCGATTGCGACCAGTTTGTCCTCGTTCTCGAGGCCGACGTAGACCCGCGTGCCGTCTCCGGATGGCCAGATGCCGTGCGGTAACGTTCCTACTGGAATGGTCGCGACCTGCTCGAAATTGTCAGTGCGAAACACTTTGATTTCGTTGAGCCCGCCGATCGTGACGTAGGCGAACATCCCGTTGGCATTGCGCACGATGTTGACATGATTGGTGATCGGGCCGGTATCGAGGGTCTTCAAGAGCGCAAACGGCGGTTGCCCATCGAAGACTTGGGTTTTGCCGGTGTCTTTTAGGGTAAACCAGACCTGCTTGCTGTCCGGCGTTGCGGCGATGTTAGGACAGAAGGGGCTAGCCTGCGGAACCTTGCCGACAATTTTGTGATCGGCGACGGTTATAACTTCGGTCTCCGGAGTAAACGAGGAGCAAACGTAGCCGTATTTGCCGTCGGGCGAGAAGATCGTCATGCCCGGACCATTGGGAACGGTGATCCGCGTCTTCTCCTCGTAAGTCGTGCCGTCGAGCACGGAGACGTAGTTCTCGCCGCGAACGACTACCCAAACCTCACTGCCATCCCTCGTAAAGAACGCTTCGTGCGGAGACCGCCCGACATAGGTTATGTGCTTCACAGCATTGGTCGCAGTATCGATGAAGATCACCGCGTTCGAACCGATTGCAACAACGTCGATCGTGCGATGATCGGGCGAAAACCCCATGCCGTGCACCAACAACTGGCCCTTGTAGAGCGGACTAAGATTGGCCGGCAGCGGATTGCCAAGATGAATCGTACCGAGCAGCCTGTTGTCGACGGGATCGGTAACGGACACAGTGTTAGAGTACTGTTCGGCGGAGTAGACGCGATCTTGATGGCTTATGGGAATGTCGGGATCGGAAGCGGCGGCCGGAGCCTGTCCGGCAACGGCATAGCGTGCACCAACCAGAGCTGTTGCGAACACCAAAACACTGAACGTTATGTTGCAGCGCATGTCACGGCTCCTTTCCTTGGTGTGGTGTATTGCTGGATTTCAGATCGTTCGTTAGCGCGGCTGGGATCTGATCGGGCGATGGCTCGGAGGGCGGCAGACGTTGGCCGAGCGACAACCGCATTGCAGTTATCTCTTGCAGCTGGGTGACAATGATTTCCTGGGCAATGCGCCGGAGTGGTTCATTGCGTCCGTAACGCAATTCTGCCTGCGCCATCTCGATGGCACCCTGGTGATGCGGCGCCATCATCGCAACAAAGTCAGTATCGACATCGCCTGACGGCCTGATGGCCATGTCAATCATCATCTTTGTCATCGCGCTGACATTTTCAGCCAGGTAGGGAGCCTCCGCAGCGGACGCGGGACGAAATGACCTCGCGCAGATTGCTGAGATGTAGTCGGCGAACGATTCTGGGCGGACTGCGTAGACCGTGAGGAATGCTGCCGCGGCAACGGCACCGACCGCGATCGCTGCCACGTGCGACGCGATCGACAAGCGAAAAGTTGACGGCATGGTTGCGCCTCCATCTAACGTGAGAGAGGCCGTCACTTTCAACGTCAATTCCGCAACCGCAAATTCAAGCCAGTTCGCGATCCACCTTAGAGCAGCGGTACCGACTCCAAGGTCCGATGGCCGACTGGAGCGTGTTCCCTTGGGCTCGGAAGCTATACTGTAGCACACCAGTGCGATTTGGGGGCTGCGTTGTGCATCAGAGCAAATCTGGCAGTTCGACTTCCGGAAGTGGGACTTGGCTGACGGCGTTACGGTGGGTCGGCTTTAAGGCCACTCGCAGACACGTGACACTGGCGACTGGGTTTCGCCGGATCGCTGAGGAAATTGCTCATATAGACGACCACCTCGCGAAGCGGCTCAAAAACGTCGCTCCGAGTGAGCAACATGCCGCTGAGTTCCCGCCGAACAGCAGGATCAGGATCGCGAGCACGACGAAGGTGTAGGGCCGCTTCAGGGCGACGAGGACGATGGCGTTCATCCTGGCCCCGCAACCCGTTCGTTCATGCCCACTGTCTGCATCCTGCTCGCTCCCATGGCTTCATCATGATCGGCCTTCCGGATGGTGAGATCTGGCGGTGACACCCGGCGAGTTCCGGTGCTCCGATCCGAGAGAGGAGAAGTGCGCGGGGAGACCGAAGCAGGTCCTGCGGTCTTTGGCCTGTCAGGGCCTGACGCAGCATCACGTTGGCCAGCACGATTGCGCTGCGGGCGGCTGGTGTATCGCTCAGTCCGTTCACTGTGACACATGAATGGCCCCGAGATAGAGGACCGCGGTAGGTCACACCGGACAACGCGAGCTTCTAAGCATACGCTTTTCCCTCATCGCGGAGTACGTCGTTCTCACACATGATGATCAACGCGAGTGTTCGATCTTCGAGTTGTTTACGTGAGGCCTGGAGCGGAGAGGCGTGCGGGTCCTTTCGCTCCGCCGCATTGGGCATCGGAAAGGCAGGGAACGCGCACCCCCTTTTAAGGTAATCGGCATGCCGGAAATGACTTGTCCTATATTGCCGTCACCGGTTCGGTTTTGCTGCTAAACTTGAACATGCCGATCTCCTGGATGACACGATGCCGAGATAGCGCACGGTGCTCTCGGTCTTGGTGTGTCCCAATAGCAGTTGGGCCAGCATTGTTTTGCGCAGCGCTACTCTGCCGCGGCGCGCTCCGCCGGCCGCGCCATGTTGGCGATGATGAAACCGACGCGGAGATAAAGCTCCCCCCGTATGCCACTCGACCTTGGCAACGACGCGCCGCGGCTTCTTCCAGCTCTGCGCCTGACTGAAGCTCGCATGGAACCGCCCGCACCTCGTTCGGCGGACGGCCGACCGGACGCGTGAGCAGGTGACCGACCTTGTCCTGCAAAACTCTCCATAGAATTCGAGGAAGTGCATCGGCGGCGGGAAAGGTTAGCTTGTTGCCGTCCGGCCATGACGATGGAGCCCGTTGATTTTTGGTAGGATGCCCTGTACGGGGCCTTTGCGCCCTCACGTGAAGGATATATGGCGTTTTTTTTGAGAGAGAGGAGGCAGGTGCGCTGGCATCATGAGGGATAGCCTCATCCATGTCGCGTCGGTGCTTGCCGATCCGCTCTTCCTCGCCGGGGTGGTCATCCTGGTAGGCTTCGCGGTCACGCGATTCGCCTTCCAGCGTCGCCCGATCGGGCGATTTGTCTGCCATCTGGCGTTTTTCATTGGCTTGACGGCCGCACTCTTCCTTGCCGGCGTCGTTCCCTACGTGCCCACGCCGAGCGCGGATGGGGCGACGAAATATTTTGTCGTCAGCCTATACAAAATCATCTGGTGGGTTGCGGCATGTCGGTTGCTGGCCGGTTTTATCCGTGCCTTCATGATTCTCGAAACCCAACCGAGAGAGACCCGCTTGCTGCAGGATCTTTTGGCGGGTCTCATTTATCTGGGTGCCTTCTTCGCGATCGTCGCAAATGTTTTCGACATGCCGGTGCGTGGCTTGCTCGCCACATCGGGCGCGATTGCCATCATCCTCGGCCTTGCTCTTCAAAGCACGCTGGGGGACGTATTTTCCGGCATCGTTCTCAACTTGGCGAAGCCGTACCGTCCCGGCGATTGGGTGATCTTCGACAGCGAGACGCAAGGAACGGTTGTCGAGATGAATTGGCGAGCGACGCAAATTATCACCGCCAGCAACGATCTCGCCATTGTGCCAAACAGTACGATCGCCAAGTCCAAGCTCATCAACCTCGGCCATCCCACCAAGACCCATGGGATGAGCATACGCTTGGCGATCGAGCCGACGGTGCCCCCGTCGACGATCTGTACGGTGCTTGAAGCCGCTCTGCTGAGCAGCAACCGGATTCTGCATACGCCGCGTCCGACCGTCACGATTACAGCCCTCAATGCCGTGTCGGCGGAGTGCGAGCTTTACTTTTTCGTGCCCGACATGGGTAGGAGTACCGATGCCCAGAACGAGTTGTTTGACCTCGTTCACCGGCATTGTGCCGCCTCCGGGCTTCGTCTGGCGCCGCCGCCGGGCAGTCCGGTCATGTTGACCCCGAAATCTCTCGAGCAAGGCGCGCAGGAGAAGCCGCAAAGATTGCTCGATCATGTGGCCATCTTTGCGACCCTCACCGAGGATGAGCGCGCGTCGCTGGCCGCCAAGCTGCGGCAACGATCCTATAGGGCGGGCGAGACAGTCGTCGAAGCAGGGTCGGTGATGCCAGGGCTCCTTATCCTCGCCTCCGGCGTTCTCGTGGCATCGGGCAAGGACGGGGAGCGGGAGGTCGAGCTGCTCCGGCTCGGTCCAGGGGACTACTTCGGAGAGGGGAGTGTGCTGACGGGTGCAGTGGCAAGGGCAAAGATTTCAACCCTTACGAAAGCGGTGCTTTATCAAATATCAAAAGACGATCTCGCTCCCATACTCAAAGAAAGACCGTCGATTGCAACCGAGCTCGGCCAGATTTTGGCACGCCGCGAGGCGAATTTGCGCGAGCGGCTTGAACAACATGTGGATCACGTCGGACGCCGGGAAGATCTGGCCGAGTGGCTGGCAGAGCGCGTGAAGACGTTCTTTCATTTGAAATGAGTTGCCGGCCGGTGCGTTCCCGGGTCGATTTGCGGCGGCCGCGTCGTTTCACGGCGGCAGTTTAGCCACGGACCAACCCGACAGCCCTCACCTCCCGCCGTTGGAATAGAGCGCGCTCACGGGCCGCTGTCCGGCGCTGGTGCCGTCGCGCGGTCGCGGTCGAGCTGGCTCCTAAGCTGCTCGACGCCGGCGAAGAAGGCGGTCTCGTTCTGCAGCGGCGCCAGCCGCAGCGCCGGCGGCAGCAGGCGGTGGAGATAGCTCTGCTGGCCGAAATCGGCGCGCGCCTCCGACTGCGTCAGCGCTTGCGTGGCAATCGCCAGGATCGCGACCGCCGCGACGGCGGCGGCGCTGACGCGCCAGCGCGCGCCCAGCGCCTGCAGATGGCAATAGCAGACGATGGCGAGAATGGCCCACATCGCCACGTACTCGACGGCGGCGGGTCCGCGCCAGGCCAGCGCGAAGGCGGCGAACTGGGCGAACTCGGTGTAGAGCGTATAGGCGAGCAGCCCGCATAGCGCGGTAATGAGGGTGCGCTCGAACTGCGCCCGGCCGGCGAAGACCCGCGACAGCACCGTCCAGCCCGCCGTCCAGACCAGCACATAGCCGGCGACGCCGAGCAGCAGCATCACATAATGCGAGG
>JBKQTR010000129.1:0-32487 GCA_052143095.1 Allostellaceae bacterium
GGACGAAATCGCGGATCGCCGCCGCCGGCACGCCGCGCCGGCGCAAGCCCGCGATGGTCGGCATGCGCGGGTCGTCCCAGCCGGTGACGTGGCGCTGGCGCACCAGCTCGGTGAGCACGCGCTTCGACAGCACGGTATAGGTGATGTTGAGGCGCGCGAACTCGTATTGATGCGGATGCGACGGCACCGGCAGATTGTCGAGGAGCCAGTCGTAGAGCGGCCGGTGATCCTCGAACTCCAAGGTGCAGATCGAATGCGTGATGCCTTCGATCGCGTCCGACTGGCCATGGGCAAAGTCGTAGGTGGGATAGATCGACCAGGCATCGCCGGTGCGCGGATGCGCCGCATGCAGGATGCGGTAGAGCACGGGATCGCGCAGGTTGATGTTGCCCGACGCCATGTCGATCTTGGCCCGCAGCACGCGCGCGCCGTTGGCGAACTCGCCGGCGCGCATGCGGCGGAAGAGATCGAGATTCTCCGCGACGGCGCGTTGGCGCCAGGGGCTGTCGCGCCCGGGCTCGGTGAGCGTGCCGCGCATCGCCCGCATCTCCTCGGCCGAGAGATCGTCGACATAGGCCTTGCCGGCGCGGATCAGATGCTCCGCCCAGTCGTAGAGCTGCTCGAAATAATCCGAGGCGTGATAGAGGTGCCGGCCCCAATCGAAGCCGAGCCAGCGCACGTCGCGCTCGATGGCGTCGATATATTCCTGCTCCTCCTTGGTCGGGTTGGTGTCGTCGAAGCGCAGATGGCAGCGTCCGGCGAACTCCTGCGCCAGGCCGAAATTGAGGCAGATCGACTTGGCATGGCCGATATGGAGATAGCCGTTGGGCTCCGGCGGGAAGCGGGTGACGACGCCGGTGATGCGCTTGGCCTCGAGGTCGCTCTCGACGATGTCGCGGACGAAATTGCGCGCCCCCTCCGCCGCCGCGTCGCTTGCCGTCATATCGGTTTGCTCCCTAACACCCGTCAGCCCGCGCCCGCCCAGTCCGAGTGCAGCAAGGCGAAGAGCACGTGGTCCTGCCAGCGGCCGTCGATACAGAGGTACTCGCGGGCATAGCCTTCCTCGTGGAAGCCGCTCTTGGTCAAGAGGCTGCGGCTCGGCGCGTTGTGCGGCAGGCACGCCGCCTCGACGCGATGCAGCCTCAGGCGCTGGAAGGCGAAGGTGAGCACGAGCTGCAGACCCTGCGTCATGTAGCCCTTGCGGGCGAAGCGCTCGCCCACCCAATAGCCGAGGCTGCCGGTCTCGGCGACGCCGCGGCGCACATTGCTCAAGCCGATGCCGCCGACCAGCGCGCCGTCCTCGAGGCGGTAGAGAAAGAAGCTGTAGCCCTGATCGGTGCGCCAGTCGACGGCATAGCGCTGCAGGCGCCGGCGAAAGGCGCCGCGGGTCAGCGAATCCGGCGCCCAGCTCGGCTCCCAGGGCGCCAGGAACCGGCGCGACTCGCCGCGGAGATTGGCCCATTCCTCCCAATCGCCGCGCTCGGGCGGGCGCAGCAGCATGCGCTCGCCGACCAGGCGGAAGCTCGGCGGCGCGGTGCCGAAGAAGCGGGGCAAGCGAAGGATGTCGGAGGCCACGGGATCGCGCCTTTCCGCTCAGGCGCCCAGCCGCTCGACGAGCCGCTGATAGGCGTCGACGCGGCCGACCGGCCCCAGCACGGTGAGGGTCGGCGGCGCCGTCCTGATCCGGCGCGCCACCCGCGCAACCGCCCCGGCGTCGACGGCATCGATGCGGCTCACCATCTCGGCCATGTCGAGCGGCCGGCCGAAGACGAGCATGTGCGCGGCCTGCTGCTCGCAGCGCGCCGTCGTGCTCTCGAGCGACATCAGCAGGCCGGCCTTGAGCTGGGCGCGGGCGCGCTCGAGCTCGGCCGGCTCGAGGCCGAGGGACAGCTTGCGGATCTCGTCGCACAGCACCGGCATCAGCTCCTCGACCTCCTCTTCGCCGGTGCCGGCGTAGACCCCGAAGAGGCCGCCGTCGCTGTAGGCGTGGGTGAAGGAGTAGATGGCGTAGACCAGGCCGCGCTTCTCGCGGATCTCCTGGAAGAGGCGCGAGGACATGCCGCCGCCGAGTGCCGAGGAGACGACGGAGGCGGCGTAGTAATCGGCATCGCCGAAGGGAAACCCGGGGAAGCCCAGCACCACATGCACCTGCTCGAGATCGCGCTCCTCGCGCAGCTCGCCGCCGACATAGCGCGCGGGCTCGCTGTGGGCGATGCGGCTCGCCGGCAGTCCCGCGAACGCCGCCTCGGCGAGCCGCACCAGCTCGCGGTGATCGACATTGCCGGCGGCGGCGAGCAGCATGCCGGAGGCGGCGTAATGGCGGCGCATGTAGCCCGCCACCGTGTCGCGATCGATGCGGCGGATGATGTCGGCGCGGCCGAGCACCGGGCGGCCCATCGCCTGGTCGGGAAATGCGCGCTCCTGGAACAGGTCGAAGATGATGTCGTCGGGCGTGTCGTTGGCCTGGCCGATCTCCTGCAGGATGACCGTGCGCTCGCGCTCGAGCTCCTTGGGATCGAACACCGAGCGCTGCAGGATGTCGGCGAGGATGTCGACGGCGAGCGGCACGTTCTCCTTCAGCACCTTGGCGTAATAGGCGGTGTGCTCGCGCGAGGTATAGGCGTTGAGATGGCCGCCCACCGCCTCGATCTCGGCGGCGATATCGAGCGCCGAGCGCCGCTCGGTGCCCTTGAATGCCATGTGCTCGAGCAGATGCGCGACGCCGTTGATCTGCGCCGGCTCGTGGCGCGTGCCGACATCGACCCAGACGCCGATCGACACCGTCTCGACGCTGTCCATCTCATCGGTCAGCACGCGCATGCCGTTCTTGAGCGTCGTCACGCTCACACTCATGCCGCTCCTCCCTTGCCCGTGGGACGCGCATGTGCGCGCACGTAATCCTCGACCGCGCCGAGATCGTTGGCGAGACGCGGCCGCCGCTCCGGAAGCTGCAGCAGATCGGCAAGCCGCGCCGGCAGCTCCGGCCGCCGCCCCGTCGCCGCCGCCACCGCCTCGGGGAATTTCGCCGGATGAGCGCAGGCGAGCGCCACCATCGGCACGTCGCCGCGGCACCGTCCCGCCTTGGCCGCGGCGACCGCGATGGCGCTGTGGGGATCGAGCAGCTCGCCGGTGGTGCGGAAAGTGTCGGCGATCGATTGCCGCGTGCCGGCATCGTCGACGCGGCAGGCGCGGAACAGCGCCTGCGCCGCGCGCCATTCCGCGGCACTCGCCGGCAGGCTGCCGCTGCGGCGGAACTCGGCCAGCGCGCTCGCCACCGCCGCGCCGTCGCGGTCCTTCAACTCGAACAGCAGCCGCTCGAAATTGCTCGACACCTGGATGTCCATGCTCGGGCTGAGGCTCGGCTCGACGCGCTCGATGGTCATCGCGCCGGTATTGATGAAGCGCGCCACACTATCGTTGCGGTTGGTGCCGATCACCAGCTCGGCGATGGGCAGGCCCATGCGGCGCGCGACGTGGGCGGCATAGACATTGCCGAAATTCCCGGTCGGCACGGCGAACGACACGGGCCGTTCGGGCGCGCCCAGCGCCACCGCCGCGGCGACGTAATAGACCACCTGCGCCATGATCCGCGCCCAGTTGATCGAGTTGACCGCCGAGAGGTTGAACGTCGCGCGGAACGGCGCGTCGGCGAACATCGCCTTCACCAGATCCTGGCAGTCGTCGAAGCTGCCGGCGATCGCGATGGCGTGCGCGTTGGCCGAGGCGATGGTGGTCATCTGGCGGCGCTGCACCTCGGAGATGCGGCCCTCGGGATAGAGGATGAAGATGTCGACGGCATCGCGGTCGCGGCAGGCCTCGATCGCCGCCGAGCCGGTATCGCCGGAGGTGGCGCCGATGATGGTGACGCGGCGGCCGCGCTTCTTCAGCACATGGTCGAAGAGCGGCCCGACCAGCTGCAAGGCGTAATCCTTGAAGGCGAGGGTGGGCCCATGGAACAGCTCCAGCAGCCAGAGCTCGGGGCCGAGCTGCTTCAGCGGCGCCACCGCGGCATGATCGAACGCTTGATAGGCTGCCGTCACCAGGCGCTGCAGCTCCGCCGCCGACAGCGCCTCGCCGATAAAGGGTGCCACCACCGCGCTCGCGATCTCGGCATAGGAGCGCCCGCGCAATGCACGCAGCGCGTCGCCGTCGAGCTGCGGCCAGGCGTCGGGGACGTAGAGCCCGCCATCGGGCGCGAGCCCGGCGAGCAGCACATCCTCGAAGCCAAGGCGCACCGGCGCGGTCCGGGCGTCGCGGGTACTGAGATAGGGCACGCAGCTACCACGGGGCATGGGGAAAAGGGGGATGCAGCCTATCGTCCCGGGCGGCGGGCCGCAACCCGCCCCCCTCACTTCGCCGGCGGCGGCTCCGGCACGGCCGCGGGCGCGCTTTCGGCCGGCTTTTCCGCCGGTTTCTCCGGCGGCTTGGGCGGCGGCAGATCGGCGCCCTTGGCCGCGTCCCAGCTGCAGGTGACCTGGCCGAACCCCTGGTTCTGGCTGACATCGAGCACGACGGTGTAGGCGCCGGCGGCGGCGGGCGCCGATAGCCGCTCGCCGACGCCTTCGTAGCCCAGCGCCTCAGCCTTGCGCCGGCAGGCCTCGACCGCGGGGTTGGTGAGGTGCGGTCCGTCGGAGGAGCCGAAAAAGGGGATCCAGGAGCACGCGCCGACCCACACCGCCCCGCCCAGCACCAACCACCTGCTCCACCGCATCAATTTGCTCCCTAGAGGCGCGGGGCCGACCGCCCCGCCCGCGACGCCGCCTAACATTCGCGCGATGGGGCGCGGGAGCAAGAGGGGAAAGCGCCGCTGTCGGCGGGGTTGGCTTCGGCGGGCGCTCCGCCCTAACCGGCGGCGGCGGCGCGCCTCACCGCCTTGAGGATCGCCCTATGCGTGCCGCAGCGGCACTTGACGCCGGTGAGGCCGGCGCGGATCTCGGCATCGGTCAGGTGCGGCTTGGCGCTGAGCAGCGCCGCGGCGGTCATCATCCAGCCATTGAGGCAGTAGCCGCATTGCGGCACCTGCTCGTCAACATAGGCCCGTTGCAGCGGATGCGGATGCTCGGGCGTACCGAGGCCGGCGAGCGTAGTGATCCGGGCGCCTTCAGCGCCGGAGACCGCGGTGACGCAGGCGCGCACCGGCGCGCCGTCGAGCAGCACGGTGCAGGCGCCGCATTGCGCGAGGCCACAGCCGAAATGCGGATTGTTGAGGCCAAGCTCGTTGCGCAGCGCGTAGAGCAGCGGCATGTCGGGATCATCGACCGCGATGCTATGCGTAATGCCGTTCACCTCGAGGGTCATGCGCTCGCCCATCGGCCCGATCCTCCTGGTTCCCCGCCCCGCGCGAGGGGTGTTTTTGCTTGAGGACGAGCGTACCGGCGATCGGCGCTGGCGGCAACGCGCCCTTTACATAGGTGGGCGAAGCCAAGGCGATGGGACAGGTTTGTCGAGTCGGCGGAGAGCCGGCGTCGTGCGCTGGCTCATCGATCGACGCAGAGTGCGGACCGGGAAACGCCGACGGCGACTTTCTCAGGACGAGGACGCGCGCGAGTGAAATGCCTGTCGCGCCTTCATGATGGCCTCTCGGTGCTGCTCGGCCCAAATCCATACGCCGCAGAAGGCGGCGCCGAGGCTTTGGCCAAGGTCGGTCAGCTCGTACTCGACTCTGGGTGGAATGACGGGAAACACGGTGCGCACCACGAGTCCGTCCGCCTCCATCTGGCGGACCGTCTTGGTCAGCATCTTCTGGCTCACGCCGCCGATGAGCTCACCCAGACGCGTGAAGCGCAGCCGGCCGTGTTCGGCAAGGACCTCCAAGGCGAGCATCGTCCACTTATCGGCAACCCGCCCGATGATCTCGCGAACCAGCGCCTCCAACGCGGGATCGTCCTGTTCCGGCCGCGCCGTGCGCGGCACATCTTTGCGGGATGACGCGTCGCGGTTC
Organism: Allostellaceae bacterium; assembly: GCA_052143095.1. Lineage (GTDB taxonomy): Bacteria > Pseudomonadota > Alphaproteobacteria > ATCC43930 > CGMCC-115725 > DAHUYF01. Next base: position 5,942 of record JBKQTR010000129.1, read on the forward strand.
CCGGTCGCGCTGGACATGAATTCACTCTCCTTTTAGTAAGTATAGCACTTTCAGGTGCCTACTTCCCATTGGTTCGTGTCGATCTTACGTTCCAGGCGAGGAGAAACACCATGCAAATAAGCGGCAATACGATCCTGATTACCGGCGGCGGCTCCGGCATTGGCCGCGCCCTCGCGGAGTCATTTCAGGCGCTCGGCAACAAGGTGATCATCGCCGGCCGCCGCCGGTCGATGCTCGACGATGCGACGGCCGCCAATCCGGGCATGGCCTCGCTCGTGCTCGATGTCGAGGACCGCGATGCCATCGGCGCCTTCGCGGCGAGGGTGACGGCGGCACACCCCGATCTGAACGTGCTCATCAACAATGCCGGCATCATGCGCGCCGAGAACCTTCAGGCGCCGCAGGGCGATCTCGCCGACGCCGAGGCGACAATCGTCACGAACCTGCTTGGCCCCCTTCGCTTGACCGCGGCGTTGCTGCCGCTGCTTAGGCGACAGCCGCGGGCCGCGATCATGAATGTTTCGTCCGGACTGGCGTTTCTGCCGATGGCGATGACGCCCACCTACTGCGCGACGAAGGCGGCGATCCATTCCTATACGCAATCGCTGCGCTACCAGCTCAGGGACACGTCCGTGCAAATCCTCGAACTCATTCCGCCTTACGTGCAGACGGAACTGATGGGAGCGCGGCAGGCAGGTGATCCCAACGCCATGCGGCTGAAGGACTTCATCGCCGAGACCATGACCATCCTCAAGACCTCGCCCGACACCACGGAGATCTGCGTGGAGCGGGTGAAGCCGCTGCGCTTTGCCGAGGCAAGCGGGAGCTATGATGCCTTCTTCAGGAAGTTCAATGACGCGCTAACGGCCGCCGCGGCAGCGCATTAATCAGGAAAGACGGTCCGGGCTGAGCCGCTTGGGTCAGCCCGAGCGGGATCGCACCAGAGTCCGGTACCGCGTTCCGAAATGGAGTGGGGTCAGAGGAGACCGCTACGGCAGCGGCTATCGGGCGTCCGTTTCTCGCCGTCGCAAATAACTCTACTCCGACCCCACTTACCAAGCTCCGGTCAAGGAACCCCTGCGCCTCGCCATGGACATTGGCGGCCGACAGCGTGAGACCCTAAGTTGACGCGTGCCCGTACGTTTCGCGTTGCACCACCGTGTCAGTTATGTTGCAATGCAGAGAGCGCGGCGGTTTCCGCCAGGGCCGACCACAGCAGCAGTTTTGGACAATGAAGGATGCGGGGCGATCTCCGCACCGAAGAGCAGTTTTGTCTCAAGCCGGCGCGTCACGCCAAGCGATCTCACGGGCGAGAAGCGCCGCGGCGAGAGACCTTGAGGCTGAGGCCGGAGCGCATGAGGCGGGTGTCGATACCGCGCTGTCCGTCGTGACGTGCGGGAGAGTTCCAAGGCGATAAGCGCCGCGCGGTCCGTGCCGACGGGGGTCGTATATGCCGGACAAACGACAGACGGTGCTGGTCGTCGATGACGACCCGGACGTACTGAACACTACCTGCGCCATCGTGGAAGAGCTTGGCTATGCGGTTATTGCAGCACACGGGGGCCAGGAGGCTCTCTCGATCGTCCGCCGCGACAGGTCGGTCACCGTGCTCTTTACCGACATCATGATGCCGGGCATGGATGGATGGCACTTGGGACGCTGCGCGAAGGAGATCCGCCCCGAGCTCGGCGTCATCTACACGACGGGTTTCAACCGCGCGCCGCCAGCGCGCGACGACGCAGTTGGGTTCGGGCCGCTCCTGCCCAAACCATGGCGACCGGCGCAGCTGCACGCTCTTTTGCGACACGCGGTGAGAGAGCGTCAGGAGACCGAATAGCGGCGCTGCGCGCAGCCGGTCACGGCTGCACGCTTGAAGCCTGCTCTCGCAGGTTTCCCGCCGCGGCAGTCCGCCAGCTGCCGGCCAAAGAGGATCAACCAGATGGAACGGCGGCGCAGGTGCGCCGCTCGCAGTCCATCGCATCCAGGGAGGGAGAGATGGGGAATAGAAAGCGCGCGCCGGCTGATGCGGACATAGGGCAGGCGAGCACAGATCTGGCTTCTGCCGTGACACGGAGCGCCGAAGCCTGGCTCGACAGCCACGCCGACCTGCTGCATGAGGTCGACGCGATGACCCAAGCGTGGGTCCAGCGACGGCGGCAGACGATCGACGCCATGCGGCAATCGATGGACGAGATGCGCAATTCTCGTCAGCCCGCGGACCTGCTGCGCGTCCAGCAGGAGTGGTTCACCGGCGCCTTTCGGCGCGTCGCCTCGGATCTCGAGGCATGGGTCACGTTTGCAGGAACGATGTGGCGGCAGAGCATGCTTCGGTTCGCCGAAGCGGGTCAGAGCACGGCGGAGGATGCGCGGCGCGTCGGCGAGCCCATCGTCGGCGTCCCCGAGAGCGCCGCCATGCTCAGCACCGCCGGCGCGAAGCCACGCGGTCGCCCGCGCAGCAGGCCGCGGAAGCCAGAGGAAGCAGGCACCGTCAGTTCGGCGGAACCGGTCAGTTCGGCGGAACCCGCCAGTTGGGCGGAAACCGTCCGATGACATGAGACGCGTTACGTTGCAGCGAGACATTGCTGGCTGCGGTGGCGTATGCCTTGGCCGACATGACCGACGGGCGGCGCGTCATCTCGGAACAAGTACCATCCGACGTTTGCGACAACCGTACTGCCGCAAGTTTACCAGCGACAATTTCGCATAGTCGACATACACTTTACGCAGGCTCCCGAAGCGGGGCAGCTGCGAACGAGAGGGTTGAGCACGGCCGCAGCTACTGCGGCGGCAAGCCCATTGCACGGTGCAAGGAAGCCGACCAAGGACGAGAGGCCGGCCTGGTCGCCTCGCTCTGAAGCCTCATCGCGAGGTCCTCGCGCTCGAGCAGCTTCCGGAGTCGTTGAGCGACATGGTTGGCGGGCGTGGGCGTTGATTTCCCAACCAAGCAGCAAAATGCGGGTCGCGGACGGAGCGCGCGGCACCAGCAGAGGACAAGGGAGGATCGACATGGGCAAGCTGAGCAGGCGCTCGGTGCTTCGCGGCACCCTAGGACTTGCCGCGGCAGGAACGCTCGCGCGACCATTCATCGCCAACGCGGCGGCCACGACCACGACGGTGTGGTGGACCCAGGGCTTCGTCCCTGAGGAGGACGCGTCGTTCCGCCAAATGGTCGAGGAGTACCAGAAGGCCAGCGGCAACACGGTCGATTACAGCCTCATCCCGTTCGCGCCGCTGATGCAGAAGATCATCTCGGCGCTGACCAGCGGCGATGTCCCGGATCTCATGTCCCACGACATCGCCGACGCGGCGGTCGTCCCGCAGAACGCTTGGAACGACAAGCTGGTGGACATGACCGACGTCGTGGAGACCCAGAAGTCGCAATACCACCCCACGGCTTATCTCGCTTCCCAGTACTACAACAACGTCACCAAGAAGCGCAGTTTCTACTTCGCCCCCTACAAGACGGCTGTGTTTCCGTTCCATATCTGGAACTCGCTGGTCGAGAAGGCCGGCTACAAGATGTCCGACGCGCCCAATACCTGGGATGCCTTTTGGGATTTCTTCAAGCCGATGCAGAAGGAGCTGCGCGCAAAGGGCATGCGCGGCGTCTATGCCCTGGGTCTCCAGCCGACCACCACCGGACCGGCCGACGGCAACAACACCTTCCATGCCTTCATGATTGCCAATGGCGGCAACGGCATCGTCACCAGCGACGGCAAGCCGCATCTCGACGATCCCCTGGTCCAGGAGGCGGTGATCAAGGCGCTGACCTATATCACCACCGCCTTCAAGGAAGGCTACGTCCCGCCTGGGGCCGTCAGCTGGAACGACGCCGACGACAACAACGCGTTCCACGCTAAGCAAATGATCATGGATTTCGACGGCACGATCTCGACCGAAGTCGCGCTCTATCACAAGAAGGAGGAGTACGACGACATCGTGACGATGGGCCTGCCGCTCGGCAATGCGGGCAAGCCGATACCATCCCAACTTGGGGTCGGCGCCGCCTTCATCCCGAAGGGGGCGCAGAACGTCACGGTCGCCAAGGACTTCATGAAATACCTGATCCAGCCGAAGGTGGTGAACGAGTATCTGAAAACCGGGTTGGGCCGGTGGCTGCCGCCGATGCCGGACCTCGTCAAGAGCGACCCCTTCTGGCTCGATCCCACGGATCCGCACCGGTCGGCTTACACGCGGCAAGGCTTGTTGAGCCCGACGGTGCCGATTTACCCCGTCTTCAACCCGGGTTTTGCCGAGGTAAACGCCCAGCAGATCTGGGGCGTGGCTGCGGCCGACGTCATCAGGGAAGGGATGACGCCGCAAGCCGCGGCGAAGACCGCGTTCGCGAAGATCGGGACGATCCTCGCCAAATATCCCATCGCCGAGAGCTGAGGGGCGATCATGGACGGCGCGTATCCGCAGGCGGCCCAGGTACTTCCCGCCCCAGCGCTGCGGGTCTTGCGGCCGCGCCGGCGTGTCTGGCGGGGCGGCCTGCAAGGCTCGGAATACGCCTGGGCTGTCGCCTTCGTCATACCTTATGTCGCGTTGTTCCTGGCCTTCGTGGCGTATCCCGTCGTCTACGGGCTGTGGCTCGGCCATGAGCCGTCCCTCTATGCGGAGCTTTTTTCCGACCCGATCTACCAGCGCACGGTCGTCAACACCGTGCTCTATCTCGCCATCGGCGTGAACCTGAAGATGTTCGGCGCCCTGCTGTTGTCGGGCTTCTTCATGCGGCGGCGCTGGTGGGTCAAGCCGCTTCTGCTGATCTATGTCCTGCCCTGGGCGGTGCCGGCGCTCCCCGTCTTCATCTCGTTCCACTGGATGCTGAACGGCCAGTGGGGCCTCATCAACAATGTGCTGTGGGACGTCTTCGGCATCGATGGCCCGGGCTGGATCGAGACGTCGCGCTGGCTGGCGCTGGGCTCGGTCATCGCGTCCCATATCTGGAAATGGATGCCGTTCTGGACGGTGATCCTGCTGGCGGGGCGGATGGCAATCCCGCAGGAGCTGTACGAGGCGGCCGAGGTGGACGGCGCCACCGGGTTGCGCCGGTTCGCCCATGTCACCTTTCCGCTGCTCGGCAATCTCTATCTCATCTGCACGCTGCTCTCGACGATCTTTACGCTCGGCGACTTCAACTCGGTCTACTTCGTTTCCGGCGGCGGGCCCGCGCTGTCGACGCATGTGCTGGCGACGCTCGGCATCCGCGACGCCTTCGAGATCGCGAGGCCGGAGCTCGGCGTCGCGGCGGTTATGACGGCCCTGCCGCTGATGATCCCGCTGGTGATTTTGCTGATGCGCAAGCTGCGTACCACTGAGGTGCAGCTGTGAGCGCGACAGCGGCGGACGCCCAGCCGCTCCGGCGGTCGCGGCGTTACCGGCTGCGGCGAAACCTGACGGAGGCGGCGGCGCTCGCGCTCGGCGTCGTGATTCTCATTTGGACGCTCACCCCGATCTACAACATGGTAATGGTGGCGCTTCAATCCCATGGCGACGTCTTCACCAACGACATCTGGCCGGCGAAGCCATCGCTTGAGAGCTTCTGGATCGTCATAACCCAAGGCTATTGGTATCTCGAGTATTTCTGGCACCAGTTCGGCAACAGCCTCTATATCGGCGTGATGACGGTGTTCCTGACGCTGCTCATCGGCTCGCTGGCCAGCTTCTCGATCGGCCGAATGCGCGTCCGCTACGGCTGGCTGCTGAGCAATGCCGCGCTCTTGACCTACGTCATTCCGGCGTCCTTCCTGGCGATCCCGTTCTACCGGATCATGAACAAATACGGCCTCTCGAACGACCTCTGGTCGGTGATCGCCGCGGAGGTGACCTTCGCCACGCCTTACGCCATCTTCATTTTCCAGCAATACGCCGTCAGCATTCCGATCGAGCTCGACGAGGCGGCGCGGATTGACGGCGCCTCCCCGCTCCAGGTCTATCTGCGCATCTACTTGCCGCTGATGGCACCGGCGCTGGTCGCGGTCGGCACCTACGCGCTGCTGCTGGCGTGGAACGAATACCTCTACCAGTTCCTGCTGCTGTCGTCGAAAAAGAGCATGACGGTGCCGGTGGCCTTGGCGCAATTCATCAACAGCGACGAGGCGCCGTGGAACTACATGATGGCGACCGCGATCATCTATGCGCTGCCGCCGGTCGCGATCTATTACGCGTTCCGCCGCCGGATGACCGCCGGCCTCACCATGGGCGGTGTCAAGGGCTGAACCGCACGGCAATTGCTGGTGCGGCAGAGCTTCATCGAAGCCGGAAACGCGGCGGTCATACGACGGCCGGCAAATTCACTCCTGACAGAAACTGACAGTGCGCGGTCGTAAGGTGGGCCGCAACGCGCCACGCGCACGACGGGGTCCGATGTCCCAAGGCGAATCCCCTCTTCCCTCTGCCATCGTCCGGTTCGTCGTGGCGATGGGCCAAGTCGACGGTGCCGCGCTGCTTGAGCCGTTCACCGACGATGTCCCCGCCAACGACAATCAACCCGTGTTCAGGGGCAATAGAGCCGCCGATCGTGAGCTCATCGGCGACAAGGTGACGATGTCGGTGACCGATGCGAGCAAGCACGATGGTGCGGTCATCGTCGCGGCTGAGGTCGATGGCAACCATGACAAGACCGACGCGCCGGATCCGCTGATCCTCACCTTCTACGTCACAAGGCACGGCGACGAGATCGCGACGCTCTTCATTTGGCGCAACGAGCCGGCGCCCTGAGCCAACCGCGCCTTCCGCCGTCGGCCGCCGACGGCGAGAGGGGATCAACCGCGATGCGTCCCCTTGCGAATTCCGCTTGTGTTTGCTGCGCTGCGGCAGATTAATGGTTGCATCGCAACAATACGCCTTCAGAGGTCGACATGTCGCTCGCGGCGCGCACGGCATTGGTTCTGCAGGGCGGCGGCGCTCTCGGCGCCTACGAGCTCGGGGCGGCGCGCCGGCTTTACGAGGATGACGCTTTCGCGCCCGACGTGATCGCCGGCGTCTCGATCGGCGCGATCACCGCGGTGCTGCTCGCGCGGCCTGCCCGGGGATTGAAGCCGCTCCAGGCGCTCGAGGCCTTCTGGCGCGACATCACCGTATCCGGCTGGTTTCTGCCGCCGCCTCTGCGGCACTACGCGTCGGTTCTCGGCAATCCCAATTTCTACACGCCGCGGCTCGATGTCTTCGCGCTGGCAAGCTGGACCAACATCTATGACACGGGGCCGCTGCGCCATACGCTGAAGCGATTGGTCGACCTCGACGCGCTCGCGGATCCGAAGGCCAGCCCCAAACTGCTGGTGACGGCGACGAATGTGGCAGCCGGCGAGATCGAGTATTTCTACAGCGGCAAGCATGTGCTGTCGCTGGATCATATCGTCGCCAGCGGCAGCCTGCCGCCGTCCTTCGCGATGACCGTGATCGCCGGAAAATCTTATTGGGATGGCGGGCTATTCGACAACACGCCGCTCGGCGCCGTGCTCGATACGCTCGATGACGGGCCGGATGTCGACCGGACGGTGTATGTCGTCAATCTGTTTCCGAACAAGGCGCTGATCCCGCGCACCATGGCGGAGGTCGCCGAGCGCATGCTGAACCTGCAATTTGCCAACAAGACCTCCGAAGATCTGAAGCTGATGGACCGGTTCAATGAGGTTGCCCGGCTGATGGAGGTGCTCGACGGCCTTCCCGGGGATCACCCCATCAGGGACGACCCGGCCTTCAAGGCCATCGAGAAGCGTCGCTACATCCGCGTCCCCCGGATCATTCCGATTACGCGTCCGCAACAGGCCGGCGGCTTCGATGGCAGCGATTTCTCGCCCGAGGCGATCAAACAGCGTGCGGACGAGGGATACGCGCAGACCAACCGGGCGCTCGGCGCGTAGGGCTCCCCGTGTCGTACAGCACGATCCCGCACGCCAGCAGGGAGGACCCGATGGAGCTGTTCATCTTCGCGCGCTTCCATGCCCGCGAGGGGCAGGAGAGCACTGTCGCGGCGGCGCTGCGCGACGTCATCGGCCCGACACGCGGGGAACCCGGGTGCCTGGCCATAGAGGCCCATCGCTCCCTTCGCGATCCCAGGCTGTTCTACATCCACTCGCGCTGGAGCGACGAAGCGGCGTTCGACATCCACGCAAAAATGCCGCACACGCGGCGTTTTCTCGACCAGATGCAGACGTTGATCGATCACCCGCTCGAGGTGACGCGCGCGCGGCCGATCGCCTAGGCCGGCGCACCGAGCATGCCGCGAAAGATCAGCGCCCGCAGACCGGACGCCCCCGGGGCCGAAGCCCCGGGGGAGCGGCTGCGGGCGATCTGCCTGGCGCTGCCGGAGGCCGCGGAGGTGCCGATGAAGCGCGGCCCCACCTATCGGGTCGATGACAAGATCTTCGCGATGGATCGGCGCGGCGACGGCCGCGTTTCGGTCTGGTGCAAGGCGCCGGCCGGCAGTCAGGCCATCCTTGTCGGCGCGGACGCCAACCGGTTTTTCGTGCCGCCTTATTTCGGCCCCAAGGGCTGGGTCGGCATGCGGCTCGACGATGAGCCCGATTGGACCGAGGTGACGGCGCTGATCCGACGCAGCTATCGCCTGGTCGCGCCGAAGCGCCTCGCCGCGCGCGTCCCGTCACGGAAGCCACCGGGCGCGCCGGCGTCGGGAGCCGAGCGTCCGCGTCGTCTCAGCCAGGCGGTTTCTGCTGCTCCTTGGCAGCCTGCAGCACCTGCCGGATATACGCCGGATACACCCTGTCGCTGCTCATCAGCAGCTGCACGATCGGGTCCGCGAGCAGGTCGTCGAGCGCCGGCTCGCCCTTCGACGCGCCGCATAGAACAGCCTGGGCGAAAGACGATTGCGTAAACATGAGTCCCCTCCGGATTGGCTGGTGCATATACGCACCTCCGGGGCAATCCCGTCTGTGACGAGGCTCACAGCTCAAGCACGCGAGACGTTCCGCGCGTCGGCGTGGGCCCAAGCCCTGGCAGGCCACCGCGGCGGCAGGCCGCGCGTCGCTAGGACAGCTCCGCGTCCTCCATGTGCAGCAAATCGAACGGCGCCTCAAAACCCGGCAGCGCCGTCACTCTTTCGGCCCAGCCGGCGAGGTTCATCCAGCGCTTGAGGTCGAAGGCGCAAATCCCGGCGAAGGCCACGTCGCCATAACAGAAGAGGTCGGCGATGGTCGGCTCGGCGGCACAGAGATAGGCGCGGCCGGCGAGCTGCGCGTCCAATTTTTCCAGCGCCGTCTCGGCGCGTTGGCGATGGAAGTCGGCGATCGCCGGCTCGATGCTGAGCGCCAGCAGCTTTTGCTGCATGAGCGATACGCTGTAGCAGCCATAGACCGGCGGCAGCAGGACGTCGACGTCCCAGTACAGCCATTCCCGCACGGCCTGGCGCGACGCCGCATCGGGCCCCTCGAAGCGGCCGAGCGTCGCGGCGAGATGCTCGACGATCGCCGCCGATTGGACATGGACGCGGTCGCCGTCGAGCAGCACCGGCACCTGGCCCCAGCGGGACAGCGCCAAAAACGCCGGCGCCTTGTGCATCCCCTTCTGGAAGCTCACGTAGCGGAACGAGAATGGCTGGCCCGACAGGCGCAGCATCAGCGCCACCTTGTAGGTCGGGAGCGAATGCGGGCTGCCGTAGAGCGTGAAACGCTGCACCGATGGGGCTCCCCGTCACCCGCCGCGCGTCGGCATTGCCGGTGGAAAAAGGATAACCCGATCGGCCCCGTCCGCCAATCGCCGGCAGGCGATGGGGTCCCGACCAGATTTCGTGGCTCGCGCAGCGGTCGTTGCCTCTACCATCGCGTGTGCCAAGCGCATTGGGCGCGGCATTCGCGAAAGGGGACGTCACATGCTGGACCTCGACCAATCCTTGCTCGACCAGATCACGGTCATTCATGGGCCCTATGATCTGCTGCACCGCTATTTCGCCGTCGCCGACGAGATCACGCGTCAAGCGGGCGTGCAGATCCGCATCCACACGGATTTCCGCCGGCTGGTAGAGCTCAACAGCCGCTATCAGTCGAGCTGGACGCCGATGCAGCCGGCCTTCGACCCGGCACATAGCCGACTACGCCCCGACGCGGCGTTCTGGGTGGAAGCGGTGGATGAGGCCGGCAGGACGGTGGCAACCCACGCCCAGCGGCTGTTCGTGTGGCCGAGCACGACGCTCGAGGAGGAAGTCCGCTCGCTGCGGCTTTTCTACGCAGATCCGGCGCCGCATGTCGCCGCCGGCGAATCCATGGTGATCACGGCGCCGATCGGCAGGCGCATGACGGGCCGCGCGATGTATGGCGGCGTGCTGTGGACCCATCCCGACTGGCGCCGCCGCGGGCTGGTGCGGATCGTGCCGCGCATTGCCCGCGCCTACGGCTACACAAGATGGGCTCCGGACTACATCTTCGCCTTCGTCGAGGCGAAGCTTGCCGGAATCGTGCCGCACGCCTCGGGACCCTACACTGTCGAGCCGGGATTGATCTCGCGCATCGGCTTTCGCGGCGAGTTCCCCGCCGTCATCATGTGGATGACGGCCGAGAGGATGCTGCAGGACATGACCGCGCTGGTCGCTCAGCAGACAACCGACAGCGAGCGATTGATCGAAATGCCGAGGACGAACAGCTCGCCGGAGCGGCCGGTCCATGGCATGAGCGCCCGGTCGTAGCGCGCCCTGATGGACCGTCCCTCCGCGACGCTGAAGGTCGCGTCGATGGAGGCGAGATGCAAGCGGCGCTGGGACAAGGCGCGGGCATAGGTCTCCGCCACCCAGCTGCCGTAGCCCTGATCATAGTCGTCGCCGAGCTCGCGGCCGACGAGGAGGAGGCTTTTGCAGGGCTCCATCATGCCGGAAAAGCCACCGCCGAAATGGTCGACCACGAGGCACGACGAGCGACGGCTTGGCCTCGCAAGAACGCTGCGGTCTAGCAGCTTGGCGGCGCGGAGCGCCGACAGCAGGTTCTCCGGCGATCGCCCGCGATTCTGCCGCCACAGCCGGATCAGCGGGGATACCCGGCCGAAGGTCGGGGAGGATTTGACGGCGCGCACGGGCTTCTCGATCGCGAGCCAAGGCCGGCGCCGGAACGGCTTGTCGGCGGCGAGATCTTCGGCATGGGCGGCGAGATCGGCGACGTCGGCGCAAATCCCGTAATTCCATTCCTCGCCGGAGAGCACCGACAGGAGAATGCGCCTCGGCGCCAGCTCATGGACGGCGCGGAGTGCCGCGGCCAGCGCCGGCGCGGCAAAGCGCCCGGCGCAGACCGACACCCGGAGGGCGGCGCCTCGCGCGCGGATGTGGACGAGGCCGCGGCGCACCGCATATTCGGCGATGCCGATGGCGGGATCGCGATAGCCGATGCGGCGAACGAGCTCGCGCGAGCCGTCCGGCCAAAGGCGTCCCCTGTCGTCGATGAGAATCCCGCCGAGCATCGCCGCTACTCCGCGCGCGCGCCCCGCCGCTGGCTCATGCGCCGCATGATGCGGAGGAGATCGTCCTGCAGCTCGGTCTTTATACCACGGAAATAGCGCAGCACGTGGACCTCGACGGGCGACAGGATCGTCGGCACGCCGGGCTCCGGTACCGGCGCTGGCGGATCCTCCTCGAAAAAATAGGAGAGCGGCACTTGCAGCGCCCGCGAGGCGGCGGCGATGCGCGCGCCGCTCATGCGGTTGTGTCCCTTCTCGTATTTGTTGATGGCGTGAAAGCTCACGCCCAGCGCGATGCCAAGCGCCTTTTGGCTCAGGCCGGCCAGCGCGCGCGCCGAGCGCAGCCGCTTGCCGACGAGGAGGTCCGTCGCACCCCGGCGCCGCTTGCGCAGGGTCCCGAGCGAGGCCTGGCGCGGATGCGGCTCGTCCGATGTGATCATCCAGCCCCTTCCTGATGCTGGGGAGAAGACTGTCAGCAGCACTGATCAATCTACCCCGGTTAGTTTAGCAAGTATAGAGTTCGCGCTACCTCGCTACAGGGGGCGGTCGATCCAGGCCCTACCCGGCCGCGCGGCTGCCGGTGCCGCCATCTGTTGATGGCGGCACGTGCCCGGTACGTTACGGCTTCTTCCCCGTCGCCGCCCTACCCGTCGCCGTTGCGGGGGTAAGCGCGCGCGTCACGGCGGCAGCAGAGGCGCGTCCTCGCCGAGCGCGCCGGCGAAGACCTCGCGCCAGCGCTGCGCTTCCGATTCCGTGGCGAAGCTCTGACTGTGGCCGAGGTCGACCAGGGTGATGCGGCCATACTGGCGCTCGACACGCCAGTGAACCCGATAGCGATCGCCGGCATGCTCGATCTTCAGCCAGGGCATCGTCATCGGTGCCGTCATCCAAGGCGCCGCGTCATTGCGGCCAACCGGTTGAGCATAGGCGTATGCGCGCGGAAGAGTCACGATGCATCGTTGGGCGCGACGCCGGTCGGCGTGCGGCCGAGCGCGCGATCCGGGCGGATAATGTCCAACCCGTTCCACCGCGACCGCTCCACCCAACCTGCGATTGTGTTCCGGGGTCCAGCCCAGTCGTTGAGCAAAGGCATGGTCGATATCTATCGACCTATCATTCGACCATCCGCTTATCGTTGGATCAGCGCCGTGAGCAAGCATTGATCGGCAATCCTCAGCCACGCCGCGAGGCCCACCTGGCGTGTCGCGCCCTCGTTCTTCGGCGGCTCGAGGCGGCTTTCCGCTGACGACGCACTGCTCTTTCCAACCGACGCCCGCTATGCGATCATGCATTGAAGTGCGGACGCTTCGTCGCAACCACCGCCCTCAGCGACCGACATCGCCGCGACTGCCAGACATGGTTTTTGCAAGGCGCAAGGATGGCAACGAGGCCGCCGGCAGACCGGATCCATGGACGAGCCGCGCGCCGGACCGGCGTCGAGATGAGCCTCCTCACGGTGCGGCACGTAACCACCTACCGTTATGCGGAGCCGGTCGCGCTGGGCGAGCATCGCATGATGTTCCGGCCCCGCGAGAGCCACGACCTCCGCCTGATCGAGACGCAACTCGACATCGTGCCGCGGCCGACGCAGCTTCGCTGGGTACATGACGTCTTCGACAACTCGGTTGCCGTCGCGACGTTCTCAGGGCGGACGACCAAGCTCCGTTTCGACAGCACCGTCACGCTCGAGCATATCGAAACCGAGCTGCCCCCCTACGCCCTCGAGCGCGAGGCGGCGATCTACCCCTTCACCTATGCGCGCGACGATCTGCCCGACCTCGCCCAGGCGCTGCAGCGGCGATCCCCCGCCGCCGACGTCGATCATTGGGCGGCGAGCTTCCTGCCGCCCTCCGGCTCGACCGACACCATCACCCTGCTGCGCGCGATGACCGTCGGCATCCGGGAGCAGCTCGATTATACGCGCCGCACCGAGCGAGGCGTGCAGGCGCCGAGCGAGACCTTGCGGTGCGGCAGCGGCTCCTGTCGCGACTTCGCCTTGCTCATGATCGAGGGAGTGCGGTCCCTCGGCCTCGCGGCGCGCTTCGTCAGCGGCTACATTTTCGTGCCGGGCGCCGAGCCTCGGGGCACGCTCGGTGGCGGCGCGACCCATGCCTGGCTGCAGGTCTATCTGCCGGGCGCGGGATGGATCGATTTCGATCCGACCAACCGGATCATCGGCAACCGCAACCTCATTCGCGTCGCGGTGGCCTGGGACCCTGCGCAGGCCCTGCCGCTCTGGGGCAGCTTCATCGGATACGCCTCCTCCTTCCTCGACATGGAGGTGGCCGTCAGCGTTGTCGACAGGACGCGCCCGGCTCAAGGGCGCTCGAGCGGGAGAAAACAGCCTCGGACGTCATCTGTCCCATAGGCGGCGCCTTTGCCGCCGCATCCCAGGAGGCTGATGATGCAGATCCCTGGATGGAAGTCTATCTCGGTGGCCGGTGGCACACTTTCGACCCGCGCAACAACCAGCCGCGGATCGGCCGGGTGCTCATCGCGCGGCGCCGCGACGCGGCGGACGTGGCGATCAGCAGCACCTTCGGCCCCGCCACGCTGCTGAGCTTCGCGGTGGTCACCGACGAGATCGGCGGCGCCGGCGCAGCGTGACCGTCATCGGCCGGCGACGCCGGGCCGCGCGGCGCCCGCGTCCGCACGCCGCGCGCCAGCGGGGCAACTCGGCCCTAGCCGAGGCCGCGCAGCCTGATGCCCAGCCGGATGAGCGAGATGACCCCGCGCGACAGCAGCTCCATGTCCAAGGGCATGTCGCGACGGCGAATGTCGAGCAAGAGGACCGTCCGGACCTCGTCGCTTGCGTTCCACACCTCGTGCTCGTAGGTGTCGTCCCAGAGCAGCATCTCGCCGCCCGCGAGCCGGTACTCGGCATCGTCGATCCGCAGCACCGCCGCCGGTCTGCCGTCCGGCGCGACGGGCACCGCCAGCGCGAGATAGAAGCGCAGCACGCCGCGAAACGGGCCGCGATGCGGCGGGATGTGCTTGCGCGGCGCCAGGAACGAGAGCGATGCCGAAAGCACATCCGAGGAGGAAGCTACCAAGGCGGCGAGCGTCGGACAGGCCGCCATGTTGCGAGGAACCTCGACGCCGTAAGCCCTGAGGATGAACATCCGCCAATCGCGGTCGTCATTGTCAGATATGGACGCCTGCTCGGGCATGATCTCATGGAAAAGCGGCACGCGCTGCAGCTGCGCGGCGACGCGCAGCGCCTCGTCCCGCACCTGCCGCCAGGCCGCCACGAAGCGTTCGGCGTCGGGAAAATGCGTCGCGGGATCGAGCACGGACGGCGCGACGATGCGCCTGTCGTAGATGCGGCGCATGACGGTCGCGGTCTGGTCGTAAAGCACGCTCATCGCGCTGCCATCGCCGCGGTTCCGGAGGGGTCAGTCAGTTATAGGCGGCGCGCCGCCACTCCGTGCCTCGCGGGCATCTGGCGCGCCGGTGTCGCGCTCGGCGCTTGATCCACATCAAGGCGGTCCCTCCGATTTCCGCCGAGCTTTGCGCCGTCAAGCTTTGCGCCCGCCGAAGGAGAGGAAAATTCCGATGGTCCCGAGACACATTAGCCGGGCCGCCGCGGCGCTCGTCGTGGCGCTCGCCGGCGGTGCCATCGTCGCGTCGCTGCCGGTCGCCGCCCAAATGCCGAGCGGCGCGCACCCGCACGAAGGCATGGACGCAAGGCCGGGCGGGATGGCCGGGCCGCATGTCGAGGGCCATATCGCCTTCCTCAAGGCCGAGCTTGGGATCACCGACGCCCAGGCGCCGCTCTGGGACAAGGTCGCCGCCGCCATGCGCGAGGACGTCGCGCAGATGACCGCGGCAATCGCACAGGCTCGGGCCGATCGGCAGGCGCCTGAAACGGCACTGGCGCGCCTCGAGACCCGCGCCCGGCTCGCCGCGCTTCGCGCCGAGGGCGAGGCGCGCTTTCTCGCCGCTTTCCGACCGCTCTATGAGGCGCTCTCCGCGGAGCAGCGGCAGACCGCCGATGAGCTGCTGGCCCATGGCCGACCCTAATCCCGCCGACGGGACGGCGGCGCGCTCGGCGCGGGCCGCCTGCCAAGGAGCATCGACATGGCATTGAGACGTTCACTGATAGCGCTCGGCGCCGTCCTGCTCGGCTGCAGCGGCTGCGTCGTGGCCCCGCCGCCACCGCCCGTGGCCGCCGTCCCGGCACCCTACGCCTATCCCTACGCCCCTTATTACGGTTACGCCCCCTATTACGACTACCCCTGGTATGGTCCCGATGTCGGGATCGGCTTTGGCTACGGATGGGGCGGCTGGCGCGAAGGTGGCTGGGGGCGCGGCGGCGGCTGGGGCCGGCGGTAGGCACCGGCAGCGACACGCGCCTCAGCGGTGTCGGCTCCCGACGAGCGCAAGAGCGCTCGCGGGGCGCTTACTTCAACAGCGACAACGCGCCGGTCACGGCGTCGATCGCCGCGACCGCGGCCGGGCCGATGCCGAGACAGGTCACCGTCCCCTCGGGGATGATTGTTCTGCCGGCGTCTCGCACAAGCTGCGCCGGCAGGCCGGCGTCCTGCGCCTGGCGCAGCAACAGGCTGAGGCGCGCCGCGGTGCCGCCGTCGAGGACGATCTTCGGCATGCCGATGTCGAGCCACTTCCGCCGGTCGGCGGGATCGGCACTCAAGAAGGCGGCAATCGACGCATGCGCCACCTGTGCCGCCAGTTTGCCGGGCGGCAGCGCGAGCGCGCTGTTGACGATGAGGACCTGCTTCACGCGCGCAGTATAGCCTGAGGGATCACGCCGCCCATCGCAAGCCGCCCTCCCTCACTCGGCCGCGGCTTTTTTCGCGCCGAACTGGTCGAAAGCTTCGACGGCCTGCGCCGCGTACATCACGCTCGGGCCGGCGCCCATGTAGATCGCCATGCCCATCGTCTCCATGACCTCCTCACGGGTCGCGCCCTGCTTGGCGGCAGCCTCGGCATGGAAGGCGATGCAGCCGTCGCAGCGGATCGCGACGGCGATGCCGAGCGCGAGAAGCTCCTTGGTCTTCCCGTCCAGCGCCTTCGGCTCGAGCGCGGCGCGGGCGAGCGCGGAGAACGCCTTCATCGTCTCGGGCGTGCCGGTGCGCACTTCCTTGAGCGCCTGGGACAGCTCGACCGCCATCCGCGGCCAATCCTTGTGCATGCGTCGACCTCCGTGGTCTTGCTCGCGGGCGCTATGTCGGCCTGGGGTCACTGAAACGCATTGCCGGAGCGCAGGCCAAGCTTCTTGAAGATCATCGCCGCGGGACAGAGGCCGGTGATGCCCGCCTGCAGCAGATTGAGGCCGACGAACGTCGTCAGCAGCAGCCAATAGGGGCTGTAAAGCTGCGCCAGCACGAGGCTCAGCAGCACCATGGCGCCGGCAAAAGAGACAACGGCCTTGTCGATATTCATGTCAACCTCCTTGAGCGTGGGCGCACGAGGAACGAGGGGCCGCAGCCGGTGGACGATGGTCGCGGTGATCGGCGCGCCGGTATGTCAGGCCGTCTCCTTGATCTTCCTGAGGTTGAGCTTCTCCATCAGGAAGCGCTCATAGAAGGGCTCGCTCTCGCCGCGCCGGATCTTGCGCAGGAAATATTTCTCGAAGGCGACCTTGGCGAGATGGACCCAGCGGCCTTTGGACGACCAGTTCAGGTTTCGCGGCGGAATCTGCGGCTGCGCCACGAAGGCGATGCCGCCATCGCCGAAATCGGCGAGGCAGACGGCGTTCCAGGTGGGCTCACGGGAAGCGGTCCGGCCGGCGAGGAGCGCGCCGATATTGTGCGCGGTCGCGGTGACCATGGATTCGATCATGAAGCCGGTCTTCGGCACGCCGACCGGCAGGGGCGTCGGGCCGACCGGCGGGATGGCAACGCAGACGCCGACCGCGAAGATGTTCGGGAAGGCGGGATTTCGCTGATGCTTGTCCACCAGGATGAAGCCGCGCGGGTTCGTCAGCTTCTCGATCCCGCGCACCGCCGGCACGCCGCGAAAGGCCGGCAGCAGCATGGCATAGGCGAAGGGCAGCTCCCGGGACTTGGCGACCGTGCCATCCTCGGCGACCTCCTCGACCTGCATCGCCGCCGGCGCCACCGCCTTGACGCGAGCATTGGTGATCCACTTGATGTGCCGCTCGCGCAGCTCGCTCTCCATCAGCGTCTTGGTGTCGCCGACGCCGTCGAGGCCGAGATGGCCGATATAGGGCTCCGGCGTGACGAAGGTCATCGGCACGCGATCGCGCAGACCACGCTTCCGGAGCTCGGTATCGAGGATGAAGGCGAACTCGTAGGCCGGGCCGAAGCATGACGCGCCCTGCACCGCGCCGACCACGATCGGGCCGGGGGCGGCGCAGAACCGCTCGAACGCCTGATAGGCCGTCGCGGCGTGCTCGACATGGCAGATCGACTGGGTGCAGCCGTCCGGCCCGAGCCCGGCGATCTCGTCGAAGGCGAGGTCGGGCCCGGTGGCGACCACGAGATAGTCATAGGCGATCGAGCTGCCGTCCTCGATCTCGATCCGGTTCTCGTCCGGGTGAAGACGCTTTGCCCCCGCGGTGATGAAGCGGATGTTCTTGCGTCTCATGACCTTGGTCAGATCGACCTCGATCTCGGGCCGCTGCCGCCAACCGATGGCGACCCAGGGGTTGGAGGGCACGAAGTGGAAGGTGCCGCCCTGGCCGACCAGCGTCAGCCGATCCTCCTTGCGCAAGTGCGCCACCAGCTCGTAGGCCATGAGCGTTCCGCTCAATCCCGCGCCGATCACAGCGATCTCCGCCATCTTCCACCTCCCCGAAGCTTCCGGCCGACGCGCCGCCGCGTCGAGCGGTCTTGACTTATATATTCATTAAATCGTATATTCGCAAGTACGAAATAAAACGACGCGTCGGTTTTTTTCCGTATCTGCTCTATCGGCCGGCCGAATTTTCATTGGCCCGGCGCTTGACATAATATACATATCATCATATATACGCATATATGAAAGTAAACGCCGCGACCATGCGCATTGCCTCGGAGCGCGCCAGCGAGCTCTTGAAGTCGCTGGCGAACCGCCACCGCCTGCTCATCGTCTGCCAGCTGATCGAGGGCGAGCGCTCGGTGGGCGAGCTGGCCGAGTTCCTGGACATCAGGGATTCGACCGTCTCCCAGCACCTCGCCCTGTTGCGCAAGGACGGCGTGGTGGCGGCGCGGCGCGACGGGCAGACCATCTGGTACTCGATCTCGAGCGCTCCGGCCCGCGAGGTGCTCGAGACGCTCTATCGGGTCTATTGCAAACCCCAAGCGCTGTGCGAGCCGGGCTCGAGCGGCGCATCGGCCGGAGCCGCCGGCCGGAAAGGAAAGAGACGATGACCCTATCCAGCCCCTTGCGCGAGCTCTCGCCTGCCGCCGTCGACGCGATGATGCGCGCGGGGTCGATCGTGCTGATCGACGTGCGCGAGCCGCAGGAATATCTCGCCGAGCGCATTCGCGGCGCCCTGCTGTTTCCGCTGTCGACCTTCGACCCCCGTGCCCTGCCGCGGCCCGCAGGCTGCGCGGTGGTCTTCCACTGCGGGTCCGGCAAGCGCTCGGCGCTGGCGGTCGCGCGCTGCCTCGAACAGGGCATCACCCACACGTCGCACATGGCCGGCGGCGTCCAGGCGTGGAAAGCGGCGGGGCTTCAGACCATTGCGCCCGATGCCGCCAGCGGCGCCGGCGGCGACCGCCGCTAGGCGCGCTTCGTCACGAGATGGTGCCCCATGCGCAAGGTCCTGCTTCCGGCCGCGGCCGCGCTTCTGCTGCTCGCGGGTGCGTCTCACGCGGCCTCGACCTATACGGTCGAGCCGGTTGCCGCTGCCGATGACAAGGCGGTCTTCGCCACGGTCGAGAGTCTCGAGATCGTGCCGGCCCGCGTCCGCACCGGCGGCACCATCGCGAGCCTCTCGGTCAAAGAGGGCGACCGGGTCGAGCGCGGCCAGGTCGTGGCTGCGATCGGCGATCAGAAGCTGATCCTGCAGCAGGGCTCGCTCGACGCTCAGATCGAAGGATTGAAGGCGCAGCTGGCGCAGGCCCAGGGCGACCTCGCGCGCGCCGAAAGCCTGTTTAAGAGCGGGGTTACGGCGAAGGCGCATCTCGATGCGCTGGCCACCGCGGTCAGCGTCGCCGCGAATTCACTGAAGGCGCGCACTGCCGAGCGCGCCGTGCTCGAGCAGCAGCTGGCCGAAGGCCAAGTGCTGGCGCCGACCGCGGGCCGCGTGCTCAAAGTGCCGGTCACGGTCGGCACCGTGGTGATGAGCGGGGAGCCGGTTGCGGAGATCGCCGAGCAGAACTTCGTGCTGCGGCTGCGCGTGCCCGAGCGGGAGGCGCGCTTCCTGAAGCCCGGCGATCCCGTGCGGCTCGACGGCGAGGATTTGCCGCCAGGGGTCGGCCGGTTCGGCACGATCACCCTCGTCTATCCGCAGATCGAGGACGGCCGCGTGATCGCCGACGCGCATGTCGACGGCCTCGGCGATTACTTCGTCGGCGAGCGGGTCGGCGTCTGGATCTCGGCCGGGACCCGCCGGACCGTCATCGTCCCGGCCGGCTACATCGCGACCCGCTTCGGGCTCGACTATGCGCGTCTGCGCCAGTCCGACGGGACGGTCGCGGAGGTGCCCGTCCAGCGCGGACGCGAGCGGCCGCGCCCCGATATGCCGGATGCGCTCGAGATTCTCTCAGGACTTCAGCCGGGTGACGTGCTGGTGCAGCCGTGAGGCTCGGCCTCTCCGGCCGGCTCACCCAGGCGACGATCCGCTCGCCGCTGACGCCGCTGTTCCTGATGGCGGCGGTGGTCGCCGGGCTGATCGCGCTCCTGACCATTGCGCGTGAGGAGGAGCCGCAGATCAGCGTGCCGATGGTCGACATCCTGGTGAGCGCCGACGGCCTCAAGGCGCCGGATGCGGTCGAGCTCGTAACCAAGCCGCTTGAAGCGATCGTCAAGGGCATCAACGGCGTCGAGCATGTCTACAGCCAGACCCAGGACGACCGCGTGATGGTAACGGCGCGGTTCTTCGTCGGCACCAGCGAGGATGATGCGATTCTCCGGGTCCAGGCGAAGATTCGCGCCAATTACGACCGCATCCCCACCGGCATTCCGGAGCCGCTGATCGTCGGCCGCGGCATCAACGACGTCGCGATCGTCACGCTGACGCTGTCGCCGAAGCCGGCGGCGGCCGAGCGCTGGACAGATACCGACCTCTTTCGCCTGGCGGACAAGCTCCGCGCCGAGCTGATCAAGGTCGACAATATCGGGCTGAGCTACATTTCCGGCGGCGCGCCCGAGCAGATCCGGGTCGAGCCGGATCCCGAGCGGCTGGCGCTGTTCGGCGTCACCCTGGAGCAGCTCGTCGCCAAGCTGCAGGGCGCCAACCGGTCCTTCCTCGCCGGCGAGATCCGCGATGGCGGGACGGAGCGGACGGTCGCGGCCGGGCAGACGTTCTCCGGGGTGCCGGATATCGGCTTGCTGCTGATCACGACGCGCGACGGCAGGCCGGTCTATGTCCGCGACGTCGCCCATGTCGTGGTCGGGCCGGCGCCCCTCGAGCATCATGTCTGGGACTTCGTCCCCGATGGTCATGGCACCTGGCAGCGCGCCCCGGCGGTGACGGTCGCCTTCGCCAAGCGCGCCGGAGCCAATGCGGTGGTGGTCTCGCACGATATCGTCGGCCGGCTCGACAGCTTGCAGGGGCGGTTGATCCCCGACGACATCCGGGTCGAGGTGACACGCGACTACGGCGCCACGGCCGACGAGAAGGCGAACGAGCTGCTGTTCCACCTGGCTCTCGCCACGGTGTCGATCGTCGTGCTCATCGGCTTCGCCATCGGCAGGCGGGAGGCGGTCGTGACGCTGGTGGTGATCCCGACCACGATCCTGTTCACCCTCTTCGCCGCCGAGGTGATGGGCTACACCATCAATCGCGTGAGCCTGTTCGCGCTCATCTTCGCGATCGGCATCCTGGTCGACGACGCCATCGTCGTGGTCGAGAACATCGCCCGCCATTGGGCGATGCGCGACGGTCGCGACCGCCGGCAGGCGGCGATCGAGGCGGTGGCCGAGGTCGGCAACCCGACCGTGGTCGCGACCTTGACCGTGATCGCGGCGCTGCTGCCGATGCTGTTCGTCTCGGGGCTGATGGGCCCCTATATGGCGCCGATCCCGGCCAATGCCTCGGCAGCGATGCTGTTCTCCTTCTTCGTGGCGATGGTCGTCGCGCCCTGGCTGATGCTCAAGCTGACGCCGCGCGGGCAGGCCTCGGCGACCGGCCATGGCGAGGCAGCCGATGGCGGCAGGCTCGGGCGGCTTTACCGGCGCCTCGCCACGCCGGTGGTGCGCTCGCGCCGCTCGGCCGGGATCTTTCTCGCCGCAGTCGGCGTCGCGACGGTGCTTGCCTGCGTCCTGTTCGCGACCAAGGACGTGACCGTCAAGCTGCTGCCCTTCGACAACAAATCCGAGCTTGACGTGGTGCTCGACCTGCCGGAAGGGGCGAGCCTCGAGGATACCGAGCGCACGCTGTTCGCCGCCGCCGAGATCGCCCGGCAAATGCCGGAGACGCTGTCGATCCAGGCCTATGCCGGCACCGCGGCACCGTTCAACTTCAACGGCCTGGTGCGGCATTACTACATGCGCCAATCGCCTGAGCTGGGCGAGCTACAGGTGAACCTGCCGCCGAAATCGGCGCGCGGACGGTCGAGCCACGCCGTGGCGCTCGATCTCAGACAGCGGCTGCGCGCGCTCGCGCTCCCGCCAGGCGGAGTGTTCAAGGTGGTCGAGGTGCCGCCCGGCCCGCCCGTGCTCGCGACATTGCTGGCGGAGATCTACGGTCCGGACGCCGCGACCCGGCGCGCCGTCGCCGAGCAGGTGAAGAAGAGCTTCGCCTCCGTGCCCTACATCGTCGACATCGACGATTCCTACGGGCATCCGCGGCCGCGGCTGCGCCTCTCGATCGACGAGGATCGGCTCGAATATTTCGGCGTCGAGCAGAGCGCCGTCTACGACACCATCCGCACGCTCTTGGGCGGCGTGCCGGTCGGCTATTCGCATCGCGGCGAGGAGCGCAACCCGATCGACATCGTCATCGGACTGCCGAAGGACGATCTCGCCTGGAGCGAGCGGCTCGCCTCGACACCCGTGCCGGCGAACGTCATCCCCGGCAGTAACCGCGTGGTCGAGCTCGGCGACGTGATCCGCGTCACGCGGGAGGACGGCACCCCGGTGCTGTTCCGCCGCGACGGCCATTTCGCCGACATGGTGACCGCGGAGCTGGCGGGCGCCTACGAGGCGCCGATCTATGGCATGCTGGCGGTCGCCGACGCCGTCGCCGCGCAGGATTGGGGCGCCTTGCCCAGACCCGCAATCTCATTCCACGGGCAGCCACTGAACGAGGCCACGCCGACGCTGCTGTGGGACGGGGAATGGGAGATCACCTATGTCACCTTCCGCGACATGGGCGCGGCTTTCGGCGTCGCCATCCTCGGCATCTACATTCTGGTCGTCGCGCAATTCGGCAGCTTCCGCCTGCCGCTGGTCATCCTGACGCCGATTCCGCTGACACTGATCGGCATCGTGCTCGGGCATTGGCTGTTCCGGGCGCCGTTCACGGCCACCTCGATGATCGGCTTCATCGCGCTTGCCGGCATCATCGTGCGCAATTCGATCCTGCTGGTCGATTTCATCCGGCACGGCGCCGGGCAGGGCAAGACGCTGCGCGAAACGCTGCTGCAGGCGGGCGCGGTGCGCTTCAAGCCGATCCTGCTCACGGCGCTCTCGGCGATGATCGGCGCGGCGACGATCCTGCTCGACCCGATCTTCCAGGGGCTGGCGATCTCGCTGCTGTTCGGGCTCGCCTCCTCGACGCTGCTGACCGTTCTGGTCATTCCCGCGATCTACGTCGTGCTGCGCGACGCCGACCGGGCGATGTGAGGGGGAAGGAGCCGCCCTCCCTCAATGAGCGGGGCAGGGCAGGACTTCGACCGTCACATGGCTGAGCCCGCCGAGATCGGCGAGCCGCGCCTTGTAGCGCGCCGGCGGCTGCGGCCGATCCGACACGATCGAGACGATGGCGGCGGCGTGGCCGGGGCCGACGCGCCAGAGATGCAGGTCGGCGACCCGGTCCCCGTCCTTCTCCAGCCGCTCCAACACGCCGCGGGCGAGCGCGGCGTCCGGCCGCAAATCGAGCAGCACCGCGCCGGCGGCGCGCACCAGCCCCCACGACCAGTTGGCGATCACGCAGGCGCCGACGATGCCCATCAGCGGGTCCATCCAGATCCAGCCGAGTTGCCGGCCGGTGACGAGGCCGATGACGGCGAGCACCGAGACCGCGGCATCGGCGAGCACATGCACGTAAGCCGCGCGAAGATTGAGGTCGCGGTGGTGAGCGTGCGAATGGCCGGTCGCGGCCTCGTCGTGATCATGGTGATGGTCGTCGCCGTCGTGGTCGTGACCATGCGCGTGCGCGCCATGATCGTGCTCGTCGCGCAGCAGCCAGGCGCTCGCGACATTGACGGCAAGGCCGAGGACGGCCACCGGGATCGCCTCGTTGAAGGCGATGGGCACCGGCCGCAGCAAGCGGCCGACGCTTTCCCAACCGATCAGCAGCGCGATCATTGCCAGGATGATCGCCGAGGTGAAGGCGGCGAGGTCGCCGAGCTTGCCGGTGCCGAAGACGAAACGCTCGTCGCGCGCATGGCGCCGGGCATAGGTGTAGGCGAGCGCGGCAATGAGCAACGCCGCCGCATGCGTGCTCATATGCAGGCCGTCGGCGATCAGCGCCATCGAGCCGAACAGCGCGCCGCCGACGATCTCGGCCGCCATCATGGCGCCGCAGAGGATGATGACCATCCGGGTCTTGCGCTCGTTGCGATCGTGGTCCGCGCCGAGAAAGAGATGCTCGTGGCGAAAGGCATCGATGGATTGGCTGTGCATCAGTGCTTCCTCGCGTTCAGCCGCCGGTGCCCCCCGTCTCGGCAGCGGCAAAAGGTCGCGTCAGGTCAAGAAGGAATGGACAATGTCGACCAGCTCCTCGGCGGCGCGCGCGCGCGGATCGTTGCGTGGCGCCGCGGGATCGACGACGTGCTCGCGAATATGGCCTTCGACGACCTCGGCGATGAGCCCGTCGAGGGCGCCGCGGCAGGCGGTCGCCTGCTGCAGCACGGCCGCGCAGCCGGCCTCCTGCTGCAGCGCGCGCTCGACCGCGTCGAGCTGGCCGCGGATGCGCCGAATGCGGTTGAGCAGCTTCTGCCGATCCCTAAGCGTGTGCGCCATTTTTCCTCTTGATCCTATCCCCCAGGGGAGTATATACGCCCTTGACGCGTCGGCTGTCGAGCCTGTTCGTGCCGGCATGTCGCGCAACCAGCCGCAAGGGATCCGATGAACCCGCGACCTAGCAACGCCCCGCGTGGGGATCACCGTCGCCGCGCGACCGTGACCCCGTCCGGGCTCATTGCCCGGGAGATACGAGAGATCCCGGAGAAGCGCTCGGCTTAAGCGCTCTCCCGCCCTCGCGCCTCCCGGGTCGGTGCAACCGATCTGAAAGAAGGAGGCGCGCAGATGACTGCTGCAATCCTCGATGTCCGCCCGGCCGCCGCGCCGGGCATTGTCCCGCCCAAAACCGCTGCGCGTGATCTCGCGCGCCTGTTTGCACTCGACCGCCTGCTTTCCGGCCGGCGGCGGCTCGTCTGCCATTGGCATCGCGACGCCGATGGCCGGCTCGCCTGCGTCTGGGAGCCGGAGATCGGTACCTCCTCGCGTCCGTGACTGCCTCACAGGAGCAGCGACATGCCGCATGCTGACGTTCAACTCGTAACCGCTCTCGGGCGCCTCGGCCTCGCTCTCGCGCTCGGCTCCGCCATCGGATTCGAGCGACAGTGGCATCAGAAGATGGCGGGACTCAGGACCAACGCGCTTGTCGCGCTCGGCTCCTGCGGCTTCGTCGTCTTCTCCGCCATGGTCGGCCAGGGCGACCCGACGCGGATCGCCGCGCAGGTTGTCTCGGGCATCGGCTTCCTCGGTGCCGGCATCATCCTGCGCGAGGGGATCAACGTCCACGGTCTCAACACCGCCGCGACGCTGTGGTGCTCGGCGATGGTCGGCACCTTTGCCGGCGGCGGCTTTTGGGGGCCAAGCCTCGGCGCCGCCGGCCTGGTGGTCCTGACGAACCTCCTGCTTCGCCCGCTGGTTCGGCGGCTCAACGACCGGATGACGATCTCGGGCGATGTCGAGACCCACTACACGGTCGAGATTACCTGCAAGGGTGCAGAGGAAGCGCATATGCGCTCGCTGCTGCTGCATGCGCTGTCGCAATCCGGGCTCGGGCTCAGGCGCATCAACAGCGAGGACATCCCGGATACCTCGAAAGTCGCGGTGACGGCCCAGGCCGTCGCCGCCAAGCGCAACGACACGGCGCTCGAGCAGATCGTCGGGCGCCTCAGCCTCGAGCCGCACGTCACCGCCGCCACCTGGCAGGTCGACCGCGCAATTGCCGAAGCGTGACCCCCGGTGCTTCTACCAGCGCGCTCATCCGATTTGCCATTGACGACGGGCGGCATCGGTCGAACACTGAGCGCCTGCCTCCCCTTCGATCGGTGCCCCATGGACAAGATCAAACCGCTCTTCACGGCAACCGCGACCGCCATCGGCGGGCGCAACGGACACAGCGAGGCGAGCGACGGCTCCGTCGCGGTCAACCTCTCGGTGCCGAAAGCCATGGGCGGGCCGGGCAAGCCCAACACCACCACGCCCGAGCATCTCTTCGCCACCGGCTATGCCGCCTGTTTCGGCGGCGCGCTTGACTTCGTCGCCAAGCAGCGCAAGCAGGACGCGGCGCAGGCCAAAGTCACCTGCGCGGTGTCGATCGGCCCGCGCGAGGGCGGCGGCTTCGGCATCGCCGTCAAGCTGCAGGTGGAAGAGCGGAGCATCGCGCAAGAAGCGCTCGAGGCGCTGGTCAAGGAAGCGCATGAGAAGATCTGCCCCTATTCGCATGCGACCCGCGGCAATGTCGACGTCCAGCTCGAGGTGGTCGGCGCTTAGTACCGGCTATCGCAAATCCGTGACTTGCGCAACCGGAAAGATGCCTGACACTATGGACCGGATACATGCCTGACAGTTTCCTCGGTTTGTTCTGGTTTCGCTTTATGGCGGGCCGGCCGGCC
>JBKQTR010000130.1:0-7624 GCA_052143095.1 Allostellaceae bacterium
CGGCGGCTCGCGGCGCCGGGGCTGGCGCGCCTCTCCCCGGCGCCGGCCACGCCGGCCGGCGCGCTGGACGCGCCCGAAGGCAGGTGCCAGTGTCGCGCCGGTTTTTTTCTGCAAGCACGGCGGCCGGACGTCGCTAGTCGCCGCGAGCGATCGGATTCTCGTCCATGGGCATCACTCTCGGCACAAGGCTCTTCACCTGGCTCAGGGGCGAGCTGGTCGGCACCGACCAGTTTGGCAACCGCTATTACCGCGACAAGGGCCATCGGCCGCTGAAGCGGGGCGGCGGGCGTGAGAGTCGCGAGCGCCGCTGGGTGATCTATAACGGCGAGCCTGAGGCCTCGCGCGTGCCGCCGGAATGGCATGGCTGGCTGCACCACACCTTCGATGAGCTGCCGCAAGCGGCCGGGCAGAAAAAGTATCCCTGGCAGCGCGATTACGTGCCGAACCTCACGGGAACGCCCGACGCCTATCGGCCGCCCGGTTCGGTGCTGCGCGGCGGGCATCGCTCCAGGGCTGCCGGTGATTACGAGCCCTGGACGCCGGAATAAGGCCGCAACGGAAAGCCTGCGAGGGAGCGAGAGGGGATGAACCGCAACGCCGTCGAGACCGTGATGGGCGCCGTCGTGCTGGTGGTCGCCGCCGTGTTCCTGTTCTTCGCCTATACAACGAGCCAGGTGCGCGCGGTCACCGGCTACGATGTCACCGCCAATTTCGACCGGGTCGAGGGCTTACGCGACGGCAGCGACGTCCGTATCAGCGGCATCAAGGTCGGCAGCATCGTCTCGCAGACGCTCGATCCCAAGGATTATGTCGCCGTGGTGAAGATGAGCATCGAGCCCTCGATCAAGCTCCCCGTCGATTCCGTGGCGACGATCGCCTCGAGCGGCCTGCTCGGCGACAAGTATCTCTCGATCGTCCCCGGCGCCGAGGACGAGTACATCAAGCCCGGCGGCACGATCCAGCACACCACGCCGCCCATCAGCCTGGAATCGTTGATCGGCCAATTCATCTACGGGACGCAAGGCACCCAGCAGCCGAAACCGAATGGCCAGATCCCTCCAGCCAAATAGCGCCGTCCGCCCCGGCGCCACCGTCATCGAGCAGCACTGGGATCCCGCGCGCTATCAACGCAATGCCGGCTTCGTCGCCGCACTTGGTGAGCCGCTGCTGGCGCTGCTGGCGCCGGAACCGCATGAGCGTATCCTCGATCTCGGCTGCGGCGACGGGGCGCTCACCCAACTCATCGCCCGTCGCGCCTCGGTCGTTGGCGTCGATGCCAGTCCTGAGCAGGTGGCGGCGGCGCGCGCCCGCGGTCTCGCCGCAGAGGTCGTGGACAGGACCCGGCTCGCCTTCGCGGCGGAATTCGACGCCGTCTTCAGCAATGCGGCACTGCATTGGATGCGCGATCCCGACGCGGTGATCGCCGGCATCTGGCGCGCCTTGAAGCCCGGCGGGCGCTTTGTCGCGGAATGCGGCGGCGCCGGCAATGTCGAGGCGGTGCGCCGCGCGCTGACCGCGGCGCTGGCACGGCACGGCATCGACGGCGAGGCGGCGAGCCCATGGTATTTTCCCGCCCCGCGGGAGTATCGCGCCCGGCTCGAGCGCCACGGCTTCGTCGTCACCGCGATGGCGCTCATCCCGCGACCGACGCGGCTGCCGGGCCCGCTCGCCGACTGGCTCGACACCTTCGCCGAGAGCTTCCTCGCCACCGTTCCGCCGCAAACCCGTCCTAGCGTCAAGCAGGAGGTCGAGGACATGCTGCGCGACCGGCTCGCCGACGCGTCGGGCGCCTGGACGGTGGATTACGTGCGGCTGCGCTTCAGCGCGCTGAAGCCGGCACAGACCGCGCCATGAGCGAGGCCAAAACGCCCGGCAAGCTGGAGCTGCCGACCTGGCTCACGCCGGAAGGCGAGCCGGTGTCCTGCGTCGAGAAGATCAAGGTGCTCAACGAGAACCTCGAGGAGTTGCGCGCGCTGGCGCAAGACGCGCTCGAGGATGCCGTGCTGATGGGCTGCGACGAGGCGCAGTTCCGCGAGGTGCTGCGTCGCCTCGCCGCCGGGCTGGTCAACCCCTATAGCAAGGACCGGGCGTGAGGTTCGGTCGCTTGGCGCTGCTGCTGCTCCTGCCGGCGCTGCTGGCGGCGGGCGCGGCGCGGGCGGAGACGGTGGCGGTGCTGCAAGGCCTCGACAAGACCACCGCGCGCATCAGCAAGTTCGACGCGCCCATCAACAAGCCGGTCCATTTCGGCCGGCTCATCATCACCGTGCGCGCCTGCGTCAAGCACCCGCCGGAGGAGGAGCCGGAAAGCGCCGCCTTCCTGCAGATCGACGAGGTGCGCCAGGGCGAGCGCAGCGCGGGCATCGCGCAGCGCGTCTTCAGCGGCTGGATGTTCGCTTCGAGCCCGGCGCTCTCGGCGCTGGAGAACCCGATCTATGATATCGGCGTGCTCGACTGCAAGAGCGACAGCGCCGCCGCCGCCGCCAGCGGCTCGCCTGGGAAATAGGCGTCGATCTCCAGCGCCGCGGCGAGCTCGCGATGGTATTGCCGGCGCGGGATCTCGATGGCGCCGAAGCGCTCGAGATGCGGCGTGACGAATTGCGTGTCGAGCAGGCGGAAGCCGCCGAGCTTCAGGCGCGCCACCAGCTGCGCCAGCGCCACCTTGCTCGCCTCGCTCACCCGGCTGAACATGCTCTCGCCGAAGAACGCGCCGCCGAGCGCCACGCCGTAGAGACCGCCGACCAGCGCGCCGGCGTGCCAGCACTCGACGCTGTGCGCGAAGCCGAGGCGGAAGAGCGCGGTGTAAAGCTGCACGATCTCGTCGTTGATCCAGGTTTTCGGCCGCTCCGGCCGCGGCTCGGCGCAGCCGCGCACGACCTCGGCGAAGGCGCTGTCGCAGCGGATATCGAACAGCTCCTGCCGCAGCGCCCGGCGCAGCCGGCGCGGCAGGTGGAAGCTGTCGAGCGGCAGCACGCCGCGCTGCTCGGGATCGACCCAGAAGACCTCGCGGTCGTCGGCGTCCTCGGCCATCGGGAAGATGCCGGCGGCATAGGCGCGCAGCAGCAGCTCGGGGGTCAGCGCGATCATGGCTGGCGATGATGCAGCACGGCGGGGGCGAATTCCACTGAGCCGGACACGCCTCAGGAGCGCGCGAGGAACCGCTCGAGCCAATGAATGTCGTAATCGCCGTTGATGAAATCGGGGTTGGCGACGAGACGCTGATGCAGCGGGATCGTCGTCTCGATACCGGCGATGACGTATTCCTCGAGCGCGCGCCTGAGGCGCATCAGGCATTCGTTGCGCGACGTGCCGTGCACGATGAGCTTGGCGACCAGGCTGTCGTAGTGCGGCGGCACGACGTAGCCCTGATAGAGCGCGCTGTCGACACGCACGCCGAGCCCGCCCGGCACGTGATAGCTGGCGATGCAGCCCGGCGAAGGCGCGAAGGTCTCCGGGTTCTCGGCGTTGATGCGGCATTCGATGGCGTGGCCGGTGAACTTGACGTCGTCCTGGCGGTAGCCGAGCGGCGCGCCCGCGGCGATGCGGATCTGCTCGCGCACGATGTCGATGCCGCTCACCATCTCGGAGATGGGATGCTCGACCTGGAGGCGCGTGTTCATCTCGATGAAGAAGAAGGCGCCGTCCTGGTATAGGAACTCCAGCGTGCCGGCGCTCTTGTAGCCGAGCTTGCGGACGGCGGCGGTGGCAAGGGCGAGAAGCCGATGGCGCTCGGCGGGATTGAGCGCCGGCGACGGCGTCTCCTCGAGGATCTTCTGGTGCTTGCGCTGCAGCGAGCAGTCGCGCTCGCCGAGATGAATGACGCCGCCCTGGCCGTCCGCCAGGATCTGCACCTCGATGTGGCGCGGCTTGGCGAGGTAGCGTTCGAGGTAGACCTCGCCGTTGCCGAAGAAGGCCTTGGCCTCGCCTTGCGCCGCCGGCACCGCGGTCGCAAGCTCCTCGCGGTTGCGCGCGACGCGCATGCCGCGACCGCCGCCGCCGCCCGCCGCCTTCACCAGCACGGGATAGCCGATGCGCGCCGCCCAATCGGCCGCGGCCGCGACATCGGCGAGCCCGCCGTCGGAGCCCGGCACGACCGGAATGCCGAGTTCCGTCGCCGCGCGCTTGGCCGTCACCTTGTCGCCCATCAGCCGGATATGATCGGCCGAGGGGCCGATGAAGGTGAAGCCGTGCTCTTCCACCATGGCAGCGAAATCGGCGCTCTCGGCGAGGAAGCCCAGGCCGGGATGGATCGCGTCGGCGCCGGTGATGGCGGCGGCGGAGAGGATGGCAGGGATATTGAGATAGCTGTCGCGTGCCGGTGGCGGGCCGATGCAGACGCTCTCATCGGCGAGCCGCACATGCATGGCGTTGTCGTCGGCGGTGGAATGGACGGCCACCGTGCGGATGCCCATCTCGCGGCAGGCGCGGTGAATGCGCAGCGCGATCTCGCCGCGATTGGCGATGAGCACCTTCTCGAACATGCGCCGGGGCTACTCCAGCACGATCAGCGGCTGGCCGTATTCGACCGGCGCGCCGTCGCTGACCAGGATCTGCGCCACCTTGCCGGCGCGCGTCGCTGGGATCTGGTTCATCACCTTCATCGCCTCGATGATGAGCAGGATCTGCCCCTCGCGTACGCTGTCGCCGAGCTTGATGAAGGGCGCAGCGTCCGGTTGCGGCGAGAGGTAGGCGGTGCCGACCATCGGCGATTTGACGGTTCCCGGCGCCTCGACGGCGGCGGGCGGCGGTGCGGCCAGAGCCGCCGGCATCGCTACCATCGCCGCTGGCACCGGCGGCCCGCCGCGCACGACGCGGATGCGCCGCTCGCCCACGGCATACTCGATCTCGGTGAGCCCCGTCTCCTCCAGCAGCGCTGCCAGCGCGCGGACGAGATCGCCGTCCACCGTCCAATCCTTCGAATTCGCCATGCTGAACGAAACCCCGTCAGTCGCGCTTGATGAGTTGCGCCATCGCCTCGAGCGCCAGCAGATAGCCGAGCGCGCCGAAACCGCAGATGACGCCTTGCGCCGCCTCGCTCACATAGGAGTGGCGGCGGAAGCTCTCGCGGCGATAGATGTTGGAGAGATGCACCTCGATTACCGGCAGCTCCGACGCCTTGAGCGCGTCGAGGATGGCGATCGAGGTGTGCGTGTAGGCGCCGGCGTTGAGGATGATGCCGTCGGCGTTCTCGCGCGCCTCCTGGATCCAATCGACCAGCTGGCCCTCATGGTTCGACTGGCGGAAATCGACGGCGAGGTCGAGCTCGGCGGCGCGCTCGAGGCAGCCCTCCTCGATGTCGGCCAGCGTGTCGGGACCGTAGGTCGCCGGCTCGCGCACGCCCAGCAGGTTCAGATTGGGCCCGTTGAGGACCAGGATCGTCGCTCCGGCCACGCGCTGGCTCCGGCTCTTGGCTCAAGCCCGCCTTATAGCATGCGACCGCGGCCGATATCCATGCGCTACCCGCCGACCGAGGAGCGCGCTGGGCGACGGCGCAACGCTTTTGACGCTAAGCGACAACGCTCTGAGAGGAAGTCGGCGCCGGACCATAGGTTGTCGTGGTCTCTTTCGACCCATCCGAATAGGTGATAACCGTCGTCGTCACGCCGCTTGCCGAGGTCGTGCTGGTCTCGCTGACCACGGTCTTCGACGAGGAAGACGACGAGCCGCCCCCGCCGGCGGAACCGCCGGCGCCGCCGGCAGCCGCGGCGGGGCCTGCGCCCTGACCGCCTTGCGCCTGCGCTGCCGATTGCAGCGCCGAGAAGGCCTGCTGCGCGGCGGCAAGGTTGCCGGATTGCAGCGCCTGGCCAAGCGCGTCGATCTGCTTCTGGAGGGGATTGCTCTGTCCTTGCGGCGCGTTCTGCTGCAACGCCGCATATGCCTGCTGCGCCCCGGCGAGATCGCCGGATTGCAGGCTTTGCGCGAGCTTGTCGAAATTGGCTTTTGCCTGCTGCAGCTTGCCCTGAAGCGCGGCCGCCGTGCTGCTGGAGGTGGAATCGATGTTGCTGACCGTCATTGCTGGTCTCCTTGCTCGGCATGAGCCGAGGCGGTGTCGGGCGCGCCTCGGGTCTTGTCACAATGACGAGCATCGCCGGCAGATGATTAAGCGCCGCTCAACCTTTGCCGCGCGGCGGTGCCTGACGTGCAACAATTTGCGTCGCACTCGACCTTTGAAATCATCTGTTACAATTTTCGGGAGTAGGGACCGGGCGCCGACCCCTAAATCTCCTCCTCGCCCCCCGCGAAATCCCCGGCGGTGCGCTCCTCCAGCTTGCGCACGACCTGGTCGAGCAGCTGGCGCTCCTCGGTGCTCAGCCCAGAGAGCAGCTCGTTCTCCACCGCCAGCACCATCGGCACCACCTTGGCATAAACGGCGCGTCCCTCCGGCGTGAGATCGAGAATGGCGCGGCGGCGATCGTCGGGATCGGTGCGGCGGGTGACCCGTTCATGGGCCAGCAGGCGCGCCACGGCGCGGCTCACGCGCACCTTGTCCATCGCCGTGCGCTCGACCACACTGTTGGCGGTCATGGCGCCATAGCGGCCGAGCACCGCCATGGTGCGCCACTCCGGTGCCGAGAGCTGGAAGCGCCGGGCATAGACGCGGGCGACCGCGCGCGTCACCCGGTTGGCCAGCACGGACAGGCGGAACGGCAGAAAATGCTCGAGATCGAGCGGAGGCGCCCCACCGTCCGATGGCAACGGACCACTTGGAATTGGTTTCATTGTCAACCAAATTCCATCTTTGGCCGGTTGCCGTCAAGCATTCCTTTTTTGGCCGCGGAGGCACGATGAGCGTCAAGGAGCAAAGCACGGCGCAGGACAGCGCGCCCAAGGGCCTCTGGGACAACCCCATGGGCACCGACGGGTTCGAGTTCGTCGAGTACACCGCCCCGGATCCCGCGGCGCTGGGCCGGCTGTTCGAGCAGCTGGGATTCGCCGCGGTGGCGCGCCACCGTTCCAAGAACGTGACGCTCTACCGCCAAGGCGACGTCAATTTCATCGTCAATGCCGAGCCGGAGAGCTTCGCCCAGGCTTTCGCCCGCCTGCACGGCCCCTCGGTCTGCGCCATCGCGTTCCGCGTGCGCGATGCGGCGAAGGCCTATCAGCGCGCGCTGTCGCTCGGCGCACGGCCGGTCGCGGGCAAGGTCGGGCCGATGGAGCTCAACATCCCCGCGATCGAGGGTATCGGCGGCAGTCTGCTCTATCTCGTCGACCGCTATGGCGAGCACACCATCTACGACGTCGACTTCGTGCCGGTGGCCGGGGGCGATCCGCGGCCGCAGGGGGCGGGGCTCACCGGCATCGACCACCTCACGCACAACGTCCATCAAGGCCGCATGGCGCTATGGGCGCGCTATTACGAGCGGCTCTTCAACTTCCGCGAGGTGCGCTATTTCGACATCGAGGGCAAGCTCACCGGTTTGCGCTCCAAGGCGATGACCAGCCCCTGCGGCAAGATCCGCATCCCGATCAACGAGAGCGCCGACGACAAGTCGCAGATCGAGGAATATCTCGCCGCCTACCACGGCGAGGGGATTCAGCACATCGCGCTGGCGGCGCGCGATATCTATGCGACGGTCGAGCGCTTGCGTGCCGCCGGCATCAAGTTCCAGGACGTGCCCGGCACCTA
>JBKQTR010000131.1:0-7961 GCA_052143095.1 Allostellaceae bacterium
GACCTGGCCCGCTTACCGCTCATCACCCTCGATCCGGAAGACGCCAAGGATCACGACGACGCTCTTTGGGCCGCACCCGATCCCGATCCGGCCAATGAAGGCGGAGCGGTGGCAATCGTCGCCATCGCCGACGTTTCATTCTATGTGAGGCCAGGGACAGCGCTCGACAACGAGGCTAGCTTGCGCGGCAATTCGGTCTACTTCCCCGACCGCGTCGTGCCTATGCTGCCGGAGAAGCTCTCGAACGATCTGTGTTCACTACGCGAAGGCGAATTGCGCCCGGGCCTGGCGGTGCACATGACATTCGACCGCAACGGGAAAAAACTCTCGCATCGCTTCATGCGCGCCACGATGCGCTCCGCGGCCACGCTGTCCTATCAACAGGCACAGGCGGCGATCGATGGCAAGCCCAGCGCTAAGACGGCACCGCTTCTCGAAGGGGTGCTGCGGCCGCTTTGGCAGGTCTATTCAATGCTGAAGGAGGCGCGCGGCAAACGGGGCCCGCTCGATCTGGATCTGCCCGAGCGCAAAATCATCCTCGATGACAGGGGCCTCGTATCGCAAGTCATTGTCCCGGAGCGGCTTGAGGCCCACCGGCTGATCGAAGAGTTCATGATCCAGGCGAACGTTGCCGCGGCGGAGGCGCTTGAGGCGCGGAAATCGCCGCTGATCTACCGGGTTCATGATGCGCCTGCTTCGGAGAAGCTAGTGGCGTTGAGTGAGTTTCTTGCCAGCATAGGCATCAGCGCCCCGAAAACAGGCTTCAACCGGCCGGCCCAATTCAACCGCATCCTGCAGAAAGCCATCGGGACGGAGCATGAGGAACTTCTGAACGAGGTTGTGCTGCGCTCCCAGGCCCAGGCAGAATACCGGCCGGGCAACCTCGGGCATTTCGGCCTGAACCTACGCCGCTACGCGCATTTCACCTCGCCGATCCGCCGCTACGCCGATCTGCTGGTGCATCGCGCCGTGATCGCCGGGCATGATTTCGGCCTTGGCGCGCTGCCCGCGGCGGAAGCAGCGGGGTTCACCGAGACGGGCGAGCACATCTCCATGACCGAGCGACGCGCCGCCGCCGCCGAGCGCAGCGCCATCGACCGCTATACCGCCGCCTTCCTCGCCGAGCGCGTCGGCGCCAGCTTTGCCGGCCGGGTGAGCGGCGTCACCCGCGCCGGGCTCTTCGTCACGCTCGCCGAGACCGGCGCCGACGGCCTCATCCCGATGCGCCGGCTGCCGGACGATTATTACGAGCACGACGAGACGCATCACCGCCTGGTTGGCCGCCGCTGGGGCCGCAGCTATACGCTCGGCGACGCGCTCACGGTGCGGCTGGCCGAGGCCAATACGGTGACCGGCAGCCTGCTTTTCGCCCTCATCGAGACGAGCGACGCGGCCGAGCGCCGGCCGCCGCGGCCGGCCAAGGCGCGACGCGGCCGAGCCTCAACCCGTCGTTAACCCGGCGCGTTCAGGATTGACCTGCCCGACGCAGCCGGGAATCCGCTTGCCAGAGCTGCGAGTGCCACGCAACAATGTCCACTGGTGCCACACGAGCGCGTCCCATAATGGCCGCATCGGACTCTGCCGGGAGCGAATTTTCCGTCCAGCGATGAGGAACTTCCGCACAGCCCGTAGCCGCCGCCGGATGCTCGCGGGTATCAGCCTGTTGGCGCTTGCCGGCTGCGGCGCGGCGCCGGGCGCGCCGGCAGCCGACGAGCAGCAGACGCAGCTGCTCGAGGAAGCCTATAGCGGCATCGCCAAATATTACATCGAGCCGGTGACGCCGGAGGGGCTGGCACTGGCCGGGCTGCGCGGCCTCGCCACGGTCGACCCCGCGGTCTCGATCGAGCAGCAGGACAATGCGCTGGTGCTGCGCCAGGGCGGGCATGCGCTGCGCTTCGCCGCGCCGGCAAGCTCGGATGCGGCGGGCTGGGCGGCGGTGAGCGACAAGGTCGCGACGGCCGCCCGGGCGCACTCGCCGGGGTTGGCGGCGCTTTCGACCGAGCGCCTCGATCAGATCCTGCTCGAGGGCACCATGACGCTGCTCGACCGCTTCTCGCATTACGCGCCGCCGGTGCTGGCGCAGGAGCGCCGCGCCGCCCGCGACGGCTTCGGCGGCATCGGCATCACGCTCAACACCGACGGCGCCGATGTCCACATCACCGAGGTCCTGCCGGAGACGCCGGCCGCCTCGGCCGGGCTCAGGGTCAACGACCGCATCGTGGCGATCGACGGCACGGATATCGCCGCGCTGGCGCGGGAGGATGTGGTGCATCGCCTGCGCGGGCCGACCGACAGCGTCGTGGCGCTGGCCGTCTCGCGCAGCGGCAGCGACAACCGCATCACCTTCTCGATGCACCGCGCCCGCATCGTGCCGCCCAGCGTGGTGCTGACCGAGGAGCACGGCATCGCGCTGCTGCGCGTCAGCAGCTTCAACCAGCAGACCGGCGAGAGCCTGGCGGAGCTGCTGCACCAGGCGCATCGCGATCTCGGTCGCTCGCTGCGCGGCCTCGTCCTCGACCTGCGCGGCAATCCCGGCGGGCTGCTCGACCAGTCGGTCGAGGTGGCAAGCCTGTTCCTCGACGGGCTGCCCGTGACCTCCACCGTCGGCCGCGTGCCCGAGAGCGTGCAGTACTTCACCGCGCCGCATCGCGCGGTCGAGACGCTGCCGCTGGTGGTGCTGGTCAATGGCGGCTCAGCCTCGGCCTCGGAGATCGTCGCCGCGGCGTTGCAGGACGCCGGACGGGCGGTGGTGATCGGCACCGCCTCCTACGGCAAAGGCACGGTGCAGAACGTGCAGCGCATGCCCAATGACGGCGAGCTCACCATCACCTGGGCCCGGCTGGTGACGCCGGGCGGTTACATCCTGCACCAGCACGGGGTCGTCCCCACTGTCTGCACCGCCGATCTGTCCGACGATGCCAGCGGCGTTGCGGCGGCGCTGGCGCGCAGCACCGGCAGCCTGTCCGCGGCGCTGGCGCGACCGCGCGCCAAGCTCGACGACGACGCCTGGGCGCGGCTGCGCGGGCTCTGCCCGGGGGAGCATGAAGACCATCAAGTCGAGGTCGCCACGGCCGAGAAGCTGCTGGCCGATCCCACGCTCTACGCCCACGCCCTCAACCTCACGCCCACCGCCGCCGCGCGGCCGCTGGCGACGGCGGGGGTGGTACGGTGAGGCCGGGGCGGGTGGGCTAGCCCGCCCGGGGTGGCTTTCGCGATTGCTTGCGCAATCGCTGTCGCCACAGCGGACGAACTCCCTACGGGAGTTCGCCTAGGCCTAGGCCCCGCCGGCGCTGCAGAAGTGCCACTCATTGCCGCGATGGGCGTAGAGCAGCACGTAGCGCTGGGCGCCGGTGTGATCGATCAGCACCGCCAGCTTGTCGCCGAGGCAATGCTCCGGCGGGTTGCCGACGCCGCCGAGGCGCTTGGCCTTGGCGCAGGCGGCGATGCTCTCCGGCAACGCTCCGGCGATGGTGGACGGCGGCTTGCCATTGACGTCGACGAAATAGTCGACCGCCTCGCCGTTCTTGACCGTCGCCATCACCTCGATCCGGCCGAAGCGCGATTTATAAAGGCCGGCATTCTGCTCGCCATCGGAAAGACCGGACGGGACCGGTCGGAAGGTGATGGCGGCGCAGGCCGGCGGCTCCTTATCCGCGGCACGTGCGGTAGCAGCGACGGCGGCAGCGAGCAGGACGAGGGTAGCCACGGCAGTGACGACAGGTGCTGAGCGCATTCTTGCCTCTTCGCTCCAGGGAACGCGGGAGTGCGCGCGATTATGCCGGGAGCGCGGCGCAGGCGGCAACCCTCCCGCGCGCCTGCCGGCGGCGCCATAGAATTGACCAACTCGGCCTTCCATATGTCGGGCCAGGCCGACGCTGCCGGAAAGGACCCAATGCCGCACGCCCGTGCCCTTGCTCTTGCCCTCCTGGCCGCGCTCAGCCTCGCGGCGCTGCCGGCGCGCGCCGCCAAGGTCGACCTTGCCCTGGTGCTCGCCGTCGATGTCTCGGAAAGCGTCGATGCCGAGGAATACGAGCTGCAGCATGAAGGCATCGCCCGGGCCTTCGAGACCGCGCCGCTGGTGGACGCGATCCGCGGCGGCCGCAACGGCGCCATCGACGTGCTGGTGCTGGAATGGTCGGACCGCGACAAGCAGGTGGTGACCGTCGATTGGACGCGCATCAGCGACGCCGCCAGCGCCGGCGGCTTCGCCGCCAAGGTGCGGGCGACGCGGCGCAGTTCGCACGGGCTCACCGCCATCGGCGACGCCCTGGTCGCGGCGGAGGGCGCGCTGGCGCTGGCGCCCGATGAGGCGGCGCGCCGCGTCATCGACGTCTCCGGCGACGGCATGGCCAATATCGGACCGCCGCCGCAAGAGATCCGCGACCGGCTGGTGGCCGAAGGCGTCACCATCAACGGGCTCGCCATCCTCAAGAACGAGCCCTGGCTCGACAGCTATTACGACCAGAACGTGGTCGGCGGCACCGGCGGCTTCCTGATGCAGGTGGAGGACTTCCCCTCCTTCATCGCCGCCATGCAGCAGAAGCTGCTGAACGAAGTGACGGCGGCGCGGCCGATCCGCCGCGCCGCCGCTCCAGCCCCGAGACAGTCTCTCAGATGCAGTAGGTCTTGATCGGCGAGAAGCCGTTGAAGCAGACCGAGGCGTAGCTCGAGGTATAGGCGCCGGTCGACAGGATACTCACCTTGTCGCCGACCTTGAGCGCCAGCGGCAACCGGTACTCGGTCTTCTCGTAGAGGATGTCGGCGCTGTCGCAGGTCGGGCCGGCGAGCACCACCGGCCCGCTCGGCCCGCCCTCGCCGGGCGTGCGGATGCGGTACTTGATGCTCTCGTCCATGGTCTCGGCGAGCCCGTTGAACTTGCCGACATCGAGATAGACCCAGCGCTTGGCGTCGCCGAAGGCCTTCTGCGAGATCAGCACCACCTCGCTCTGGATCACGCCGGCATCGCCGACGATGGAGCGGCCGGGCTCGACGACGATCTCCGGCAGGTCGTTGCCGAAATGCCGCGTGATCGCCGCCATCACCGCCTGGGCGTAGCGCTCGACGCCGAGCACGTCGCCGCGGTAATGCGCCGGGAAGCCGCCGCCGATATTGACCATGCGCAGGTTGATGTCGGTCTCGGCCAGCAACGAGAACATCGCCGCGGCACGGCCGACGGCGTTGTCCCACTGGTCGAGATTGGTCTGCTGCGAGCCGACATGGAAGGAGACGCCATAGGGGTCGAGCCCGGCCGCCTTGGCGCGGCGCAGCAGCTCCACCGCCATCTCCGGCGCGCAGCCGAACTTGCGCGACAGCGGCCATTCCGCGCCCTCGCCATCGACCAGGATGCGGCAGAAGACGCGCGCTCCCGGCGCCGAGCGGGCGAGCTTCTCCAGCTCGCCCTCGCTGTCGAAGGCAAAGAGGCGCACGCCCTTCTCATAGGCGTAGGCGATGTCCCGCTCCTTCTTGATGGTGTTGCCGAAGGAGATCCGGTCGGCGGTCACGCCCAGGCCGAGGCAGAGATCGACCTCGCCGCGGCTGGCGACGTCGAAGGCCGAGCCGAGCCCGCGCAGGAGGTCGACGACCTCGCCGGCGGGGTTGGCCTTGACGGCGTAGTACACCTTGGCGATCGGCATGTAGGTGCGCAGCAGCTGATACGCCTCGGTGACCACCTCGAGGTCGACGACGAGGCAGGGCGTCTCCGGCTGCTTCTCCGCGAGGAACTTCTCGATCTTGCGGTTACGCTCGATCTTTCGGTCTATCTTCTTCTTCATTTCTGCTGGGTGTCCTGTCGTCAGAGCGCGCGCCGGCTCACGTCGCCGACACGCTCTACCGCTGCCTTCCAAACCAGGAAGGCGGTGGAGCGAAGCTTCTGTCCGTACACGGGGACGATCCGCCGTGTGCTGGACAAGGCCTCTCAGATCTGACTACTGGGTTCGCTTGCGCCTCGACCGCCGCTGCCGCGAGCAGCCCTGATGAACCGAGGTGTCTCGTCGGGCCAGGGCGCTGCGGCCCTGAGTGCGATTGCAACCATATCGACCTCCCTCTCGGGACCGGCCCACAGTGACCGGCTCTGCCAAAAAGGACGCGTTACGTCGTTGCATAACCACAAGGGCCATAGGCACGTGCGAGTGCGTCGTGGTTTGGATACATACGCTCATAACGTGGCGATGCAAGGAAAAATTCATGCCGGGGCATTTTTTTTTGCGATTTTGTGGCGGCGAGAACGCAGCCGGGCGCTCGAGCACCGGCGGGACGACGCGCGCGGCCGTCGGGAAGCACCGCAGAGGGCGACGGCGGCGCGATCGATGCGGCAGCGAAATGAAATCCGCGCCGGCGGCGCAGCCGGAGTCCGCGTGTGAGCGCGGCGTGGTTTATGATTTCTTTATGCGCCACGCTCCGATCGGCTACGGCAGCGCTGAGCCTGCTCCGCCCGCTTGCGGCTCTGGCAGTGGCACATCTCGCTCTAGGGAACGCCGATGCCGCAGCAGCAAGTCCTTCTCCGCCCTTCAGGGCGGAGAAGGAGAAGGCGCTGTTAGGCGCCGCGCGCGGTCGCGATGAAGGCCTCGACATCGGGCTGGCGCGTGTCGAAGGCGGTGACGAGGCGCAGGCAGGAAGAGCGCTCGCCGCCCCAGCGATAGAAGCCGAAGCCGGCGGCGGCGAGCGCCGCGATCGCCTTCTCCGGCAGCTCGATGAAGACCTCGTTGGCGTCGACCGGATGCCGCAGCCGCGCGCCCGGCAGCGCCGCGAGGCCCTGGGCCAGCACCGCCGCCAGGCGGTTGGCGTGGGCGGCGTGGCGCAGCCAAAGCCCGTCGGCGAAGTAGGCCTCGAGCTGCGCCGAGAGGAAGCGCATCTTGGAGAAGAGATGGCCGCCGCGCTTGCGCCGGTAGGCGAAGCCCGCGGCCTTGGCCGCGTCGAAGAACACCACCGCCTCGGCGGCGAGCGCGCCGTTCTTGGTGGCGCCGAGCGACAGCACGTCGACGCCGGCGCGCCAGGTGAGCTCGGCCGGGCTGCAGCCGAGCGCCGCCACCGCATTGGCAAACCGCGCGCCGTCCATATGGAGGGCGAGGCCATGGCGGCGCGCCAGCGCGCCGAGCGCGGCGATCTCCGCCGGGCGGTAGACCGTGCCGGCCTCGGTCGCCTGGCTGATGCTGATGGCGGCAGCCTGGACATGGTGAACGACGCCACGCTCGGTCAGCGCCGCCTCGATCGCTGCCGGCGCCAGCTTGGCGTCGGCGCCGGGCAGCGGCAGCAGCTTGGCGCCGCCGGCGAAGAATTCGGGCGCGCCGCATTCGTCGGTCTGCACATGCGAGGCCTCGTGGCAGTAGATCGCACCCCAGACCGGCGTCAGCGTCGCCAGCGCGAGCGCGTTGGCGGCGGTGCCGGTCGCCACCGGGAACACCGCCACCTCGTGCTCGAAGAGCGCGGCGACCGCCGCGGCGAGGCGCTCGCTGACGGCGTCGTCGCCATAGGAGGGCGCGGTGCCGGCGTTGGCGGCGGCGATGGCGGCGAGGATCTCGGGCGCGATGCCGGTGACGTTGTCGCTGCGGAAATTCATCGCGCGGCGCCCGAGGCGGCCGGCCGGAGCTCGATGGTGCCGAGCAGCGCGCCGCTGGCGGGATCGATCAGGATGAGCTCCTCGCCGCCCTCGGCAAGGCCGACGCGCAGCACCAGGCGGCCATCCGCCGCCTCGCTGGCGAGCACGCGCGCGCCGGCCGGCAGATCGATGACCGCGCGATCGAAGCCGCGCGCGACGGCGCGCGGCGGCGGCGCGGCGGCGCGATGGCTGGCGCGATCGATGATGGCGGCGAT
The DNA here is from genome assembly GCA_052143095.1 of Allostellaceae bacterium. Taxonomy (GTDB): domain Bacteria; phylum Pseudomonadota; class Alphaproteobacteria; order ATCC43930; family CGMCC-115725; genus DAHUYF01. The sequence goes on from JBKQTR010000131.1 coordinate 7,810, forward strand.
GAGCGCCGCGGTGCCGGCGACCAGCAGCACGCCCATGACGACGACCAGGAGCTTGAGAGACCGCATGCTTCCCGTCAGTCCAGGAGCCTGTCTGGGAACTGGGATGGGCCTGCGACATCGTCATTTGGCGTCGGGCTAGGAGCGAGGAGCGC
>JBKQTR010000132.1:0-7788 GCA_052143095.1 Allostellaceae bacterium
CGCGGCCGCGGGGATCCCGATCGATGAGCTGCTCTCTTACCAGAATCTCTATGCTGTCTATCATTCAAATTTCGGCAACGCCCCGCGCGATCCGGTCTATACTCACCTTGCGGAGAGGAACGTCGACAACACCAGACGTGGATATGAGCTTTATGAATCCGGCCGAATAGGTCCCTCTTCCACTAAGTAGGCCGTGAGGAACCGGCGAAAGACTGTCGATGTCGACACGTGAATCTCAAGTGACGCCCTCTCGCGCCAAATATCCGCGGCGCGTTCGTTGGCGCTGGCTGCTGGCCCTCAGTGCCATGGTATTGCTCCTTCCTGCCGGAACACCCATCTTTTGGTTCTGGGTCGAGGCGCGGCTTCATCCTGGGGGATGCGAGGTGCGCAAGATGTTGGCGCGCGCGACATCTCCCGATGCTGTCTGGGTAGCAACCGCCTACGATAGCAGCTGGACCGACGGCGGCTTTGTCACCACCTTTACCGCCACCGTGGAGATCACGCGGCCGGACGAAAAAACTTCCCCGTGTCCATCGGACGGTACGGTGTTCACCATGGACGCTGTTCCTTTCCATGGCCCCATGACTGTGAGCTGGACAGGCCCGCGGAATCTTGACGTCACGATCCCGAACGACGCTTGGATCTACAGGCAAGAACCGGCGTTCGCCGATGTGGCTATCGCCTATAAATACGTCCCTGATGATCCGATCGAGAGAGCCTGCTGGAAGAAATGGCGATCGCTGCCGAGCGATCAAATGCTAAAGCGACGATCGGGGCCAGATGCGGTGGAGAACTCCAAGATGTTCTTCGTCCGATGTCGCGCGGAGGCTGGCACGAATTGATCGGCGCAAGCGGCGTCTTTGAGGCGTAAAGCCGCAACCGGGGCAGCGCGCCACACGAACAACAGATTGCTGCATTATTTCCCCAAATTCCCAGTTCAACGTGGGCGCCGGCCCAATCTCGAGCGAGGAGCAGCACCGTGGCAATGATACCGGCCGGTCGGGGGCTGGAGAGCCCAAGTTCATAGCTGGACGCCGGTGCATTACGATCCCGAACGATGCGGACGTCGACACGCCAAAGTCGGCGTTCGAGGATGTGGCTGTTTCCTACAAATACATTCCTGACGATCCCATCGAGAGAGCCTGCTGGAAACAATGGCGATCGCTGCCGAGCGAGGAAGCGGTGAGGCTAACCTCCGGGCCCGCGGGCGTCGAGAACTTCAAGATGTTCTTCGCCAAATGTCGCGCGGAGGCTAGCACGAAGTGATCGGCGCTGCGTCCATGCCGCGTGGACGTGCCGACATACGCGACCTCGCCGGTGCCACCGATGCGTCGGCCCTGCAAACGACAAATTGCCGCCTCAATTTGCTCAAAGTTGGGGTTCAGCCCAGCCTATCGCTTCATCCCGAAATTGGGTACGTCGGCGTGGTAGTGACTTTGCTTGTTCGATCGTTGGCCGTCTTCCTTCGTTTTTGCGTCGAACGACCTGGCTATGTCGCGCGGATCGAGGCGGCTCGCGCCGTCCGGGACGACCCCGACGTTGGTACCGGCGCATCCGTTGCCGCTTTTTTTCCGTGGAGCGGCTCGGTCACAGGCACTTATGGGTGGTCTATGACGAGTCTGACGTGATCGGCAAGCCGCTCGCCACGAGGCAGGCTAGGGCGGCACTGGTCTCGGGCGGCACTGGGGCAACGCACTGCAAGTTTCGCCTTTGACGGGGAGGGGTGCAGCGGTAGATTTGATCAACTCCCGAATTTCCCAAGCATGGATGCGCCGGCGGCTTCGGCGACGGCCCGTTTCCGGGCGCGTCCCGGAGCGGGCTCCCTGTGCTCTGCCCTATCAATGCGAGGACCAGATGAAGCAGCGTAGATCGCCGAGCCGGAAGAAGGCGCAGAACGCCCTGCGTCGTCTCGGTCATGCCCCAGCGGGGACTTCCGACCGGGCGGCGCCCGTCGGTGGGCCTCCGCACGCCACTGGCAAATTGCGCCGCATGACAAAGCGTGCCGGCATCGCGATGGGAAGCAAAGCACGGTTTCGCGCCGACAAGCAGCGCCGAGGCTCGGGTGGGAGCATTCAACCGGAAGCGACGTCGCTCGGGATGCTGTCGGATACCGCATCGCTTGGGAAGCCCTCGGACGCCGCGTCGCTTGGGAAGCTGCCGTCCTCTGCCTCCTCGAACGATCCCAACGCCGATACGCTGAAAGGCGTCCGCGACGTTGCGTCGGGCGACTTGCACGCGACCTCAGCGGTGGCGGGGGTTTTATCAGCTCTATTGACGCCAACGTCGATTCTAAAATTACTCGTGGGTGGAGGTGCAGCTAGGAGCGTGATAGAAGACGCCAAGAAGGCTGCGGAGTACTGGAGCACACCAGAGGCGCACAAGGCGCTCCCCGAGCTATATCCCACGGGCGGATCCTTCCCGCCCTGAACGGGCGCTACCCACGCCGAAATGGCACCAGGCCGAGCAAGCCCAGAGCGCGGCGGTGGCGGGACTACCCAAGGAGGGGCGCATGGAAAGCGAGTCGTTAAAAGCCGACAGATATCGCCGATGGGCCATGAGGGCTGGCTGGATCATAGCTTTTCTCTACCTAGCCGACACGGCCGCGGAATACTATTGGTCGTTCCATTCTCCGTGGTGGGTCAGACTAGTCCTTCTCGCCGGACTGATGACGGCGCCGGTTCTTGCCATTCTCGCCAGGCGGGCGCGGCCGAAACGCGGCTGATTTCAAGCACGGAGTAAAGTGCTGTGTGCCTCCGGCGAAGGCTGTCGAAGCGGCGCCGGCCGGCGCTGCGCAGCGTCGCGGCACGACATTCTGCGGGGTCCGCACTGACGGGCGCAGATCGGCGACCAACCGGGCGGCAAGCCGCACCACTCAGTCATAGAGACGGTCCTTATAGCAACGCGCGGTGAACGTGAACAGGGCTTCCGCCCGACCGCGCCCTCGGGTGTCTTCCCCAACAGAAAGAGAGCGGACATGACATTGCGTGAACCCGCGCGCCGCAAGGCGCGCAGCCTGCTGCTGCGCCATGGCTATGCCGTCGGCGGTCCCGTCAAGCGGGCGATCGCCGAGGCCGTGCACAAGCACGAGAAGCATGACCATACTGGCAAAAAGCTCACCAAGCTCAAGCGCGGCGGCGCGGCCGAGGGCGCGGAGCCCCGGCGGCGTGCCGACAAGCCGCGCCGTGCGACGGGCGGGCGCGTCAAGAAGGCCGGCACCAAGATCATCATCGTGAACGGCCATCCGCAGCCGGTTCCGGTACCGCGCCCGGTGCCGGTGCCGGTCGGCGCCGCGGCGAGAGCGCCGCTGCCGGCGGCGGCGCGCCTGCCCATGCCGGCACCGATGCCGGGCGGCGCGCCGATGCCGGGCGTCCAACCGATGAGCGCCGCCCGGCCGCCCATGGCCAAGCGCGGCGGGCGCATCGGCCCGTCGACGGGGTCGGGGCCGCTGCATATGACGGCGGGGTCGAAGAACGCGCTCGGCCGGCTGCAGAAGATGAAAGCCTACGGCGCGCATTAGGCCATGCTGGGCGAGGTCGATCTCTGGCGCCGCCTCGAAGAGGCGATCACCGCCGAGCTCAACAGCCGCTGCGACGGCATCGTCAGCGGCAATCTCGACGGCATCGAGCGCTATCGCTTCGAGACCGGCTTCGTGCGCGGATTGCAATGGGTGCTGGACCGCGCCCAGGACATCGCCAAGGCGCCGGCGGCGGAAAGCGACCAGGGCACGTCCTTCGACAACAGCGTTGGAGAGGAAGATGCTGGTTAGGCAGGCGCTCGAGGTGGTGCACGACCGCGACCCCCGCGACGAGATCATGGAGGCGGTCGGGCCCTATCTCGACGATATCGAGCCGCTGGGCGCCGCGGTCATGGTCGTCGTCTATGAGCGGCCGGACAAGACCAAGGGCGGCATCCTGCTCGCCGACCGCACGCGCGAAGAGGATCTCTACCAAGGCAAGGTCGGGCTCGTGGTCAAGATGGGCAATCTCGCCTTCGTCGAGGATGCCGATCACGTCTGGGGCGGCCGAAAGCCCATACCCGGCGACTGGGTGTGCTACCGGGTCGGCGACACCTTCCCCTTCATCGTCGGCAAGCGCACCTGCCGCTTCGTCCAGGATGTAAGCATCCGCGCCATCCTGCATCGGCCCGACATCGTGCTGTGAGCCTGCCTGCGCGAAGCCGAAGCGCCTCCGCTTCGGCGGAGGCAGGCGCGAGGCTCGACCGGCATCTCGCCGCCATCTATGGCGAGCGCGTGTTGCGGCGCGCGGCAGCGCGCGGCGCGCAGGCGGCGCTCGCGGCGGCGCTGACCGCGGACGGGGCGCTGCGGCGGGCGGCCGAGGCGCGGCTTGCGGCGTTGCAGGAGATCCCCGAGCAACGCTGCTTCGTCTCGGCGCGCCACCGCGAATTTCTCGAGGCCGCGCTGGCCTTGGCAGACCATCCCTAACAATCGATCAGGAGTGACGCGATGGACGCGACGAGCGCAGCCGCCGAGCGGGCGGATGCCGATACCGGGCCACGAACGACCGATGCCGAGCTGGAGACGATGCGCCAGCAGCTCGCCGAGGAGAAGGAGAAGCGCGCCAGCGCCGAGCGGGACCGCGACACCGAGCGCCAGCGCGTGCTCGCCGAGCGCGGCAACCGTTTCGCCGCGCAAGAATCGGCGATCGCCGGCGCGCTCGAGATGGCGAAGGCGCGGCTGGCCGGGGCGAAGCACGCTTATGCGGCGGCCATGAGCGACGAACGCTACCAGGATGGCGCCGAGCTGCAGGAGCAGATCGCCGAGGCGGCGCTGGAGATCCGCGGCCTCGCCTGGCAGCAGCAGCAATTTGAGCAGGCGCGGCGGCAGCCGGCGGCGAGCGATGCGCGCGCGCGGTTCGAGCAGGCGATCGCCACCCTGCCGCAAGAGGCGCAGGAGTGGTGCCGCCGGCATCCCGATTTCGTCACCGACAGCCGCGCCAATGCGCGCGCGCAGGCGGCGCATTTCGCCGCGGTGGGCGAGGGCTTGCGCGAATGGAGTCCGGAATACTGGGACTTTGTCGAGGACCGCCTGGGCGTGCGCCAGGCCGGCCCGGATGACGGGTTCGAGGAGATCGACTACGGCCGGGATGCCGGCGCCTCGCGCGGGAGGCAAGAGCGGCAGGCGCCCGCCGCCGACCGGCCGAGGAGCCGCGTCGGTGCCACCACCGCGGCGCCACCGTCGCGCAGCGCCGCTACCGGCACCGGCGAGTCGCGCCGGCGCACGCGCCAGCCGAGCTCGGGCGAGATCGAGGCGGCGAAAATCTCGTTTCCCGACGAATGGAAGGAGAGCCCGAGAAAAGCGCTCGAGCTTTATTTCGAGAACCAGGCCGCGCTGAAGCGCGAAGGCCGCCTTTGACCCAGGAGCAAACCATGCGTCCAGCCCAGACCCGCCCGCCGATGCGCGCGCCGCAGCGTCCGGCGCAGCGCGACCTCTCCTTCCTCTATGAGGAGGAGGAGACCGGCGGCCCCTTCCAGGTCGACGCCGCCGCGATCCCCGACGGGATGAGCTATGAGTGGCGCCGCGTCACCTATGCCGGCAAAGAGGATGTGCGCCACCAGGCGCGCGCCCATCGCCGCCACTGGACACCGGTGCCGAAACGGCGCCATCCGGAGATCGTCGGCCGCGAGGCGGCGGAAAAGGACCCAGAGGGCGCCATCATCGTCGACGGGCTGATGCTGATGGAGCGCGCCGCCGCCATCAGCAAGGAGGCGGCAAGCCTGCGCGACGCGCGCGCCAAGGAGCGGGTGCGCAACCAGGTTAAGAGTCTGAAGCTCACGCCGGAGGGCCAGCTGCCGCGAGTGCGCGCCCAGGCGAAGAAGAAATACAACATCCAGGTTGCCGAGCCCGACGAGGCGCCGGCGGCTACGGAAGAGGAGGAGTAGCCCGTCCGGTCCGGCTCCCCGGCGCGATAGAAGAGGACGCGCCCACCACCTGCTGCATACCGTCCTCCGCGGACAAGGCGGCGACAGACAAAGCGAGATCGATCATTTTTTTCAGGCGCCCAGCAAATTGAGCCTTGGTCGGGGAGGGGTGCAGAGGTAAAAAGGATCAACTCGAAGATTTGCGAGCGGCGAGACGGCGTTGCGCAAGCGGCTGCAGTCTGCTCGTTGAACGGCGCGAGGCGCACCGTACTCCGAAGGCCGGATGCCGATCGACGACGTTCCGGCCAGCCGTAACTGAGCAGGGCGCTTCCCAACGGCCGCTCCCGCGATGCAGGCCAGGGGATCGCCCGCCGAGAGGCGCCGGTCTCTCAGATCCAAACAGAATACAGAATAGCCGGCCCCGCCGAACGCGTCGGCGCGGCCATTCACCTCATCCCGCGAGCGCGGCGCGCGCGCAAGCGATCACCCACACATGGAGCAGACAATGTCGAATCCCACGGGCGGGTACGGCCTGCGTCCGGTGCGGCGTCGCGACGGCGCCGCCTGGACCGGGGCTCTCACCGCTGTTCAGCTTGCCTTCAACAATGCGCACACCATCGCCAAGGGCGACCCGGTCGTCTCGCTCAGCACCGGCTTCGTCGATCTCTGGGCGTCCGGCGTCATCCGCGGCGTGTTCTGGGGCTGCGAGTATCTCGACCCCGTCAACAACTACGTCAACTGGTTCAACGCCTGGAAGGCGCCGACGCTGCCCAGCACGACGGCGGTGACGGCCTATATCATCGACGACCCCGACCTCATCTTCGAGATCCGGTCGGGCGCGGGGCTGCAGACCATCCAGGCCAATGTCTGGGAGAACGCCGCGATCCAAGGCATGGGCGCACCCAATGCCGCGGGTATGAGCACGGCGACGCTCACCGGCATCGCCACCACCTCGACCTTGCCGCTACGCATCACCGGGCTCTCGCAGAAGGTTGGAAACGACAACACCTCGACGTCGAACATCGTCGAAGTCGTCTTCAACAACTTCGAGCTGCGCCCAGGCCAGACCGGCATCTAGCGCCTCTGAGCAGGAGAAACCGCCATGACCATCAATCTTGCCCAGATCAAGCAGGAGCTCTTCCCGGGCCTGCGCGGCATCGAGGGCAAATACGACATGATCCCGGCCCAGTGGAAGAAATACTACGAGGTCGGGAATTCCGAGATGGCGATCGAGCGCACCTCGGAAATGGCCTTCGTCGGGCTTGCCGTGATCAAGAGCGAGGGCGCGCCGACCAGCTTCGACAACGCGGCGGGCGACCGCTTCGTCTACAATCAGGAGCATGTCGAGGTGGGGCTGGGCTACGCCATCACCCGCAAGGCGATCGCCGACAATCTCTACAAGTCGCAGTTCCAGCCGTCCAACCTCGGCCTTATGGAATCCTTCGACCAGACGAAGGAGATCCTGGCGGCCAATCTGCTCAACACCGCCGGCACCTTCAATCCGGCGATCGGCGGCGACGGCGTCTCGCTGATCAACACGGCGCATCCCGTCGACAACGGCACCTATGCCAACCGCCCGACCACGGATCTCGATTTCAACGAGGCCTCGCTCGAGGCGGCCAACATCCAGATCCGCACTGGCTTCGTCGATCAGCGCGGCCTCAAGATCTTCGCGCGGGCGCGCAAAGTGCTGGTGCCGGCGCAGCTCGAATATGTGATGGCGCGGGTCTGGCATACGGAGCTCAGGCCCGGCACGACCAACAACGACGCGCATGCCATCCACGCGACCGGCTCCTACAGCGAGGGATACGAGATCCTCGACTTCCTGACCTCGCCCTTCGCCTGGTTCGTGCTGACCAACCGCAAGGGGCTGCTCTATCTGCAGCGCGAAGCGTTCGAGACCGACATGCA
>JBKQTR010000133.1:0-10899 GCA_052143095.1 Allostellaceae bacterium
TCGCCACGCCCGGGAACTTTGCCCGCAGCAGCGCCGCGAGCCGGCTGGGATAGCTGCGCTCGGGCCGCGTCGCGCCGACGCCTTCGGTCGAGGACGAGCCTAGCGCGACGATGGTCAGGGGGCCGCCGGCCTTGAGCCTTAAGGCGGTGTGCGGCAGCGGCGCGGTCAAGGCGCCGAGCTCGGCCGGGATGGCGCAGCGGTCGACCGCCGCGCCGGCGCTGCGGCCGCCCGGCGAGATCAGGATCGGCAGCGCTGCGGCAAGGCCGAGCAGCACCAGCGCGAGCAGGGTGCGGCGGCGGTTGCCGGGGGCGCGCCAGCTCATCGCGCCGCGTGCTCGATGGCGTCGGCGACCCGCTCGGCGAGGCAGTCATAGACCTGCGCCGCGAGCTCCGCCCGCCGTTCCCGGGGGACATCCGCGAATTCGAACACGCCGTTCTCGCTCCAGTATCGCATCATCTCGAATCGTCTAAAGAGGTAGACCTCGTCGATATCGGCTCTATGCTGCATTGCTTCGAGGTAAGGCTCGAAATTGATCACCGAGGCAGTACTGCGGCTATACTGCATGTTCATTAACATAATGTCGAATTTATGGTCGCGCAATGCATCGAGCCCCGTCTCCAGCGCGGTGGCGAAAACGTCGACATCGATGTTGCGCGCGGCGTCGAAAGTGCCGGTCTCCCAGATCACCAGCGTCGGCGCCAGCGCGTAGACATCGCGCTCGAAGCGGTCGACCATCTCCTGCGTGGTCTCGCGCGACACCCCCTTGTTGAGCACGGTGACCGGCACGCCGGGATGGCGCCGGCGCAGCGCCTCCTGCAGGCGGCGGGGATAGGAATCCTGCTCGGGATTGGCGGCGGCGGTGCCGGCGGTCGCGGCGCCGCCGATGGCGACGATGGTGATCGGGCGCTTGTCGTGCAGCGCCTGGGCGACGCCCGCCAGCGCCGGATCGTCCTCGAGCAGCTCCTCGGGTACACCGCAATCGAGCCGCGCGGCGATCGCCGGCGGCGGCAGCGCGGCCAGCGCGATCCCGACAAGCAGCGGCAGGAGACGCATCATCTCGCTCACTCCGAAGGTGTTGCCGGGATCGAGCCGCGCGACGGGGCCGCGGCGCTCGCCGCCTTGTACCAGGCGAGAAGCGCCGCGGTGCCGATCATCAGCGCGAAGCCGACGATGTTGACCAGGAGCTGCATCGGCAGCTCCGAATAGAACTCGCTCAGGACGAAATGGCCGCCCACCGCGAGCACGATGCCGAGGCAGAAGACATAGAGCGAATGCTGACCACAGAGGATGAAGGGATAGGATACCCGCCAGCGCAGGAAGGCGCTGTCCGGCCGCACGAGATGGACGGTCGCCAGCGCCAGCGCCAGGAAATTGACCAGCCGCAGCGGCGCGAGGTTGGTCTTGTCGATGGTGTAGCTGAGGAGCTGCTTCGCCAGGATCGCCGGGACCGGGTCGTAGAGCCAATGAACGAGCCAGCTCAGGTTGATGATCACGAGGAAGGCGGCAAGCGCCACGGCCAGCTGCGACAGCCAGACGCCGTGCGGGAAGGGCCAGCGGCCGCTGACGCGCGCATGGCCGGCGCTGGCGCCGATGACGAACAGGAACTGCCAGGCCAGCGGATTGAAGAACCAGACGGAGTCGGCGGGATAGGCGGGCAGCCCCCAACCGTGCCGGAGCGTCAGCGCGTAAAGCGCCGCCGACGGCAGCAGCGCCCAGAGCGGCCCGCGCTCCAGCGCCAGCAGCACCAGCGGGAAAAAGCCGAGCAGCACGATGTAGAGCGGCAGGATGTCGAGGAAAGCCGGCTGAAACTGCAGCAGCAGCGCCTTGATGATGGCGATGTGCGGCGCCTCGAGGAAGTCGCCGACGCGCAGCTCCTCCGAGTACATCGGGTTGTTGACCGCGAGCACGGCGTAGGAGACTTCGGCGGTGAAGATCACGAACAGGAAGATATGCGCGACATAGAGCTGCCAGACGCGGCGGTAGGTCTGCGCCGTGGCGAACAGCGCGCCGTGCTGGCGCAGGCTGCGGCCATAGACCAGCGCTGCGGTGTAGCCGGAGATGAAGATGAACACCTCCGCCGCGTCCGAGAAGGCGATCGAGCGCAGGGTGAACCAGCCGAGGAAGTTGTTCGGGATGTGATCGATGAAGATGAAGAACAGCGACAGCCCGCGGAAGAAATCGAGCCTGAGATCGCGTCCCCGGCGCGGGATTGCCTCGGCCATGCCGCGCTTGCTCCTTTCGCTCCCGCCCGATCATAGACGGCGACAGCGGCCGGCCCAAGCGCGACCCGCGTCGCTCTCGCCGCCGGTCACGGCAGGCGGCGCGGCTCAGATCCCGTCGAACTGGTAGGCGAGATCGTTGTGGATGTTCCAGAGGTAATTGGCGTTGGCGGTGCCGGCCAGCGCATAGGCGTGGCCGTGATGGCGCCAGCGCAGCACGTTGATGTCGCCGCTGTTGGCGAAGCGCACCGAATCGTCCGGCTTGCCGGAATTGGCGACGACGACGATCACCGGCCCCAACGCCTTGTTGTCGGTGACGTAGACCAGCGCCATCGCCGGCTGCCCGTCGACCATGAGGAAGCGCGCGCCCTGGAAATCGAGCCCCCAGGGCTTGAGGTTGGGCAAATGGAAATTCTGCGGCAGCTTGTCGAACGAGGCGGGCTCGTCGGGATGCAGAGTGACATAGCGCTTGTAATAGCCGGCGAGATTGTCGGGGAAGGTGTCGGAAACCAGCTCGGCGCCCGTCGTGATCTTGCCTGCCACCGGACCGACGCTCAGCCCGACCTCGCCGCCGCCGATGCCGAATCCCACGGCGAAAGCGGCGAGCGATGCCGCCGCGGCCGCGCCCACCCACCAGCGGTGGTCGCCGAGCACGCGCTTCCAGCGCTTGCCGCGCGCCGCCGCCAGATCGACCACCGCGCCGGTCTCGCCGCGCGCGGCGGCGATCAGGCGCTCGGGCAGCGGCTCGTGCAGCACCTCGTCGAACGCCGCGCGCAGCGCCGCGGCGCTCTCGCCGAGCAGCGCCGCCCGCTCGCGCAGCTCGCCGTCGCGCTCGAGCCATTGGGCGATCGCATCGCGCTCGCCTTCCTCGAGCTCGCCGTCGAGATAGGCGATCAGCCTGTCTTCACTCGGCCTTGGCATCCTGCGTACTCCTCCGAAGTCCGCCGCCGGCGTCGAGCTTGGCCTGGAGCGCCACGCGGGCGCGCGCCAGACGGCTCATGATCGTTCCCACCGGCACCTCGGCAACTTCCGCTGCTTCTTTGTAGCTCAACCCGTCCACCGTCACGAGCAACAGCGCCACCCGCTGCTCCGGCGGCAACTCCCTCAGCGCGATGCGCACCTCCTGTAGCGCCAACCGCGCCTCGGCACGCCGCGCCGGCTCGTCCGTGCCGACATGCATGCCCTCCTCCTCGGACTCCTCCCGCCTCGTGTCCCGCGCCCGCAGCTGATCGATCCAGATCGTCTGCACGATGCGGAACATCCAGCTGTCGAAGCGGGTCCCCTCCTGGAACTGGTGCGCGCGGCTGAGTGCCCGCTCGCACGCCGCCTGGACGAGGTCGTCCGCCTCGACGGCAGAGCCGGTCAGGCCACGGGCGAAACGCCGCAGGCGGGGCAGCACGGCAATGAGCTGGTCGCTGACCGACACGCTCACGGCAACGCGCCCTGACCGAGGCAGGTCGCCAAAACTGGCCTCACGGCATGATAACGGGTGGCGATGGGGCTTATTCCCTGCGAAAACCGGCGTTTCCGTCTAGCGAGGCCGCGTCGCGGCTTCCTCGCGCGTCGGTTGGTGCTAAAAAAGCGGCACGACTGCCGTATCAGCTATTCTAAAGGGGTGGATCGCCTATGAAAAGAGCACTGCCGTGTCTTTTGGCCGGCGGCCTCGCCGTGGTCCTTAACGGATTCTTACCGGCGCCGGCGCGGGCCGACTGCGCCACCGATATCAAGGCGCTGCGCCAAGAGCTCGCCACGGTCAGGGACGAGCGCCGCCGCCAGGAGCTGCAGAAGCTGATCGACAAGGCCGCCAAGGACGACGCGGCCGGCCGCGCCCAACTCTGCGGCGAAGCCATGCAACGCGCCCGGCTGCTGATCAAGGGGTGAGGCTTCACAAATTGCGCGCCGCAGGTCATTGTGTCGCGCCGGCGGCCGACGGCCTGCGGCGGGTGAGGGGCAGGGGAAGTCCGATCCGATGAAAATCAGCGTTGCCAGGGAACGCCGCCCCGACGAGCGGCGCGTCGCCGCATCGCCTGACACGGTAAAGCGCCTGGTCGGCCAGGGCCATGAGGTCGTGATCGAGACCGGCGCCGGTGCCGGCAGCGCCTTTCCCGATGCGGCCTATGTCGCGATGGGTGCCACGATCGCGCCCGACGCCGCGGCGGCGCTGGGCACGGGCGACATCGTGCTCAAGGTGCAGCGGCCGCTGCGTGCCGGCGAGGGCGCGATCGACGAGCTCGCGCTCATGAAGCGCGGCGCGGTGCTGATCGGGCTGCTGCAGCCGCTGCAACAGCGCGCGGATGTCGAGGCCTATGCCAAGGCGGGGATCGCCGCCTTCGCCATGGAGCTGGTGCCGCGCATCACCCGGGCGCAGTCGATGGACGTGCTGTCCTCGCAGGCCAATCTCGCCGGCTACAAGGCGGTGCTCGACGCCGCCGGCGAATTCGGCCGCGCCTTCCCGATGATGATGACCGCGGCCGGCACCATTCCGCCGGCGCGCGTGCTGGTGATGGGCGCCGGCGTCGCCGGGCTGCAGGCGATCGCCACCGCGCGCCGCCTCGGCGGCGTCGTCTCGGCCACCGACGTGCGGTTCGCCGCCAAGGAGCAGGTGGAGAGCCTCGGCGCCACCTTCCTCGCGGTCGACCTCGAGGCGATGAAGGCGATGGAGACGGCCGGCGGCTATGCCAAGGAGATGGGCGAGGATTTCGCCCGCCGCCAGCGCGAGCACGTCACCGAGGCGCTGAAGAAGACCGATATCGTGCTCTGCACCGCGCTGATTCCCGGCCGCAAGGCGCCGGTGCTGATCACGCGCGAGATGGTCGCGGTGATGCGGCCGGGCTCGGTGATCGTCGATCTCGCCGTCGAGCAGGGCGGCAATGTCGAGGGCAGCGAGTTCGGCAAGACGGTGACGACGGCCAACGGCGTCAGCATCGTCGGCCATGCCAACGTGCCCTCGCGCATCGCCGTCGATGCGAGCCAGCTCTACGCCCGCAACCTGCTGGCCTTCCTGGCGCTGATCATCGACAAGGACAAGGCGCTCAAGATCGACACCGCCGACGAGATCGTTAAAGCCACCTTGCTGACCCGCGACGGCGCGGTGGTCCACGCGCAATTGGCCCCGGCGCCGGCGGCAGGAGCTTAGAGCCCATGGAGCACAGCGACGTCTTCGTCTTCTTCCTCACCGTCTTCGTGCTCGCCTGCTTCGTGGGCTATTACGTCGTCTGGCGGGTGACGCCGGCGCTGCACTCGCCGCTGATGAGCGTCACCAACGCCATCTCCAGCGTCATCATCGTCGGCGCGCTGATCGCCGCCGGTCCGGCCGGTCTCAGCTTTTCCAAGGTGATGGGCTTCGTCGCGGTGATCCTCGCCTCGGTCAACATCTTCGGCGGGTTCATCGTGACCCAGCGCATGCTGCAGATGTTCCAGAAGAAAAAGCCGAAATAGGAGCAAGGGAGACCGTGAGCGCCAACCTCGCCGCACTGCTCTATCTCGTCGCCTCGATCTGCTTCATCATGGCGCTGCGCGGGCTGTCCTCGCCCGTGACGGCGCGCGGCGGCAATCTCTTCGGCATCACCGGCATGGTGATCGCCATCGCCACGACCTTGGCCTCGCCGGGCGTCGTCAGCTATCCCCTCATCATCCTCGGCGTGGTCATCGGCGGCGCCATCGGCACCTTCATCGCGCTGCGCATCCAGATGACGGCGCTGCCGCAGCTCGTCGCCGCCTTCCACAGCCTGGTCGGCCTTGCCGCCGTCTGCGTCGCCGCCGCCGCTTTCTACGACCCCGACGCCTACGGCATCGGCTCGGCAGGCGCGATCCACGCCAACAGCCTCGTCGAGATGTCGCTCGGCACGGCGATCGGCGCCGTCACCTTCACCGGCTCGATCATCGCCTTCGGCAAGCTGCAGGGGCTGATCACCGGCAAGCCGCTGGTGTTTGCCGGCCAGCACCCGCTCAACGCGCTGCTGGGAGTGCTGCTGGTGGCGGTCATCGTCTGGTTCGTCATCGGCCAGTCGGTGGCGGCGTTCTGGGCCATCGTCGCATTGTCGCTGGCGCTGGGCCTGTTGCTGATCGTGCCAATCGGCGGCGCCGACATGCCGGTCGTCATCTCGATGCTCAACTCCTATTCCGGCTGGGCGGCTTGCGGCATCGGCTTCACGCTTGCCAACAGCCTGCTGATCATCACCGGCGCGCTGGTGGGATCCTCGGGCGCCATCCTCAGCTACATCATGTGCAAGGGGATGAACCGCTCGATCTTCAACGTCATTCTCGGCGGCTTCGGTACCGAGGGCGGCACGGTGGCGGCGGGCGCCCAGGGCGACCGCGCGGTGAAGTCGGGGAGCGCCGAGGACGCCGCCTTCATCATGAAGAACGCCAGCTCGATCATCATCGTGCCGGGCTACGGCATGGCGGTGGCGCAGGCGCAGCATGCGTTGAAGGAGATGGCCGACGTGCTGAAGCGCGAGGGCGTCAGCGTGCACTACGCCATTCATCCCGTGGCGGGCCGCATGCCCGGCCATATGAACGTGCTGCTCGCCGAGGCCAACGTGCCCTATGAGGACGTGCTCGAGCTCGAAGAGATCAACCGCGATTTCGCCTCGACCGACGTTGCCTTCGTCATCGGCGCCAATGACGTCACCAACCCCGCCGCCAAGACCGATCCCGCCTCGCCGATCTATGGCATGCCGATCCTCGATGTCGAGCGCGCGAAGACCGTGCTCTTCGTCAAGCGCTCGATGGCCTCGGGCTATGCCGGCGTCGAGAACGAGCTGTTCTTCCGCGACAACACCATGATGCTGTTCGGCGACGCGAAGAAGATGTGCGAGGAGATCGTCAAGGCGCTGGCTTAGCGACGGAGGGAGGGCGATGAAGGTTCGTGCGGCGGTGGCGCATCGGGCGGGAGCGCCGCTCAGCATCGAGACGGTCGATCTCGAGGGGCCGCGCCAGGGCGAGGTTCTCGTCGAGATCAAGGCCACCGGCATCTGCCACACCGACGCCTATACGCTCTCGGGCGCCGATCCCGAGGGGCTCTTCCCGGCGATCCTCGGCCATGAGGGCGCCGGCATCGTCGTCGAGATCGGTCCCGGCGTCACCAGCCTGAAAAAGGGCGACCACGTCATCCCGCTATACACGCCCGAATGCCGGCAATGCGAGTATTGCCTCAGCCGGAAGACCAATCTCTGCCAGGCGATCCGCGCGACCCAGGGCCAGGGCCTGATGCCCGACGGCAGCAGCCGCTTCTCGCTCGGCGGCCGGCCGGTGCTGCATTACATGGGCACCTCGACCTTCGCCAATTTCACCGTCGTGCCGGAGATCGCGCTCGCCCGCATCCGCGAGGACGCGCCGTTCGACAAGGTCTGCTACATCGGCTGCGGCGTCACCACCGGCATCGGCGCGGTGATCAACACGGCGAAGGTCGAGCCCGGCGCCACCGTCGTTGTCTTCGGGCTGGGCGGCATCGGTCTCAACGTCGTGCAGGGCGCGCGGCTTGCCGGCGCCGACATGATCGTCGGCGTCGACCTCAACCCGGCGCGGCGCGCGCTCGCCGAGGAATTCGGCATGACGCATTTCGTCAACCCAAAGGAAGCAGGCGACGACCTCGTGCCCTATCTCGTCGGCCTGACCAAGGGCGGCGCCGATTACAGCTTCGAGTGCATCGGCAATGTCGACGTCATGCGTCAGGCGCTGGAATGCTGCCACAAGGGCTGGGGCGTCTCGGTCATCATCGGCGTCGCCGGCGCCGGCCAGGAGATCAGGACGCGGCCTTTTCAGCTGGTCACCGGCCGCGTCTGGAAAGGCAGCGCCTTCGGCGGCGCGCGCGGCCGCACCGACGTGCCGGGGATCGTCGACTGGTACATGGACGGCAAGATCAAGATCGACCCCCTGATCACGCACACGCTGGCGCTCGCCGACATCAACCACGGCTTCGACCTCATGCACGAGGGCAAGTCGATCCGCAGCGTCGTGGTGTATTAGGCGGGTAGGGGAGCTAGTAGCCTTCGCGCTCCAGCCGCTTGCGCAGCAGCTTGCGATAGCGGCGCACCGCTTCCGCCTTCTCGCGGGCGCGGCGCTCGGACGGCTTCTCGTAATTGCGGCGCAGCTTCATCTCGCGGAACACGCCTTCGCGCTGCAACTTTTTCTTGAGGGCGCGCAGCGCCTGATCGACATTGTTATCGCGGACGAGGATTTGCACGAGAGCCCCACTCCGATCGTCGGGACGAAAAAAAGCCGGCCGCGGAGCCGCGGCCAGTTGGCAGAATAAATAGCACGGCATCGCCGGTTTGTGAAGTCGGAGCGGGCCGGCGGTCCAACCCCGCGGGGCGGGTGGAGCAGAAGACGCATTGCCGGTGCTTTACCGCAACCGCGGCGGCGCACATAGTAGGCCTCATGGCCATCCTCAAGATCGCCCGCATGGGCCACCCGGTGCTGCGCGGCGTTGCCGCCGAGATCGCCGACCCGACGGCGCCCGAGATCGCGCGGCTCATTGCCGACATGCGGGAGACGCTGGCCGATATCGGCGGCGCCGGGCTTGCCGCGCCGCAGGTGCATGTGCCGCTGCGCCTCGTTCTCTTCCAGGTGCCGCCGGAGCGCGCCACCGGCGCCGAGGGTGATGCGCCGCAGGATCTCATGGCGCTCGTCAACCCCGTCATCGAGCCCTTGGGCGAGGATCGCGAGATCGGCTGGGAAGGCTGCCTCTCGGTGCCGGGACTGCGCGGCGCGGTGCCGCGCTGGACGTGCATCCGCTACCGCGGGCTGACCCCCCGCGGCGAGCGGATCGAGCGCGTCGCCGCCGGCTTCCACGCCCGCGTCGTGCAGCATGAATGCGACCATCTCGACGGCATTCTCTATCCCCAGCGCATGACTGATCTCGGCCTGCTCGTGTTCACCGAGGAGGGCGCGCGCTACCCGATCGATCTCGGCGTCCCCGCGGCTGAGGCGGAGTAGGACGATGACGCAGGCGCAGGAAAGGCGTGCGGCGCTGATCGAGGCGGTGCTGCCGGACGTGCCGTTCGACGGCTGGAGCCGCGGCGCGGTCGCCGCCGCCGCGCGCCGCCTCGGCTGGGACGAGGCCGAGCTCGCCGCGCTCTTTCCCGGCGGCGTGCGCGACGTCGTCGCCGGCTTCAGCCGCTGGGCCGACCAGCGGATGCTGGCGGCGCTCGCCGAGCGGAACCTCGCGGCGATGAAGGTGCGCGAGCGTGTCGCCGCCGCCGTGAATGCGCGCCTGACGGTGCTCGAGCCGCATCGCGAGGCGGTGCGTCGCGCGCTGTCGCTGCTGGCGCTGCCGCGGCACGCGCCGCTCGGGCTGCGGCTGCTCTACGACACGGTCGACGCCATCTGGTACGCCGCCGGCGACACCGCCACCGATTTCAACTTCTACACCAAGCGCGGCCTGCTGGCCGGCGTCTACGCCGCCACCACGCTCTATTGGCTCGACGACCGCTCGCCGGGCGGCACCGAGACGCAAGCCTTCCTCGAGCGCCGGCTCCGCAATGTCATGGCGCTGCCCAGGCTCGGCGCGCGCTTGCGCCGGCGCCTCGACGGGCTGCCCGATCCGTTGCGATTGATGCGCGTGGCGCGGCGGCGCTAACGGGGATCGCCGCCTCATCGGTGCGCATAGCCGGCAGGCTCGGCGCCGGGCAGCGTACGCGCGCCCTCGCCGAGCGCGAGTTGCATCTGCACGACATCGACCCAGCGGCCGAATTTGAGCCCGACCGCCACCTCGTGGCCGATGGTGCGGAAGCCCAGCCGCGTGTGCAGCCGGATCGACGCCTCGTTGGCGCTGTCGCCGATCACCGCCAGCATCTGCCGGTACCCCAGCGCCGCGCAGTCGCGGATGAGGTCGCGCATCAGCGCCAGGCCGACGCCGCGATGCAGCCGGTCCGGCGCGACATAGACCGAGTCCTCCACCGTGTAGCGATAGGCCGAGCGCGCACGGAAGCGCCCGGCATAGGCGTAGCCGACGATCCCGCCGGACATCGTCTCCGCCACCCGCCAGGGCAGGCCCGCCTGCCGGATCTGCTGCCAGCGCCGCGTCATCTCCGGCGCCGCCGGCGGCGCCTCCTCGAAGGTGTAGCAGCTGGTCTCCACGTAATGGGCGTAGAGCCGCGCGATCTCCGGCATGTCCTCGCCGGCGGCGTCGCGCAGCTGGACCGGCACACTGTCCATGGCCAAGGCTCCTGAGCATCAGAATTTTTGGCGGTATACCGCCGCTCGACTTTCCGCGCTGGCTTGCTTGGCCGCAAACGATTTATCATGGGGCAGAGCCGCAGTTTTTCTGGTGGTAAGGGCATGGCCCGACGCACGCTGCCGCCGCTCAACGGCCTGCGCGCCTTCGAGGCGGCGGCGCGGCTCGGCAGCTTTGCCGCGGCTGGGGACGAGCTTGGCGTGACGCCCGGCGCCGTCAGCCAGCAGGTGCGGGCGCTGGAGGCGCGGCTCGGCCTCGCCCTGTTCGAGCGCCGGCCGCAATCGCTGGCGCCGACACGCCCGGCGCGCGAGCTGCTGCCGGTGCTGACCGAGGCGCTCGACGCCATCGCCGCCGCCGCGGCGCGCCTCCAACCCCTCGCTACCGCGGCTGCGCCGCTGCGCCTCGCCTGTCCGGCGGGTTTCGCCGCAGGCTTTCTGCTGCCGCGGCTCGACCGCTTGCAGCAGCGCGCCCCCGGCATCGCGCTCACGCTGAGCGCGACCG
>JBKQTR010000134.1:0-27336 GCA_052143095.1 Allostellaceae bacterium
TAACGCGATGATACCGCCGACAAGAGCGGTCCAGAACGGGAGGAACAACGATGAAGACGACGATTGTTTCGCGCCGCAAATTTTTGAAGCGCGTGGGGTTGACGACGACTGCTGCGGTCGTCGCCCCTTATATGCGGACATCTTATTCTGCTGGACGACTGGCGCTCGGTTGCTGGGACCATTGGGTCCCGGGCGCGAATGACACGCTCACCGCCATCTGCAACGAGTGGGGTGAGAAGAACCACGTCGAGGTGCACATCGATTTCATCACCTCGGTCGGCGACAAGGACATCCTCACCGCCAGCGCCGAGGCGCAGGCGCGCACCGGTCATGACATCATGCAGCACCGCTCCTGGCAGGTTCAGGTGCATCGACCCGTGCTCGAGCCGACGGACGACGTGATCAACGCCCTGGTCAAGGATTACGGGCCGATCTCCATGAACAGCGAATACCTGGCTCGACACGGGGGCAAATGGATGGCCGTGCCGACCATTACGGGAAGCCAGGTGAAGCCCTGCTGCTCGCGCATCGATCTCTACAAGGAATATTGCGGCATCGACGTCACGAAGATCTTCCCGGCCGACGAGAGCAAGCGCGACAAGGCGCTGGTCGATAGCTGGAACTGGGACCTCTATCTCACGACGGCCGAGAAGCTGTTCAAGGCCGGCTATCCCGTCGGCCTGCCGATGGGCCAGACCAGCGACGCGATCGACTGGGTGGGCGCGCTGTTCCGGTCCTACGGCGCCGTCTTCATCGACGAGAAGGACGACATCAAGGTCGACTCCGCCGAGACGCGGGCGGCGCTCGAATACGCGGCGAAGCTGATGGCGTTCAACCCACCTGACGTCTATGCCTGGGACGACGCCGGCAATAACAAATGGCTCATCTCCGGCAAGGGCTCGAGCATCATGAACCCGCCGAGCGCCTGGGCGGTGGCCAAGCGCGACAACCCGAAGGTCGCCGAGCAGTGCTGGACGCATGACATGCCCCGTGGGCCCAAGGGTCGCTTTGCCCCCTACCTGCCATTCTTCTACGGCGTTTGGAGCTTCGGCCAGAACAAGACGGCGGCGAAGGAACTCATCCATCACATCGTCGACAAGCCGCAGGCGAAGCGGCAGGTGGCGGCGTCGAGCGGGTATGACCTGCCGTCGTTCAGGAGCTATTACGATTTTGACACCTGGAAGACGGTCGAGCCACCGTTGGGCACTGTTTACAATTATCCGCCGCGCGGCGACGAGCAGGAAAGCATGGCGGGATATCCGGCGCGCCCCGATGTCGCGGCGCAAATCTACAACCAGTCGCTGCAGACCGTGATGATCGGCAAAGTGGCGCAGGGCGGCGAGAAGATCGACGACGTGGTGAAGTGGGCCCAGGGCGAGTGCGAAGGCTATCTGCGCAGCTGAGCTGGCGGGCCTGCCGCGCGTAGAGATGAGGCACGGCGTGACGGGCGCGCCGTGCCGCTGGCGGCCGGCGGCAGGCGCACGCTCGACAAACCGGGAGTTTTGACGCCATGAGTGAGACGATTCCGCGCAGGCTGATCACGCTCAAGCGAGCGGCACCGGTCGCCGCGCGGCGCGGCAATCTCTACCGCCTGTCGCGCCGGCGCTCGACCACCGCCTTCCTCTTCGCCTTGCCGCTGCTGGTGGTGATCGGCGGGTTGATCGTCTATCCCGGCCTCTACGCCGTCTATCTCTCGACACTCAACAAGACCCAGACCACGTTCATCGGTCTCGGCAATTACGCCTTCCTCTTCAGCCGCGAGACCTTTTGGGAGGTGGTCGAGCAGTCTTGCATCTTCGCCATCACCGCGGTGATCCTCAAGGCGCTCATCGGCATCGTCACCGCCCATCTCCTCAACAACCTGCCGAGCAAGGGGCAGCGCAAGTGGCGCGGCATGCTGCTCATTCCCTGGGTCATTCCGCTGTCGCTCAGCACGCTCGGTTGGGTCTGGCTGCTGGATCCGACCTACAGCGCCTTGAACTGGTTCTTCGCCGAAATCGGCGGGCCGCACATCCCCTGGCTCAGCGAGCCGAACTGGGCGCGGTTCTGCACCATCCTGGTCAATGTCTGGTACGGCGCGCCGTTCTTCCTCATCATGTATCTGGCGGCGCTCAAATCGGTGCCGGAGCAGCTCTACGAGGCGGCGGCGATCGACGGCGCCAATGCCTGGCAGAAATTGGTCCATATCACGCTGCCGATGATGCGCAACATCATCGCCATCACCGTGCTGTTCTCGCTCATCGTCACCTTCGCCAATTACGACATCGTCCGCGTGCTGACTTCGGGCGGCCCGCGCAACACCACGCACATCTTCGCCACCTGGGCCTTCCAGCTCGGCATCGCCAGCGGCGACATCCCGCTGGGCGCGTCGGTATCGCTGTTCATGTTCCCGATCCTCGGCATCTCCGCCATTTTCATCCTGCGCGGCGTCCGCCGCCGCGGCAAGGAGGTCTGATGAGCGCGGTCGCCGCCGACCTGCCGCGCCGCCGCCTTATCGGCGGCAGCCTGCGCCGCAACCGGCGCTGGGCGCTGGTCACGTCTTATTTCTTCCTCGTCCTGTTCGCGATCTTCTTCCTCATTCCGCCCTACTACCAGCTGGTGACGGCGACCAAGAGCAGCGCCGAGGTCTCGAACCAGACCACCGATCCCTGGCTGCCGTCGCCCTCGCCGACGCTGGAAAACATCGACACCCTCTGGAACAAGACCGACTTTCCGATCTATCTCAGGAACAGCGCGCTGGTGACGCTCTGCGTCGTCGCTCTCACCATGGTCATCGCGGTGCCAGCGGCGTTCTCGCTCGGGCGGATGAAGTTCTGGGGATCGGGCATCCTCGCCACCGGCGTGTTCCTGACCTATCTCGTGCCGGATTCGCTGCTGTTCCTGCCGCTGTTCAAGGTCGTCGGCGGGCTCGGCTTGCTCAATTCCTACTGGGCGCTGGTGCTGGTCTATCCGACGCTGACCGTGCCGTTCTGCACCTGGATCATGATCGGCTATTTCCAGAGCATTCCCAAGGAGCTCGACGAGGCGGCGCTGATCGACGGCGCCAGTCACCTGCAGATGCTGTTCAAGATCTTCATCCCGGTGGCGCTGCCGGGGCTCATCGCCGCCACGATCTTCGCCTTCACCGTCTGCTGGGCCAACTTCGTCTACCCGATGGCCTTTATCTTCAGCAGCGATCAGCAGGTGCTGACGGCGGGCACGATCACCACGCTGGTCAAGGGCGACGTCTATCAATGGGGCATGATCATGACGGCGGCGCTGATCGCAGCGGCGCCGCCACTCGTCGTCTATGCCTTCCTCATGGATTACTACATTGCCGGCCTTACCGCCGGCGCGACGAAGGGATAAGCGCCATGGCGCAAGTGACGCTCAACAAGGTCGTCAAGATGTTCGATCAGACCGAGGCGGTGCGCGGCATCGATCTCGACATCGCCGACCAGGAGTTCGTTGTGCTGGTCGGTCCCTCGGGCTGCGGCAAGAGCACCACCTTGCGGATGATCGCCGGGCTCGAAGAGACCACCGCGGGCGAGATCATGATCGGCGGTCAGGTCGTCAACGACCTGCCGCCCAAGGATCGCGACATCGCCATGGTGTTCCAGAACTATGCGCTCTATCCGCATATGACGGTGTTCGAGAACATGTCCTTCGGCCTGAGGCTCAAGAAATTCCCGAAGGCGGAGATCAAGCAGCGGGTCGAGCGCGCCGCGCGGATCCTCGATATTACGGAGCTGCTGGGTCGCCGGCCGCGCCAGCTCTCGGGCGGGCAGCGCCAGCGCGTCGCCATGGGCCGCGCCATCGTGCGCAATCCCAAAGTCTTTCTCTTCGACGAGCCGCTCTCCAACCTCGACGCCAAGCTACGCGTGCAGATGCGCACCGAGATCAAGAAGGTGCACCAGCAGGTCCGCACCACGACGGTCTATGTCACTCACGACCAGGTCGAGGCGATGACCTTGGCCGACCGCGTCGTGGTGATGAATGGCGGGCGCATCGAGCAGATCGGCACGCCGCACGAGCTTTACCATTCGCCCAAGACCCGCTTCGTCGCCGGTTTCATCGGCTCGCCGGCGATGAACTTCATTCCCTGCCGGCTGATCGAGACCGCCGGCGCGCTCGCGGTGCAGCTCGGCGACGGGCTGACGCTCCCCGTCCCTGCCGAACGCGGCGCGGCCTATCGGCCTTACGCCGGCCGCACGCTGGTGCTGGGCATCAGACCCGAGCACGTCACCGAGACGCGCGCCTATGGCACGGGCGCGGAGTTCGTCCTGCCGGTCGACGTCGTCGAGCCCATGGGCATGGAGACCATGGTCTATGTCATCATCGACGGCACCGAGATTTGCGCCCGCGTCACCCCCGAGGCGGCGCTGGCGCCGGGTGAGCGCATGCGCTTCATGGCGGAAATGCGCCACATGCACCTGATCGACCCCGAGAGCGAGCGGGTGATCGAGGCGCCGGGCACGGCGCGGGTCAACGGCGCGGCGAAAGTGACAGCAGCCTAGCTGCCCGCCGCTACGCGCAGATCCGGTTCAGCATCTTCTCCGGCGGCCGCTCGCCCCATTGCGAAACCAGGCCCTCTTCCGCCGACCACAGATTCGCGGCCGCTTTGATGTTGACGCGATCCGTGTCGGTCCAGTGCTCGTGCACCCTTCCCCAGGGATCGGCCCAGTAATCGTAGATCTGGCTGCCGAGGAGATGGCGGCCAAGCCCCCACATATGCTCGTACTTGCCCTTCTGCCGGAGGTGCTCGTGGCCGACAAAGACGTCGTCCACGTCCTGAACCTCGAAGGAGAGATGGTTGAGCCCCTTCTTCTCGTGCTGGATGCAGAAGAAGACGTGGTGATCGACAAACGTCTCGCCACGGTCGCAGCGGTTGAACGACCCGATGATGTGGTCCTTGCTGCCGGCATAGACGTCATCGGAGCAGATGAGGCCGAGCGTCTCGCGGAACCAGCCCACCGTCCCGCGCAGATCGGGCGAGCCCATCACGCCGTGGCCGATCCGCTTGACCCGTGCCGGGCCACGCTTCAGGCGCATCAGCTCGCCGGCACGCTTCAACGATTCCTCGCCCATGTTGAGCGGCTGAAGCGGCACCGGGATCGGCGACAGTTTCTCGATGCCGTGGAGGACCTCGATCTGATAGCCGTTGGGCTCCTTGAGCCGCACACGCTTGCCGCCGCCGGGCTCGTCGATCGTCTCGACCGGCGAGGCGCCTGGCAGCTTCGCCAGCCTGTGCAAATCCTCCTCGCTCGCCGCATACCAGGCGAGGCCGACAAAGCCGGGCTCGCCGAGCTCGGTGACGTGGATATGGTGCGCGGGATCGGTGCCGCGCATGTAGAGCGCCCGGCTGGTCCGCGCCGCCCGCACCATGCCGAAGTCGGTAAGGAACTCTTCCATGACATCGAGATCCGGCGCCCTCAGCCGGCCATAGGCGATGTCGGTCACTTTGATCCCTGGCATTCCCCGCTCCCTTGCAAAGCTTTGGCTCAGGGTAGAGCGATTTGGCCTCGTTCGGCAATCGCCAGGACGACACTTATGCGGCGAACGGTCGGAAGTGCTTCGCTAGCGCCAGGCCTTGGTTCTGATAGTTGGATCTGATGCCGGAGCCGTAGACGCGATCGGGATGACCGGCCATCCGCTCATAGCGCAGCCAGGCGACGGTCTGGCCGTGCTCCAGCATGAAGGGCACCTCGTGCGAGCGCACCTCCAGCACGGCGCGACTGCCGCCGGCATGCCCGTCCCAGCCGAAGCCGGGATCGAAGAAGCCGGCGTAATGGACGCGGTACTCACCCGAGCGGGTGTAATACGGCACCATCTCCGCAGCGAGATCGGCCGGCACGCCGACCTCCTCGGCGGTCGCCAGGATGTAGAACTCGTCGGGATCGAGGATCAGCGCGGCGTCGCGGTGATAGGTGATGGGCTCCCAATAATCATGCGGATCGTAGGCGCCGACGGCGTCGATATCGACCTTGTCGGTGTGCTTTTTGGCGCGATAGCCGATGACGCTGCCGGGGCCGGCACCTTTCAGATCGATCGTCACCGGCACGAGATTGTCCCGGATCTGGAGCCGCGGGGCGGTCGAGCGCACGAGCTGGCCGGTGTCGTAGAGACGGTGCAGCTCGCCCGTGGCGATGATGGGGTTGCCGCGCTGGAAGCGCAGCTGATTGAGCCGCGAGCCTTGCCGCGCGACGATGCTGAAGGTCTGCGGCGCCACTTCGAGATAGAGCGGACCCTCATAGCCGCGCTCGATCTGATCGAAGGCGGTGCCGCGATCGGTGATGAGCCGCGTCAGCACATCGAGCCGGCCGGTCGAGCTCTTGGGGTTGGCGAAGCCGGTGACGCCGCCCGCCAGCCGGACACTTTCCAACAGCGGCACGACATAGACGCAGCCGCGCTCGAGCACCGCGCCCTCGACAAGATCGAGCGGGTAGCCGCCCATTTCCTTGACTTTGTCCATCACCGCGGCGTTGGGGCCGGGCAGGAAGCTCGCCCGCACGCGATAGGCATGATGGCCGAGGCGCAAATCCATGCTCGCCGGCTGGATCTGCGCCGGCTCGATCTCGGGCGCGGCGGCGATCTCGCGTGCGCGGATCATCGCGATGATCGCCTGATAGGGTAACACCCCGGTACCCATCCGATGCGCGAGGCCGGTCGAGCCCGTCTCCGAAGCGGCGTGGATGGCCGCCGTTACGCCGCCGCTGTCCGTCATGGCATCTGCTGTCCGTCTTGTCCGGGCGGATGGTGCAACGGATCGCCCGGGCGAGCAAATGTTTACCGCTCAGATTCTATCCCCTGCCTTGCGCGCGCCCGTCTCCTTTGCAGAGCATTGCTATTACACGGTATTCCGGCTTATCCCCGGCTTTCAGCGGGAGCCGCCGAGGATGCATGGTGGATAAATGCGTCGGCGCGGCGGCGGATCACGGGGGGATCGCCGCTCCCATTACCGGAAATCCCGGCTCCGGACGCGCAGCTCGGCGGGTTCGCTGAGGCCGGGATCGGCAAGCCGGCGCAGCAGCGGCGAGAGATCGACAAGGCGGTCGGCGACGACGTGGATGACCTCGCCCTCGCGCTGCACGCGGCCGATGATCTCGACCAGCCTCGCGCCCATGACGATCGGGCGGAAACGCTCGAACACCTTGCGCCAGACGACGATGTTGGCGATGCCGGTCTCGTCCTCGAGCGTCATGAAGATCACGCCCTTGGCGCTGCCGGGCCGCTGACGCACCAGCACCAGGCCTGCCACCTTGACCAGCTTTGCCGCCGGCGTGGCGAGAAGCTGGGCGTTCGGCAGGATGCGGCGCGCCGCAAGCTCGCGGCGCAGCAGCGCCAGCGGATGGCGCTTCAGCGACAGGCCGGTGGCGCGGTAATCCTCGATCACATGCTCGCCCAGACCCATCGCCGGGAGATCCGCCGGCGGCTCCGAGAAAGTGCCGGCCAGCGGCGCCAGTAGCGGCAAGGTCTCTTGCGCCCCGCCATCGCCGAGCCCCTTCACCGCCCAGAGCGCCTGGCGCCGGTCGAGCCCCATCGAGCGGAAGGCATCGGCATCGGCGAGAGCCTCCAGCGCGCCACGGCTCAACCCGGTGCGATACCGCAGCTCGGCCGGCCAGCGGAAGGGGGTGTCGCGCCGCGCCACGAGCTTATCCTCGATCTCCTCCTTGCCAAGGCCTTTCACCTGGCGAAAGCCCAGGCGGAGCGCGCGGTGCGTGCTGTTCGCGGTGGGCTCGAGCGTGCAATCCCACGCGCTGTGATTGACGTCGACCGGGCGCAGCTCGACACCGTGATCACGCGCATCACGCACGATCTGCGCCGGCGCGTAGAAGCCCATGGGCTGGCTGTTGAGCAGGGCGCAGGCAAAGACCTCGGGATGGCAGCATTTGAGCCAGGCCGAGACATAGACGAGCAGCGCGAAGCTCGCGGCATGCGACAGCGGAAAGCCGTACTCGCTGAAGCCTTTGATCTGCTGAAAACAGCGTATGGCGAAGTCCTGCTCGTAGTTGTTGGCGAGCATGCCGGCGATGAACTTCTTCTCGAAGCGATGGATCTCGCCATTGTGGCGGAAGGTCGCCATGGCGCGGCGCAGACCGTCGGCTTCGCCGGCGGAGAAGCCGGCGCCGATCATGGCGATCTTCATCGCCTGCTCCTGGAAAAGCGGCACGCCGCAAGTGGGCTTCAGCACCTCCTCGAGGCCCGACGGAGGGTCGGCCTTCTCCTCGCCGGTGCGGCGGCGCAGATAAGGATGCACCATGTTGCCTTGGATCGGGCCAGGGCGGACGATCGCCACCTCGATGACGAGATCGAAAAGAATGCGCGGCTTGAGCCGCGGCAGCATGCTCATCTGTGCCCGGCTCTCGACCTGGAAGACGCCGAGCGTATCGGCGCGGCAGAGCATGTCGTAGACCTCGTCTTGGCCCTGCGGCACGCTGGCGATGGTGTAGCGCCGGCCGTCATGCTGCACGAGCAGATCGAAGGCGCGGCGGATGCAGCTCAGCATGCCGAGGCCGAGGACATCGACCTTGAGGATACCGAGCGCATTGAGATCGTCCTTGTCCCATTCGATGACGGTGCGGTCCTCCATCGCCGCGTTCTCGATCGGCACGAGCTCGTCGAGCCGCCCCCGGGTGATGACGAAGCCGCCGACATGCTGCGAGAGGTGGCGCGGGAAACCCAGCAACTCCTGCGCCAGCTCGAGCGCCAGGCGCAAGGTCGGGTCGGCGGGATCGAGCCCCGCCGCGCGCACCTGCGCCTCGTCGATGGCATCGCCGCTCGTGCCCCAGACGGTGCCGGCGAGCCCCGCGGTCACATCTTCCGACAGCCCGAGCGCCTTCCCCACCTCGCGGATGGCACCGCGCGAGCGGTAGGAGCTCACCACCGCCGTCATGCCGGCACGCTCGCGGGTGTATTTGCCGTAGATGTACTGGATCACCTCCTCGCGCCGCTCATGCTCGAAATCGACATCGATGTCGGGCGGCTCGTTGCGCTCGCTGCTGACGAAGCGCTCGAACAGCAGATCGACCTCGCTGGGATTGACGTCGGTGACGCCGAGGCAAAAGCACACCGTCGAGTTCGCCGCCGAACCGCGGCCCTGGCAGAGGATGTCCCGCCCCCGGGCGTAGCTCATGATGTCCTGAACGGTGAGGAAATAGGCGGCGAAGCCGAGCTTGCCGATGAGACGGAGCTCATGCTCGATCTGTTGCCGGATCTTCTCGGGCACGCCTTGGGGATAACGCCGCGCCGCGCCCTCGCGCGCCAGGCGCTCGAGCTTTATCTGCGCCGGCGTGCCGTCATCGCCGGTCTCGTCAGGATACTCATAGCGCAGCTCGTCGAGGCTGAAGCGGCAGCGCTCGACGATCTCGAGCGTGCGCGCCACCGCCGCGGGATGATCGCGAAAGAGGCGCGCCATCTCCTGCGGCGGCTTCAGATGGCGCTCGGCATGGGCCTCGAGGCGGAAGCCTGCCTCGACGATGGTGCAGCCCTCGCGGATGCAAGTGACGACATCCTGCAGGTTGCGTCGATGCGGCACGTGGTAGAGCACGTCGTTGGTGGCGACCAGCGGCAGCCACGTCCGCTCGGCAAGCGCCGCCAGGCGGTGAACGCGCCGGGCGTCGTCGCCGCGATAGAGGTAGTGCGCGGCGAGATAGGCGGAGCCGCGGAAATCGCCGGCCAGACGGATGAGGAAATCGGCAAAGCCGGCATCGGGCCGGTCGGGCGGCAACGCGATCAGCACCTGTCCGCTGCCCTGCTCGGCCACATCGGCATAAGCTAGCCGGCACTCGCCTTTCTCCGCGCGCCTCTTGCCCTGGGTCAACAGGCGGGAAAGCCGGCCATAAGCGGCGCGGTCGGTGGGAAAGCACAGCAGGCTCGGCGCGTCCGTGAGATCGAGCCGGCAGCCGATGACCAGGCGGAAACCGTGCTCTTTGGCAGCGCTGTGGGCGCGGACGATGCCGGCGAGCGTGTTGCGGTCGGTGATGGCGACGGCGCCCTGGCCCAGCTCCTGTGCGCGCAGCACCAGCTCGGCCGGGTGCGAGGCGCCGCGCAGGAAGGAGAAATTGCTGGTGACCTGCAGCTCGGCATAGGCGGTCATGGCATCACGCGAAGAGCCCGTGCAGGAACCAGCGCGGCGCCCTCTGCGGCAGAAAGAGGCCTTCGCGATAAAGCCAGAAGCGCCGCCCTGCCTCGTCCTCGACACGGTAATAGTCGCGCAGCGCCGCCGCCTCCGTGCCGCCGCGCCACCATTCGCCGCAGAGGCGCTCCGGCCCGTCGGCGCGGCGCACGCGATGCTGCAAGCGGCGCCAGCGGAACAGGATCGGCGGATCGTCCGGCACCGGCGCCACCGCCTCGACCGGCTCCGGCCGCGGCAAAAGACGGATCGGCCGCGGCGGGTCGAGCCGCCAAGCGCCCTGTGGCACGGCAACGGCCGGGGCGAGGCGCTGGGCGCGCTCCGGCACATGGCTCTGGCGCGGCTCAAGGCGCCCGACCGATGACAGCTCCAGGCGATTGGCCAGGCGATCGACGAGAGCGGCGAGCACTGCCGCATCGCCGATATCGCGATCCCTGCCTTCGGCCGCCAGCACCGCGCGCGCGACCTGCCGCGCCACGGTCTTGTCGCCGGGGAACGGTACGATCCCGGCAGCAACCACCGCAGGCTGAACGGCGGCGGCCGTGGCCAAGCGGAGTTGCGCCGCCGCCAGGCTTTCCACCGCCATCGCCGCCAGCGCCATGTCCTCGATACCGAGACCGGGATCGATCGTGCCGAACTGCTCGGCAAAAAGCCGGAAGAGATGGCGGGGGTCACGCGTCGGCCGTGCCGTGCCGACCGTCACCTGCGTCACCGCGCCATCGACGCGATAGCAGCTCAGCACCAGCCGGCGCGCACCGAGCATCTCCGCACCGAGCACGCGGCAGAGCCCCTCCAGCAGCTCCTCTGTCGCGGCAGCAAGCGCCTCGGGAGTGCCGATCGGCTCGGCAAAGCGGCGCCGCACCCAGCGCGCAGGCTTGGGCGGCAGCGGTGAGAGCGGCTCCGCCGCCGCACCCAGCGCCTGGTCGAGACGCTCCGCCAGCCCTGCGCCGAACCTCGCGGCAAGCGCAGCGCGCGGCAAGGCGTAGAGAGCGCCGATGCGGCGCAGCCCGAGCCGTTCGAGCTCGGCCGCCTGCGTGGGATCGAGCCGCAGCGCCGCGATCGGAAGGGGAGCGACCGCCGCCCGCACCTCGCCCGGCGGCACCACCGCGCTCTCGGCGCCGCCGCACCGTGCCACCGCCCAGGCGGCGCCGGCGGTCTCGGCGATGGCGGCACGGCTGGCGATGCCTTGCCGCCGGAGCCGCTCGACCAGCGCGTGCGCCAAGCTCGCCTCGCCGCCACGCAAATGGGCGCAGCCGGTGACATCGAGGAGGATCGCGTCAGCACCGTGCGGCGTGGTCCAGGGGCTGTAGCGGTGGCACCAATGCGCGAGCCGCCGGAGTGCCGCGGCATCGCCGGCGGGATCGGCCTCGGCGACGGCAAGCGCGGGATGAAGCGCCCACGCATCGGTGAGCGGCAGGCCCGGCGCGATGCCGAGCCCCTCGGCAGCGGCGTTGACGGCCGTGACGAGGCGACGGTTGCCGACCGAGAGAGCGAGAGCGAAGGGCCTATCCGGTGCGAGAGGCAGGCTGCCGTGCCGCCGGTCGATCGGCCAGCACGGCAGCCAGAGACACATGACCCGTCGCATCGCACGCCTCCATGATCCAGGATGCTGGCACGCCGCCACGACAGCGCCAGAGCTCGACTTGCCAACGTGCCCGACCGATCCCGGGCTCGCCGGCAGCGACATCGCCCGGCAGCGCCTTGATCTGCCAGCGGGTTTGCGCCGCGTTGGGAGCCAGACGCTGCGCCGCCGCCCGCTCGCCGTCGCGCCAGCGCCGCAACGCAAAACCGGTGACGCCGGAGGCTTCGGCGGCCAGCAACAGCCGGCGGCTCGCCGGCAAGGAAAGCGCCTCCAACTCGCCGACGACGGCGGCCAGCGCCGAGCTTCTCAGCCCCTCCTCCATCGCCCACAGCACCTCGCGAGGATGCTGTGCCTGCGCCAGGATCAGCCGCCCGGGATCGAGGCCGAAGGCGGCCAGCCCCGGCCCGTAGAGATCGCCTTCGGCCAGGCACCACAGCACCGGCAGCTCCGGCTTGAGCCGTGCCAGGATGCCGGCGAGGAAGGCGGCAGCCACGGCGCCGTCCTCCTCCTCGGACCCTGCCCCCGTCACCTCGTGCAGCGCAGCCAAGGCCAAGCCCTTTCCAGGCAAGGCTCGATCGATTTCAGGCAAGGCGAAAGGCAGGACCGCCCGGCCCTGCCGCCCCGTCCTTTCCAACGCCTCGAGGCGACGGCGCAGCGCCGCGAGGCGACCGCTTTGGCTGGTCTCGGTCATGCCATGGAGTTAACTTATTTGTTCCTATTTTGTTCCAATCATGCCAGCGAGTCAAATATCGGTTCGCTGCCGGCGCGGGCGACGGGACGGCCCAGTACGCGCGCGCAATGGATGCGGGAGGGTGAGCTTGGCTGGGACCCCAAAGGTAAAGGTCCGCCGACGCTGATCGATCGCGCGGCCACGCTCGATGCCAAGGACGCCACCGGCACAAGGTTGCGCTCAGGGCCGTTCACGCCCACTAAGATGCGCACGCCGATCCCCGGCGCATGAGCCGCTACCGCCCGCGGAAGGTCGGCGCCGCCTTCTTGAGAAAGCTCCGATAGCCCTGGCGGAAATCCCCGGTGTCGAAAGTCTCGTAGGGCTCGTCGAACTCCTTGGCGTCAAGCGGGCGCGGGTCATCGAGACGGCGGGCGAATTTCTTGTGCCAGCGATTGACCAGCGGCGCGCCCGCGCCGACGCGCCGTGCCGTGGCATAGGCCTCCTCCGCCACCTGTGCATCGGGCACGACGCGGCTGACGAGCCCTTTCTCCTTCGCCTCCGCGGCACCGAAGACGCGGCCTTCGAGCAGGATCTCGAGCGCGGTCTGACGCCCCACCAGCTTGATAAGCGCCGCGATCTCGGGATAGCCCATGGTGACGCCGAGGCGGTTGATGGGAACGCCGAAGCGGCTGCCCTCGCCGCAGATGCGGATATCGCAGAGCATCGCCAGTTCGAGCCCGCCGCCAACGCAGATGCCTTGGATCAGCGCCACGCTAGGGTGGCGCGACTCGGTGATGGCGCGCATGGTGCCATGCATGAGACGGCCATAGGCGCGCGCCTGCTCGAAATTAGCGCGCAGCTCCGCGAACTCCGCGATATCGGCGCCTGGCGCAAACGCCTTGTCGCCCGCGCCCCGCAATACGACGCAGCGGACATCGTCCTCGACCTCGAGCGCGGTGAAGGCGTCCCTTACTCCCTCCCACATCGCCCAGGTCAGCGCGTTGAGCCGGTCAGGTCGGTTGAGCGTCACCGTGACGATGCCGTCGTCGCGCTCGATCAGGACTTCCTGCGCCATCCTCGCCTCCTAGTTTCCGCGAACCTAGCACATTGCTCCATGGGCGATTTGGCCTTAAACATGCGCCAACTGCCGCGTGACCGAGGAGCCGATGGCGACGACCCCAGCGGATGATGCCGCCGAGATCACCTCCCGAATCCTGCTGGAGACGAAATCTGTCCTGTTCAGCCCGGATAAGCCTTTCACCTTCACCTCGGGTCGCGTCAGCCCGGTCTATGTCGATTGCCGGCGCCTCATCTCCTTCCCGCGCGCGCGCCGCCGGCTGATGGACCTCGGCGCCGACCGGATCGAACGAGTAGCAGGCCACGAATCGCTCGATGCGGTGGCCGGAGGCGAAACGGCGGGCATTCCCTTTGCCGCCTGGATCGCCGAGCGGCTAGCGCTGCCCATGCTCTATGTCCGCAAAAAGCCGAAGGGCTTCGGCCGCAACGCGCAGATCGAGGGCGAGATGGCCGACGGCGCGCGTGTCGTCTTGGTCGAGGACCTCGCCAGCGAGGGCAGCTCGAAGCTCAACTTCGTCCGCGCCATCCGCGAAGCTGGCGGCGTCATCGCCCACAGTTTCGTGATCTTCAACTACGGCATTTTCCCCCAGAGCATGGCTAGCCTCGAGGCCGAAGGGGTCAGCCTCCACTGGCTCGCCACCTGGTGGGACGCGCTGCGCGTGGCGCAAGGGCTCGGCTACTTCACGCCGGTGCAATTCGCCGCGGTCAAGGCCTTTCTCGAGGATCCCGACGGCTGGTCGGCGGCGCGCGGCGGTAGTCGCGGCGACGCTGCCTCCTGACGCGCGACGCGGCCGACGCCCGTGGATCACGGATTTTTCGCCGAGGTAAGCCATTACATCGAGCATTACGGCTATCTCGCGGTGGCGCTGGGCATCCTGCTCGAGGATTTCGGCCTGCCGACGCCGGGCGAGGCGCTGCTCATCACCGGCGCGATCAGCGCGTCGACCGGCGCGCTCAACCTCTACCTGCTGCTGCCGCTTGCCTGGGCGGGCGCCGTCATCGGCGACAATATCGGCTATGCCATCGGCCATTTCGGCGGCCATCACCTCATGGTGCGCTATGGCGGGCGCATCGGCATCACCGACGATCGCTTGAAGCAGGTGGAAGCATTCTTCGAGCGCTATGGCGGCTCGGTGATCGTCTTCGCCCGCTTCGTCGTCATCCTGCGTCAGTTCAACGGCATCGTTGCCGGGACCCTCGGCATGCATTGGCTGCATTTTCTCGCGCTGAACGCCCTCGGCGCGGCGCTGTGGGTGGGTTTCTGGGGTATCCTCTCCTATTGGCTCGGCAAGGGTGTGTTGGTCTATGTGCACGAGTTTCACCAGGTCACGCCGCTGCTGGGCGCGCTCGCTGTCGCTTTCCTGGTGGCGGGTGCGGGATATCTATGGTGGCGCTTCGTGCGACAGCCGCGGGGCTAGCGGCAATCATAGACCGCGAGGGTGAGCCCGCCCGCTTCGGGCTCGGCCGATGTCAGCACCGCGCTGCGACCGAGATTGGCGCAGTAGAGCATCGCCTGGCGCGTCGCCTCGTCCTCCTGGTCGGCGGGAAATTGATAGGTGACGCTATCCGCGGTGGCGCCAATTGCCTCTATCCCCGACATCGCGCCGCACGCGGCGACGAGAAAAAGCGGCAACGAAGCGGCGGCCCTGACCATCAGAGAAAGCGCGCACTCGCTTCGCCGAGCCCGGCGAAGCTCACCGTCACGGTGTCGCCGGGCTTCGGCCATTGCGTTGCGACGACGCTGCCGGTCTGGACGATCATGCCGCGCCGCAACGGACGGCCGCGCGCGGCAACGGCGTTTGCGACCCAGGCGAGCGCGTGCAAGGGATGGCCGCCCATCACGTCGCCGCCGCGGCCACGGCCGATCTCGACGCCGTTGATCGCCATCGTGCCGGTGACGGCGGCAAGGTCGAGCGCGCGCCAGTCCGTGACCGCGGGACCCAGCACACAGCCGGCATTCCAGGCATTGTTGGCGATGAGGCCCCGCCCGCCGACGAGCTTGTATTGGTCGCAGGCATGATCCTCAATGAGCTCGATTGAGGGCATGCAGGCCGCGACGGCATCCGCCACATCCTCTTTCGCATAGGGTTTGCCGCGCGCCGGCAGATCCGTACCGAGCCGCATGGCGATCTCGCATTCGACGGCGATGCGGGTGCAGTCGGCATGGCGCAGCGTCGCCGGCGAAGGATGGACCAGCTTGGCAAAAATGGCGCCGGCGATCGAGTGATCGATGCCCATCAGCTGCTGCATCACCGGCGTGGTAAGGGCGATCTTGTAGCCGGCGATGGGCCCGCGCTCGGGGATGAGAAGCGCCTGCAGCGCCTCCTGCATTGCATAGGCCTCATCGATGCCGACGCCGGCGATCTCCTCCGGAGTCGGTGGCAGGGGGCGCTTGCTGCGGTGGATGTCGTAGTAGTAGCGCGCGGCGCGGGTGATACGGCCGGAATCGCTGCTCATGGCCTGCCTCGGTCAGCCCGAACGGGACACCGGATGATGAGCGGCGGACGCTTGATGCGCAAGCGCCGCGGCGGTAGGAAGCGTTTCCGACACGGAGGGGAGCCCCGTTATGCGTGAATACCGTATCGCTGCCATCCCCGCCGACGGCATCGGCCGGGAAGTGATCGCCGCGGGGCTGACCGTGCTCGAGGCGCTGCAGGCGCGCGATGGCGGCTTTCGGCTCGCCGTCGAGCATTTCCCGTGGGGCTCCGACTATTATCGCAAGCACGGGCGGATGATGGCGGAGGACGGGCTCGAGGCGCTCTGCCGCTTCGACGCCATCTTCTTCGGCGCGGTCGGCGATCCCGGTATCCCCGACCATGTCACGCTCTGGGGCCTGCGGCTGCCGATCTGTCAGGGCTTCGACCAATACGCCAACGTGCGGCCGGCGCGCGTGCTGCCCGGCATCACGCCGCCGCTGAGGAATTGCGCACCGGGCGATCTCGACTGGGTGATCCTGCGCGAGAACAGTGAAGGCGAGTATGCCGGCAATGGCGGGCGCGTCCATCGCGGCTTGCCCGAGGAGGTCGCCACCGAGACCTCGGTGTTCACACGGACCGGTGTCACGCGCATCATGCGCTTCGGCTTCGAGCTGGCACGCAAGCGCCCGCGGCGCCATCTCACCGTCGTCACCAAATCAAACGCGCAGCGCCATGCCATGGTGATGTGGGACGAGATCGCCGCCGAAGTCGCGAAGGACTATCCCGACGTGAGTTGGGAGAAGGAACTCGTCGACGCGATGACGACGCGCATGGTGCTGAAGCCTGGGACCATCGACGTGGTCGTGGCCACCAATCTCCACGCCGACATCCTGAGCGATCTGGCCGCGGCGCTGGCCGGCAGCCTCGGCATCGCGCCCACCGCCAACCTCAATCCAGAGCGGCGCTTCCCGTCGATGTTCGAGCCCATCCACGGCTCCGCCTTCGACATCGCCGGCAAAGGCATCGCCAATCCTATTGCCACCTTCTGGACCGCCGCGATGATGCTCGAGCATCTGGGCGAGCGCGACGCGGCGACGCGGCTGATGACCGCCATCGAGCGCGTCACCGCCAGCCCGGCGCTGCACACCCCCGATCTCGGCGGCAAGGCGACGACGGCGCAGGTGACGGAAGCGGTGTGCGACGCGCTGAGGAGCGCCAATCTCTAGCGGCTGAGACCGGTTGGCCGCGGACGGGTTCTCTGCTACCCCTGCGGCCGAGGGGGACGGTTCTGATGCGAATTGCAATCATCGGTCAGCAGGTTTTCGGCAAGGCCGTGCTCGACGCCTTCCTGGCGCGGGGCGATACGGTAGCCGGCGTGTTCGTTGCGCCGGAGCCGGCCGGCGCGAGGCCCGATCCGCTTGCCGCCGCCGCCCGCGACAAGAAGCTGCCGGTGTTTCCGACCGCGAGCTACAGTACGGCGGAAACCATCGACGCGCTGCGCGGGCTCGCAGTCGATCTCGGCGTCATGGCCTATGTCCTGCAATTCGTGCCGCAGAGCTTCTGCCGCGTGCCACGCCACGGCACGATACAGTTCCATCCCTCGGTGCTGCCGCAGCATCGCGGCCCATCCTCGATCAACTGGCCGGTGATGCTCGGCAGGACACACACCGGCCTCACCATCTTTCGCCCGGTCGATGGGCTCGACGAAGGCCCGGTGATCCTGCAGAAAGAGGTGGCGATCGGCCCCGATGATACGGTGGCGAGCCTCTATTTCGACAAGATCTTCCCGCTGGGCGTCGCCGCGCTCGTCGAAGCCGCCGATCTCGTGACCTCAGGCAAGGCCGAAGAGCGCATCCAGGACGAGAGCCAGGCGAGCTATGAAGGATGGGTGCGCGAGGCGGCGTCGCGCATCAACTGGGCGAGCCCCGTCGAGATCGTCTACAACCTCATCCGCGGCTGCAACCCGGCCCCGGGCGCCTGGACCACGGAAGGCGTGCGGCGGCTCTATCTCTTCGAATCCCGCAAGATCGTCGCGCGCAGCTTTGCCCAGGTAAAGGGATTGACGCCCGGCCAAGTCGTAGCAACGAGCGCCCAAAGCGTCACTGTGCACGCGCAAGGCGGCTTCATCGAGGTGCTGCGTTGCCGCCTCGACGACGGCAAGAAGATCCCCGCGGGCGAGGCCGGGATCGCCATCGGCTCGGTGCTTGGCCGGCAGTCTCGGGCGCCCTGACCCATCGGCATACGCTGCCGGAGCGGTATTTTGAGAAATCGGTCCTCGGCGTGCGGCGAGAAAATGCGGTTCTCAGGCGGCCAGCGCCTCCGGGTGCCATAACAGAAGCCGGCGGCGGACCGACTCCATCGCTTTGACCAACGCAGCGCCGACGATGGCGATGGCGACAATGCCGGCGAACACGCCCGGCGAATCGGCAAAGCGCATTTCCGTCATGATCGTCCCGCCGAGCCCCTCACCGCCCATCGCCATCTCGCTCACGATCTCGACGATGAGCGAGATCGGCATCGCCACCTGCAAGCCCGTGAAGATCTGCGGCAAGGAGGCCGGTAGCGCGATCTCCCACAGCAGCCGGTGGCGCCCTGCGCCGAGGCTGAGAGCCGACCAGAGCAGCACGCCCTCGACGCCGTCGGCCGCGGCCCAGGTCGCCACGATCACCGGGAAGACCGCGGAGAAGGCAACCATCAGAATCTTGGACGCGTCAAAGACGCCAAACCAAAGAATGAACACCGGCAAGAAGGCGATCTTCGGCATCGGCAGCCCGATCGACACCAGCGGGTCGAAGAACCAGCGCATGGGCGGAACGCGCGCGATCAGGATCCCGATGGCGATACCGAAGACACCCGCCAGAGCGAAGCCGGCAAAAGCCCGGTAGAGAGTGAGCGCGATGCCGAGGATCATGTCGCCGGAAACGACATCGTGGTAGAGCCGCACAACCACCGTCGAGAGAGGCGGCAGCAGGAAATCGGAGACGATATGTGTCTCCGCAGAGGCCTGCCACAGGATCAGCACGGCGAGGATCGACACCCAGCGCAGCGCCGCGTGGCCGAGCGCGCCTAGCCACGCCATCGCAGCGCGAACCCCATCAGGAGGAGATAGAGCCGGTCGGCAAAGAACCCGACCGCGGAGACCGTGACGACACAGGCGAACATCGCGTCATAGGCCCCGCCCTCGCCGAAGGAGGAGATGAGATAGCCCATGCCGCGCTGGCTGATGAGCAGCTCCGCCGCCACCAGCAGGATGAAGGAAAGCGCCAGAGCGTTGCGAATACCGGCGAGAATCTCCGGCATTGCCGCCGGCAGCACCACCTCCCACAGCACCTCGCGACGCTTGGCCCCTGCGGCGAGCGCAGACCAGATCAGCACTTGCTCGACGCCACGCGCGCCGTTGAAGGCGCCGATCACCACCGGCAGCAGGCAGCCAAGGAAGACCGCCGCGATCTTCGACGCGGCGCCCAGGCCGAACCATAGGATCATCACGGGAATGAGCGCCGAGCGCGGCAGCGGGTAAAGCACGCGGATGAGCGGATTGACCAGGATCTCGATCGACCGGTACCAAGCCATCAGGACGCCGAGCGCGACGCCGACGACGACGCCGAGCGCGAGGCCAGCCACCAGATTTTGGAGCGACGACAGGCCGTTGACGGCGAGATCACCGTCCCGCAGCAGTCGCAGCCACGCGCGTAGAACGGCGCTGAGCGGCGGCAAGGTGTCGGGGTTGACAAGACCGAGACGCGGCGCTGCCTCCCAGGCGACCGCCAGCAGCAGGAGCGGCGAGTAACGCGCCAGCGCGGTCCTCATCGCTCGCGCCTCTCTTGCGCCGCGATCGCCTCGCCACGCACCAGCCCCCAGAGATGCTCCACTTTCTCAGCAAACTCGCGCGTGCCCACGAGCTCCGAGCCCCTGTCGCCGGCAAAGCGGGTATCGACGATCTCCTTGATGCGGCCGGGCCGCGCGGACATGACGGCAACGCGGTCTGCGAGATACACCGCCTCGCGTACGTCATGCGTGACGAACACGACGGTCTTGGGCGTACGACGAATGATCGCCAACAGTTCCTCATGCATGAGTGCACGAGTCTGGGCGTCGAGAGCACCGAAAGGCTCGTCCATCAGCAGGATTGCAGGATCGACGGCAAGCGTGCGGGCGATGGCGACGCGTTGCTTCATCCCGCCGGAAAGCTCCGCGGGATAGCTGTTCTCGAATCCTCCGAGATGCACGAGCTCGATCAGCTCCCGCACGCGCATCTCGCGCTCGGCGCGCGGGCGCTTCTGCTTTTCCAAACCGTAAAGGATATTCTGCCGCACCGTCTTCCAGGGGTAAAGCGCGAAATTCTGGAAGACGATGCCGCGGTCCGGACCAGGGCCGGCGACCGGCTTGCCAGCGACGGTGATGGCGCCTGCCTCGACCGGAAGAAATCCACCGAGCAGATAGAGCAGCGTGCTCTTGCCACAGCCGCTGGGGCCGAGCAACGCCAGGAACTCTTGCTCGCGCACCTCAAGCGAAACGCACTCCAAGGCCGGCACCGGGCGACCACGCGGCGGCCGGTAGGTGTGGGTCACTTCATGGAAGGAGATACCCGCCGTCATCGTGGCGCCATCGCGTCCGCCTCAACGCGGCCGCCGCGCAGCCTCGTTGACTGGAGAGAGATCGGCGTATTTTTCGACGTCGATCGAGATTGCGAGTAGCCCCAGCTCCTTCTGAACATCGAGATTGCTCTGCAACGCCTTGAGATTGGGAATCACGTCCGAATTACGGTAATAGTCCCGCTTGGTGAAGATCCACTCGTCATAAACCGAAACCGGCTGCTTGGTGGCGTCGGCGAGGGTCGTAATCGCCTCGGCGCGGTTCGCGGGGTCGTAGTACCAGCGCATAGCCCGCTGCCAGTCTTCGAAAAAATCGACGAGCACGGTGCGATGCGCATCGATGAAGCCCTGACGCGCCGCCATCAGCGTCGTCTGCGCCTCGCCCATGGCATCCTTCATGGTGAACAGTGTGCGTACTTTTCCGAATTTCTTGGCAGTCAGGGCGAAGGGCATGACCATGCCGGCGAGGTCGACCTTCTTTTCCTCGAGCGCCGGCACCATGTTGGGAAATTGTATCTCGACAATCTGATAGTCGCGTTTGTCTTCCAGCCCGTGATCCCTGAGGATTTTCCGCAAGGCCATGTCGATGGCGCCACCGATTCCGTTGGTGGCGAGAACCTTGCCCTTGAGATCCTCGACCTTGTGAATCAGGCTGTCGGCGCGGACAAGGTATTCGTTCGCATAGTAATCGTCGATACCGTCCTGATAGAGATCTCCGATGGCGCGGAGGTCATCCATATGCGCGTTCTGAATGGCGAGGCCGAAAGAGGAGAAGGCGAGTGCGGCGATGTCGAGCTCCCCGGCCGCCAGCGCGGTGATCTGCGGCGCGCTGCCACGGAAATGAATGAGCTGCACGGTATAGGATTTGCCGTAATGCAGCAGAAGCTCGGGCTTCGCGAAAATGATCGAGGTGAGCTGACCCGGCACCACCGCCCAGCCGACGCGCAACTCGAGCGGCGCGGCGACAGCGGCAGCCGAGACCATTGCCAGCAGCAGGGTGAAGGTCGCGCCCAGCCAAGCCTTTCTCCTCACTATCGATCCTCCCTTGGTCATCCCGGATCGCTTATCGGCCGATCACCACCGCCCGCCAGAGCGAGTTTTACCGGCATATCCGCATGCGCGACGGCGGATGTCAACGGCCCATCCCGTCATCGAGGGGGCCGCGCTGCAGAGGCCGGACAGCGGTGTGGGCTGGCGTGCAGGATCGCGCGCCGTCCCGAGGAGGTGTCCTTGCGCGAATTCCCCAATGTCTGCCATGCCTGCGAGGTCGATATCGAGCCCGAGACCGGCGTGGTGAAGATTGTGCGCTATGCGGTGGTCGACGATGTCGGCCGGGTGGTCAATCCGCTGCTGCTCAAAGGCCAGATCCATGGCGGCATCGCTCAGGGCGCGGGGCAGGCGCTGTGCGAGGCCATGATCTATGACCGCGACAGCGGCCCACTTCTTACGGGATCTTTCATGGATTGCTGCATGCCACGCGCGGACGATTTGCCGATGATCGCGGTCGGCAGCAACGAGGTGCCGGCCAAGACAAACCCCTTGGGAATCAACGGCGCCGGCGAAGCCGGCACGGTGGGGCACTCCCCGCAGTAATGAACGCAATCAATAACGCCCTCGATCCGCTGGGCATCCGTAATTTCGACATGCCGGCGACGCCGGAGCGGCTATGGCGTGCGATTCGCGACGCCAAGGCAAAAAAAATCCCCCTCTCCCGTGACGGGAGAGGGGGAGGAAGCGGTTTGCCGGCCTGCGGCCGGCGGCGGCGCGCGGTAATCATTCCGCAAGCGTTTG
This sequence comes from Allostellaceae bacterium, assembly GCA_052143095.1. Taxonomy (GTDB): domain Bacteria; phylum Pseudomonadota; class Alphaproteobacteria; order ATCC43930; family CGMCC-115725; genus DAHUYF01. Next base: position 22,244 of record JBKQTR010000134.1, read on the forward strand.
CTGTGTTATACTTTAAGCGTAGAGAAACTCAGGAGAATCCGCATGGCCGATGCCATCGAACTCATCGTCAACGGCAGGAATCATCGGCTTCACGTCTCGCCAGACACGCCGTTGCTCTATGTTCTCCGCAACGACCTCGAGCTCAACGGCGCAAAGTTTGGCTGCGGCCTGGCGCAATGCGGCGCCTGCACCGTGCTAGTGGACGGAAAACCGGTGCGCTCCTGCTCCTTTCCGATCGAGGACGCTCAGGGCAAGCCGGTCACGACCATCGAAGGCCTGGGCACGGTGGAAAAACCGCATCCCGTGCAGAAGGCGTTTATCGAAGAGCAAGCGGCACAATGCGGCTATTGCATCAACGGTATGGTAATGGCAACCGCGGCGTTGCTGCAGCACAATCCGGCCCCGAATGACGCGGCGATCCGCCAGGCGCTCGCCGGCAATCTCTGCCGCTGCGGCACGCATGCGCGCATCCTCCGAGCGGTTGCCCGAGCTGCAGCGGAGATGGCACGATGACTGCCTTCATCCTCACCCGCCGGCGCTTCGGCCACGCCGTAGGCGCGCTCACCATCGCCTTCTCGCTGACGCCGCACGTTTGGGCCGCCGACGCGCCGAAACTGCCCGGCAGCCTAACCGCCAACCGGCTGCTCGATGCGTGGCTGCGCATTAACCCGGACGGCACGGTTACCATCTTTACCGGCAAAGTCGAGCTCGGCCAGGGCGTCCTCACCGCGCTCGAGCAGATCGCCGCCGACGAGCTCGACGTCGCGCCCAAGCGGATAAGGCTGATCTCGGGCGACACGGCGCAGACACCCGATGAAGGTTTCACTTCAGGTAGCCAATCGATCGAGTATGGCGGCACCGCGATCCGCTATGCCTGTGCCGAGACGCGCGAAATCCTGCTGACGCTCGCGGCGACAAAGCTCAAGACCACGACCGACCAGCTCACTGTCGAAGACGGCACCATCACAGCGCACGGCGGCGAGAGCGTCACCTATTGGAAGCTCAGCCCGGAAGCGCAGCTTCATCGCGAAGCGAGCGCGAGCGCGGCTCCCAAACCGCCGGAGCAGCACAAGAACATCGGCAAGAGCAGACCGCGCCTCGATATCCCAGCCAAGGTCACTGGCGGCGCCGCCTACGTACAGGATATCAGGTTGCCGGGCATGCTCTTCGGCCGCATCTCACGGCCGCCGAGCTACGGCGCGGAGCTCATCTCCTTCGACGAAGCGCGCGTGCGCAAACTGCCCGGGATCATCACGGTCATCCGTGATGGCCGCTTCCTCGGCGTCGTCGCCGAACGCGAAGAGCAGGCAATTGCCGGACGCGACGAGCTCGCGCGCGCGGCGACTTGGCGTGAAGCACCATCGCTGCCGTCACCTGATGATATCTGCCAATACCTCAAATCCCTGCCGGCGGAGGACCACGTCATCAGCAGTAAGGGCGGCGACACCTCGCCAGCCGCACGCGTCTCGCTCGGCGCAACCTATACGAAGCCTTATACAGCGCATGCCTCAATCGGACCGTCTTGCGCCGTCGCGCAATTCGAAAACGGACAGCTTACAGTTTGGACACACTCGCAGGGCGTCTTCCCCTTGCAGCGCGATCTCGCTAAGGCGCTTGACATGGATGTCACAAGGATCCGTTGCGTCCACGCTCAAGGCTCCGGTTGTTACGGGCATAACGGCGCTGATGATGTCGCGCTTGACGCGGCTCTCCTCGCACGTGCCAGCAACGGCCGGCCGGTCAAGGTGCAGTGGATGCGCGATGACGAGTTCAGCTGGGAGCCTTATGGTCCCGCGATGACAGTCGCGCTTCACGCCGGCCTCGACGATGCCAGCATGATCGTCGACTGGACCCACGACGTCTGGACCAACACACATAGCACGCGGCCGCAAAAGGATGGCTGCAATCTTCTAGCTTCGTGGCATTTGGCACAGCCGAAATTGCCGGGCAAGCCCGAGATCATTCCGCAGCCGGCGGGCGGCGGCGATCGGAATGCCATCCCGCTCTACGACTTTCCACGTCAGCGCGTGACGCATCATTTCATCCCGCAGATGCCGATCCGCGTGTCGGCGCTGCGTGCACTCGGCGCTTACGCCAATGTCTTTGCCATCGAGACCTTCATGGACGATCTTGCCAGTGCGGCAAAGGTCGATCCCGTCGAGTTCCGCATGCGGCACTTGAACGATCCGCGCGCGATCGCCGTCATCAAGGCCGCCGCCACCTTTGCCGGTTGGCAGCCGGGCCTGCCCGGCGGCACCGGCAAGGGACGCGGCTTCGGCTTTGCAAAATACAAGAACCTATCCGCTTACCTGGCCGTGGTGATCGATGTCGAGGTCGACCGGCAGAACGGCCAAGCGCGCGTTATCAGGGCGCTGGCGGCGATCGATGCCGGCCAAGTGATCAACCCCGACGGCCTCATCAACCAGACCGAGGGCGGCATCATCCAGGCCGTGAGTTGGACACTCAAGGAACAGTTGCGCTTTAACGCCGAACACATCACCTCGCGCGACTGGAGCCGATACCCCATCATCACCTTCCCCGACGTTCCGGAAATCAAGGTGACGGTGCTCGACCGCCCGGCAGAGAGATCGTTGGGAGCAGGCGAGGCGGCGCAGGGCCCGACCGCAGCCGCTATCGGCAATGCGATCGCCCATGCAACAGGCGCGAGGTTGCGCGACTTGCCGCTCATGCCCAACCGTGTCAAAAGCGCTTTTGGCTGAGGAGAAGTCCATGGGGAATACAGTCGAGATGGCCGGCGAGCGGGTGCTCGCCAATGCACCGATGAGCGACGAGGAACGGAAGATTCGGATCGAGCTTGCCGCGTGTTATCGTTTGGCGCAGAGGAACGGCTGGGACGAGCTTATCTACAATCATATCTCCGCACGCGTCCCGGGGCCGGAGCACCATTTTCTCATCAACCCTTTCGGCCTCGCTTTCGAGGAGGTAACGGGGTCAAATCTGGTCAAGGTCGATCTCGAGGGGCGTATCATCGGCGAATCGAAATATCCTATCAACGCCGCCGGCTTCACCATCCACAGCGCCATCCACGCGGCCCGGCCGGAGGTCGGATGCGTCGTCCACCTTCACACTGAGGCAGGCATGGCGCTTTCCATGCTTGAAGGCGGGCTATTGCCGCTGACGCAGACGGCGATGTTCTTCCAAAGTCAGCTTGCTTTTCATGACTACGAAGGTATCGCGCTCAATCTCGCGGAACGCGAGCGGCTGGTGCGCGACCTCGGTGACAGGTCCGTCATGATCCTGCGCAATCACGGCACGCTGGTGGCGAGCCCCACCATAGGCCAGGCGTTCGTTGCAATGTTCCTGCTGGAAAAAGCCGCACGCGCGCAGTTGCAGGCAATGGCATGCAGCAGCAAGCTCGTGCATGCTTCACCCAAGGCGATCGACATCACCGCTCAATTCGGCAAGAGTGGCGCTGGCGGGGCAGAATATGCATGGCAAGCGATGGTCCGGCGGCTCGCGCGAGAGGACACGTCGTACCAGAGCTGATCCGGGCGGGCCCCATGAATGATATCGCTAATTCATTCCTGCTGGTCTATGCCGGCCTTTTCCCGATCGTGAACCCGGTAGGCAGCGCGCCGATCTTCCTTGGCCTGACACGACATTGCACCGACGAGGAGCGCCACGCCTTGGCTGGCCGCGTCGCCCTCAACGGCTTCTTCCTGTTGCTGGGCTCGCTGTTCGTCGGGTCGCACGTGCTTGAGTTTTTCGGCATCACGCTACCGGTTGTGCGCATCGCTGGTGGGTTGGTGGTGACCGCATTCGGCTGGAAGCTTCTTCACGCCGGACAGGAGGTGGAGGAACAGCGCGCCGCCGATACCGTCACCAAGTCGGGTGCGCCAACCGACGCCTTCTACCCCTTGACCATGCCGCTCACCGTCGGACCGGGATCGATCTCGGTGGCCATCACCCTCGGCAGCCAGCGGCCGAAGGCGGTGGTGGGTCTTGCCGACCTTGCCTTGCTCGGCGGCGCAGCCATTGCCGGGCTCGTCGCAATCGCCGTTACGATTTATGTTTGCTACCGCTTTGCCGAACCGATCGTCGCCACGCTCGGTGAGCGTGGCACCGACGTGCTGGTGCGGCTGTCCGCCTTTATCCTGCTCTGCATTGGCATTGAGATAATCTGGAACGGCTATAGTGCGCTGGTCGGCAACGCAACCTGATCCTCCGCTTTGCCGCAGCAGGAGGATCAGGGCGTCGCTTGACGCCGGCGCTCTTGCTTCCAATGGATAGCCTTGCTGCGAGCCACGGTACGATCTTGCAATCGGCGCAACGCAAGTGGCGCGTCGATTTTGTCAAGCGCATCGGGACGTGGGCGCTACCGTTCGGCCGTATTTGCCACGAACCGGCGATTGGCGTCGGCCAGTCCGCCGCGCAGTGTAGAGTCGGGATGTGACGCGGTGGCGACAGGTGAGGCTTAACCGTGTCCGCCCCTTTCGGTTGGCGGTGCCTAAGTAGCTTCACCATAGCTCCGTCTCCACATCCCGCTCATCGAACCGGACATGCAGATCACCCGCATCCGGCTCTCGGACAAGACCTCACGCCTTCTCCCACGCCACGTCGTGCCCAAGCCGGGTCAGGCGTATGAGCCCGAAGTGCCCGTAAAGGTGCGAGAGTGGATAGGTCCCGCCCTTGCGTCGCCTGACCTTGTGCTTGAAGCGCAACCACCGACGCAACCGCACAGCGGTGTAGTACGCCTCGATGTCCGCGAAGTCCTGACCGTCCACCCCCGGTGCGCCCTTGTTGGAGCGGCACTGAGCGTAGGCATGCGTCAGGATGTCGTCGCGGCTGATCTTGTCGTACAGGGCGTAGAAGCGATACTCGGCTTCTGCCTTCGCTTTCGCGTGCAACGCCGTCTGCAGCTTCTGAACACTCTTCGGAGTTGATAGGTTGCCCAATCTCCAGGTCCCTTGCCACTTGTTGCGTTCGTCTTGAACTGAGGTCCCCTCCCTCCACCGGCATTACCCGGCTTCAGCGGTACGACGGACCTCTCCGCCACCCCGGGGCGCCCGGCCTGTCCCTCGCGGGCATCCGGTTGGCCATCGCTGGCCACGCCTCGGGGCTTCCCGTGTTGC
>JBKQTR010000135.1:0-5366 GCA_052143095.1 Allostellaceae bacterium
CTCCGCATGGCCGAGCTGCTACGCGGCGCCGGTCGGCGCCCCGGCATCCTCACGCGAGGTTACGGGCGCGGCTCGCCGGAAAGCCGGCTCCTGCTCGCGCCCGGCGCCGCCGCGCGCGCCGGCTTCGCGCCCGAGGAATTGCAGGCGCGCCACCCCCGGCTCGTCGTCTGCTCCATCACCGGCTATGGCGAGAGCGGGCCCTATCGCGACATGAAGGCCTATGACCTGCTGATCCAGGCGGAGACCGGGCTCGCCTCGCTCACCGGCCCGCCCGAGGCGCCCGGCCGCGTCGGCGTCTCGGTCTCCGACATCGCCGCCGGGCTCAACGCCTATAGCGCCATTCTCGAGGCGCTTTATGCGCGCGAGCGGACCGGTGCCGGCGCGGTGCTGTCGGTCTCGCTGTTCGACGCCACGGCGGAATGGATGACGGTGCCGCTGCTGCATTACGATTTCGGCGGCAAGGCGCCGACGCGCCAGGGGCTGCAGCATCCCTCGATCGCGCCTTACGGCGCCTTCGCCGCCGCGGACGGCAAGGAGATCGTCATCGCCATTCAGAACGAGCGCGAATGGGCGCGCTTCTGCGCCGAGATTCTCGGCGACGGCGCGCTCGCCACCGATCCGCGCTTCACCGACAACCCGCGGCGCGTCGCCAACCGCGCCGCGCTCGACGCCATCGTTGCCGCGGTTTTCGCCCGCGCGACCCGCGAGGCGCTGGGCAAGCAGCTCAAAGCCGCCGACATCGCCTTCGGCAATCTCAACGGCGTCGAGGATTTCTCGCGCCACCCGCAGCTGCGCCGCCTCGGGGTACCGACGCCTGAGGGCGAGATCACCGTCCCGGCGCCGCCTGGGCTCTTCTGCGCCGACGCCCCCTCCGGCGGCGTCCCCGCCCTCGGTGAGCACAGCGAGATGATCCGGAAGGAATTTGCCTAGATCGGCAGCTTGCCCGCGCTGTGCGGTTCTCGCGATTGCTGCGTAATCGCTGGCGGACAACCCGTTCGATCGCTTTGCGATCGAACCCTCTGGGGCCAACCGCAGAGCGGTTGGCCGGGTTGTCCCGACAAGCGCTAGCGCGCTTGCGGGGACAACAACGCCGCCAGCCCCAGAAACGCCGGGACCGGATGCGTCACCACGTAAGTCGGGATCGCCGCGAGATAGGCGTGAAAGCGCCCCTTGGCCTCGAAGCGCTGGCGGAAGGCGCTCCGGGCGAAGCGCTCGCCGAGCCGCGGCACGATGCCGCCGGTGATGTAGATGCCGCCGCGCGCGCCCAAGGTGAGGGCGAGGTTGCCCGCCACCGTGCCGAGCATGGCGCAGAACAGGTCGACCGCGGCGCGCACCAGGGGCTCGCTCTCGCCGAGGGCGCGGTCGGTGATCTCTGCCGGGGTGAAGGGCTCGGCCGGCACGCCGGCGAGATCGGCGAGGGCGGCGTGGAGATTGACCAGGCCCTGGCCCGACAGCACGCGCTCGGCCGAGACATGGCCGAACCGCTGGCGCAAGCGGTCGATCACCGCGCTCTCCTGCTCGTCGGCCGGCGCCATCGTGGCGTGGCCGCCCTCGCTCGCCAGCGCGATGAAGCCCGCCGGTGTCGGCACCAGCCCGCTGACACCGAGGCCGGTGCCGGGGCCGAGCACGCCGATGGGTGCATCGCTGACGCCGGCGCCGCCGCCCACCGCCCGCCGATCCTCCGGCGAGAGCCGCGGCACCGCGAGCGCGTTGGCGACGAAATCATTGACCACGACCAGGCGCGTCAGCGCCAGTTCCCGCTGCAGCCCGTCGATGCTGAAGCTCCAGGGATGGTTGGTGAGCCGCACCGCATCGCCGGTCACCGGCGAGGCCACCGCCAACGCCGCCTGAAGCGGCGGTTCGGCGAGGCCCGCCTCGGCGAGATATGCCCCGATCGCCGCGGCGAGGCTGGGATAGTCGTCGCAGGCGAGCACGCGCTGGCGCTCGCTCCCGCCCGCCGCCCCGGTGAGCGCGAAGCGCGCGTTGGTGGCGCCGATATCGCCGAGGAGGCCCGGCAGCGTCATGTCAGCGCGCCCGCGCCGCGTCGCCCAGCGCCGTAACGAAGCTCTCGCGCCACGCGGCGATGTCGTTTCGCCGCAGCACCGCCATCATCGACTGCCAGCGCTCGATGCGCTCCTCGCGCGGCATCACCAGCGCCTGGTGGATCGCCTCGGCGACGCCGTCGACGTCGAACGGATTGACCAGCAGCGCGTCGGTCAGCTCCTGCGCCGCGCCGGCGAGGCATGACAGCACCAGCGCGCCGGGATCCTCCGGGTCCTGCGCCGCGACATACTCCTTGGCCACCAGGTTCATGCCGTCGCGCAGCGGCGTCACCAGCCCGACCCGCGCCGCGCGCATGAAGCCGCACAGCGTACGGTGGTTGAAGCTCTTGTTGAGATAGCGCAGCGGCATCCAGTCGAACTCGGCGAAGCGGCCGTTGATGTGGCCGGCGGCGGTCTCGAGACTGCGCCGGATCTGGGTGTATTCCGGCACCTCGCTGCGCGTCGGCGGCGCCACCTGCATCAGCGTGACATGCCCGCGCAGCTCCGGGAAGCGCTCCAGCGTCCGCTCGAACGCCTTGAAGCGCTGCGGCAGCCCCTTCGAGTAGTCGAGCCGGTCGACGCCGATGATCAGGTGGCGCTGGCGCAGGCTCTCCTGCAGCCGCTTCATCTGTCGCGCGCCCGCCGACTGCGCCGCGAGACCGGCGATCGCCTCGACATCGATGCCGATGGGAAAGGCGGCCAGGTGCAGGCGCCGGCCGAACGCGCCGATCGCGCCGGCGCCGGCGGGTGCCGCGCCGGCGTAGCGCAGCAGATAGTCGCGGAAGCCCGCGACATCGCTCTCGGTCTGGAAGCCCACGAGATCAAAGGCGCACATCGCCTGCATCAGCTGGCTGTGGCTCGGGAGGGTGCGGAACATCTCGGCCGCCGGAAAGGGCGTATGCAGGAAGAAGCCGATCGGCTGCTCGACGCCGAGCCGGCGCAGCTCGTCGGCGAGCGGCATCAGATGATAGTCGTGCACCCAGATCATGTCTTGCGGCTTGAGCAGTGGCGCGAGCCGCACGGCGAATTGGCGGTTGACGCGCAGATATCCCGCGAAATCCTCGCGCCGATACTCCATCAGCTCCGGCCGGTAATGGAACAGCGGCCAGAGCACGCGGTTGGCGAAGCCGTTGTAATACTGATCGTAGTCGCGCCGGGCGAGGTCGAGCCTGGCATAGGTGATCTCGTCGCTCTCGACGATCTCGGTGGTGCCGCTTGGCGCGTCGCCGACTTCGCCGCTCCAGCCGAACCACATGCCGCCGCTGCGCCGCAGCGCCGCGAGGATGCCGACGGCGAGGCCGCCGGCGGATTTGCCGGCGGGATCGGCCATGGCGACGCGGTTCGACACCACCACCAGGCGGCGCGCCGGCACGGGCTCGCGGCGCATGCTGGGCGCAGGTATGGCGAGCGGCACGGGCGGCGACAGGCGCGCCAGCGGCGGTGAGGGGGGTTGCGGCAAGGCCATTAGTTGCTCAACACGGAATGGAAGCCGGCCGTTCCCGTGCGCGCCGTGCGCTGCTCCGCCTCAAGCCGTTGCGCCAGCGCGCCGAGCCACGCCCTGAGCGCCGCCATGCCGGCAAGCGTGTAGCGCGCGGCGCTCCGCCCGCGCCCGCGCGTCTCGTCCTCCACCACCCGCAGCGACAGCCCGCCGGCGGCGTTGACCGCGGCAAAGCCGTCCTCGTCGGTGGCGTCGTCGCCGGCGAAGACCGGGCGCCTGCCGGCAAACACCGGCTCCTCGAGAAAGGCGAGGATTGCCTGACCCTTGTCGGCGCCGCGTGGCTGCAGCTCCACCACCTTGCGCCCGTCGCGCAGGTGCAGCTCCGGCTCGGCCGCGGCGAGCCGCCGGGCGAAGCGCCGCGCCGCCGCGCCGCGCTCGGGCGCCAGGCGGTAATGCAGCGCGAGGCTGGCGCCCTTGTCCTCCAGCAGCAGCCCGGGCCTCGCCGCGGTATAGGCGGCAAGACGCGGCCGCAGCCGCGCCAGCGGCGCGGTTGCAGGCTCGCGCCGCACCACGCTGCCGTCGCCCCGCCGCCGCTCCCAGCCATGGAGCCCGGCGGCCGGCAGGCGCAGCGGAGCGAAGAGCTGATCGATGTTTGCGAGGCTGCGGCCGCTGACCAGGGCCAGCGCGCCGTCGCAAGCGCGGCTCAACCGCTGCAGCAGCGGCAGCAGCGCCGGGTCCGGCCGGGCCTGTTCGGGGGTCGCGGCGATCGCCACCAGCGTGCCGTCGACATCGAGGAACAAGGCCCAGCGCTCCCCCGCCTCCGGCAATGGCAGCCCCTCGCCCATTGCATGGTTAACGTGCGCCGGCGGCCGACGGTTCACCTCATTGTGCAACGCAATAATAGCGGGTACGATTCGCTTATATTGTGGCGAAATGCCGCAGTTCTTTGATTTTTTCGCACCTGCGTTTTTGCGCTTGATTTGTGGTGTCGGCGGGGGCATATTGTGCAGTGCGGCATCGGTCGTCGCCCGACGACCTGCCGTACGTCTTCTAGGCGTTTCCTCCCTAAACTTGGGCCGTGCCTAACCGCACGGCCCATTTTTTTCATGCCCGCCGCGCTGCACCAAGTGCGTTGCACCAACGGCTTCCCGGATGCTGCCGTGGCCATTGCGATGCTGCAGTGCGGGGAACGGTGACTTCCCCGAATCAGGGCTCGGATCGGAAGGTCAGGGGCGCTCGGCTGCGCCGCTTCCGAGCGCGCGTTGCATCAGCACGTTGTCGACCCAGCTTGCGTGCTTGTAGCCGATCGCCGGCAGCAGCCCGACCCGGTGGAAGCCCAGCCGCTCATGCAGCCCGATCGAGGCGAGATTGCCGCTGTCGCCGATGACCGCGACCATCTGGCGGTAGCCCAGCGTGGTGCAGCGCTCGATCAGCGCCGCGAGCAGCGCCTGGCCGACCCCGCGCCTTCCGGCCGCCGGCGCGGAATAGATCGAATCCTCGACGCTGTAGCGATAGGCCGAGCGCGTGCGGTAGGGCGCGGCATAGGCATAGCCCAGCACCGTGCCATCGGGCGCTATGGCGGCGAGATAGGGCAGCAGGCGCGCCAGCACCTCGCGGCGCCGCCGCTGCAGCTCCTCGACCCCCGGCGGCTCCTCCTCGAAGGAGCCGAGGCCGAAGCGCACGTGATGGGCATAGATCTCGGCGATCCCCGCCATATCGGCATCCTCGGCGTCGCGCAGGCGGAACGCCGGCGCGGCCTCCGCGCGCGACCTCATGCCGCGGCGATCACCGACAGGTCGATGCCGGCGAGCGCCGCCGCCGTCTCGCGCATGTCCTCGGCGAGCTGGCGCAGGAAGGCTTTGCGCTCGAAGCTGCGCTCGTCCATG
>JBKQTR010000136.1:0-4009 GCA_052143095.1 Allostellaceae bacterium
GACAGCTTTCGGCTGCGTCCGACTGCCGCTATGCCGCAACGGCTGGACATTCACTGCGACAACGTGGGCGGCTGCCCGTTCGCCACGGAAGACCGCCTGCCGATCGTCGTCGTCGACGAGGAAATCTATCGCCGCCAGCCGGCCTTCATGATCGCGACCATCGACAAGTTCGCCAACGTGCCGTGGGAAGGCCGCGCTGGCGCCTTTTTCGGCCACGTCGAACGGTATGACGCGTCAGGCTTCTACGGTGCGGCCGAACCCGGCGGCGGAACGCGGCTCGCCGGCGAATTGCGTCCGATCGACCTCATCATCCAGGACGAACTCCATCTGATCTCAGGCCCGCTCGGCACCATCGCCGGTCTCTACGAGACGGCCTTCGACCTTTTGGCTTCGCGGCTGATCAACGGGGAACGGCGCGGACCAAAGATCGTCGCATCGACAGCCACGGTGCGGAGGGCGGAGACGCAGATCCGCAACCTGTTCGGTCGCGATCGAACGGCGATATTCCCCCCGCCCGGCGTCGACCGCACCAATTCCTTCTTCGCCGAAGTCGAAAAGGAAACCCCATCCCGGCTCTATGTCGGCGTGGCTTCGCCTGGGCGCGGGCCGAAGCTCGTCTTCCTCCGCGCTTTGCAGACGTTGCTGGCCGGCGCGGCCGCGCTCTCGTCCGGCGGCAGGAACGATCCCGCCGATCCGTACCTGACGACACTCTGCTACTTCAACGCGCTGCGCGAACTCGGCGGCGCGCGCCGGATCGTCGATGACGAAGTGCGCGCGCACCTGACCAATTACGGAAGAAACCGGGTTCGCCGCGAGCCGACAGGCGCTCCCTTCGACAACCGAACGCTGCGGGAAATCCAAGAGCTGACTTCGCGCTACAGCACCGACCAGGTATCGGAAGCGCGCGCGCGTCTTGGCGATCCCGCCTGCGAGAAAAACGCCGTGGACGTTGCGCTGGCTACAAACATGATTTCCGTCGGCCTCGACATCGGTCGACTTGGGCTCATGGTCGTTCAAGGCCAGCCGAAAACGGCGGCGGAATACATCCAGGCGACGTCTCGCGTCGGACGCGAAGCGCTCAAGCCCGGCCTAGTCGTGACGCTGCTGAACATCCACAAGCCCCGCGACCGCACGCACTACGAACAGTTCCGCTCCTTCCACATGAGCTTCTATCGCGCCGTTGAAGCGACGAGCGTGACGCCCTTTGCGCCCCGCGCGCTGGACCGCGCTCTGGCCGCGACACTCGTCGCCGTGCTTCGCCACGTCGACCCGGACCTCACGCCTAACAAAGCGGCGGATCGGATCGCCAGCGCCGCAAGCGCCTATCAGCGTGTCAAAGACGGGGTCGAGGCGAAGATGCGATCCGCCGGGCAGGACGGCGCGGCCATTCAAAGATGTCTGGCGCGTCTCGACCAATTGAAGAAGGCCTGGATCGACATCGCGGACAAGCAGACGAGGAACGGCGGCGACTTCGCCTACGCGAATGAAGAGCCTGTGCGACGCCTGCTCCAGGTCCCTTTCGAACAACAGCCGAACATGGATCCCGAGCGCGAATGGTTCCTCGCGGCCCGATCGATGCGCGACACCGAGCCCGTGGCCCTTCTGAAGATCAGGCGGCCCGACGGCGGCTCCTTCCCGTAGCGGATCGACCATGGCGGACATAACCCAGAATTTCAGTCAGCTCCTGTTGACCTACGGGCCCGGCGCGATGCTGGACCTTCCCGAACACGCCGTCGTCGTGGCCGGCCTTCAGGACTGGCGATATGCCGGTTCGAACTGGCGACCCGTCGAAGAGGAACGCCTAGTCGCGCTCCTGCGCCAGCAGCTTGGCGCGAAGCTGAGTTCGGGCTTTGCAGGCCTGCGTCACCCACCGATGTACGACGAGGACCGCCGCGACCCCAACGCGCCTGGCGTGGAAGTTCGACTTTTTCCGACCTGGTTCCTCGTCGACGAACCGCCGACGGCGGGGGACGACGGCGACTCGGGCTCCTCCGCCTCCGGGGCCGAAAAGCGCAGGCGGATCGTCGAGTTCGCAGACCTCTCCGTCACCAATGCCGGCAAGCTGTCCTATAAGGGAGACGCAAAGAAAGCGGACGTGAATCCGATCCGCTTCGTCGGCGCCTGCGCCAAGGGCCATCTCCAGGACATCGACTGGCGATTCCTCGCCCATCGCAACGGCGACCGCTCCTGCCGCAAGCCTCTTTTCTGGGTGGAACGCGGCGTGAGTTCGGACCCGTCGGATATTTCGGTTCGATGCACCTGCGGCGCCTCGGTGACATTGGCCGATCTCTACAAGCCCAAGTTCCTGGGCGCCTGCGCCTGCCACAGTCCCTGGCTGACGCCGCGCCGCGTTGCGGAGGAGGCATGCAGCGATGACCTGCGGCTTCTGCCCAGGTCGGCGACGAATACCTATTTCCCTCAGACGGTCACGGTAATCTCGCTGACGAAAGCGGACGACCGCGTCCGGCAGGCGATCGCGGAGCATAGGACGACGATCGACGGCATCCGCGCGCTGCCGAATTTCCTCGATGTCCTCAGGGCGATTCCTCAAACGAAAGAGGCGTTCAAGGATTTTTCGGACGACGAGATCAAACAGGCGCTGTCCAGGGAATCGTCCGAGTCTTCCTCGCCGAACATCAATCCGCGCATCGCCGAATTTGACCTGCTTGCCAGTGGAGCTCCATTCATCGGGAGCGATACCGCGGGCTCATTCCTGTACGCCGAGACTTTGTCGCGCGATGGCCTCGGGCTTCAGGAGCCCTGGGCCGCATTCCTCAAGAATGTGGTCAAAGTGCATCGGCTGCGCGAAGTCACGTGCCTCTATGGCTTCACGCGCCTGGAGCCTCCACCGACTTCGGCGGAAAGCGAACTCGACGAAATTCAGCTCGCCGTGAATGGGGCCGATCTCGCCCGCAGCGTCGAATGGCTTCCCGCCATCGAGCAATTCGGCGAGGGCATATTTCTTCACATCGCGGCGGCGTTCCTGAAGAGATGGTTGGACAGCCCGCAGATCGTGGCAAAGGCGGCAACTCTTCGGGATCGCGAGCATCGTGAGGCGGAGCGGTTCAACCGCCCGCCCGTGCACCTCGGCGCCGGATATTGGGCCCTCCATTCTCTCTCACATGCATTCATGGCGGAGCTTGCGCTTGAATGCGGCTATCCCCTCTCCTCATTGAAAGAGCGCATCTACGCCAGCGGCCCCGCGCAGCGCGACAGATTCGGCATCCTCATCTATACCTCCACAGCTGGGGGCCAAGGTACGCTGGGCGGATTGAGCAGCACGGCTGAGCAAGCGGGCGAACTGCTGGCTCGCGCGACTCGTCGGCTTGCGCTCTGCTCCAACGACCCCATCTGCGCTGAACATAGCAACGGCAGCGACGACTACCCTTTGCAAGGCGCGGCATGTCACGCTTGCCTGTTGGTCCCTGAGACGTCTTGCGAGTCGCGCAACACTCGATTGGATCGAGAATTATTGATGCACACTGTCCTCGGCGGTGGATTCCCCTTGTTCGTTGCCGCCCCGACTGGTCTACGCTCGGCGTCGTCACTCGTATCTGATCTCGAAGGCGATTGATCGTAGAGCGATCTTCAAGACGATGAGCCGCATTGAAACCTATCGAGAGCGTCGTGATCCGTGACGCCGGTGCCGCGGCGAAATTCGATGCTCATTTTGAGCGTATGTGGGAGGCGGCGCTGGAGCCGAAGTGATGCGACTGCGCCAATGCATGGTCGAAAGGCTGCGCGGGCTACGCTATGCGACAAAGTCAAACGCCGAGGATGCGAGCCGCATCGTAGCGAAATCGACCGAACGGAGCGAATCACAGAGCGCCCGATTCAAGGGCTTGTCCGCATTATAGGTGAATCTGGCACGGATGGCGCCCGAACAATGCTCCGTCCGAATTGCGCTTGCGGCACCGGAGGCTCCTGATCGAGCAACGGTCGCCCGAGGGGCTGGGGATGGCTTTCGCGCAGTGGCAGTGCATGGTACAGGCCAACATCGGCAGCGGCA